>CAZATV010000076.1:0-14257 GCA_964488145.1 uncultured Polaromonas sp.
TCATCCTCACGCCCAAGTCGGGTGGCATGGAGCATGCGCGTGATCTGGCCGAGAAGATGCGGGCCGAGGGCCAGGGCCGGGTGCTCGATCAGTTCGCCAATCCTGACAACCCCCGCATCCACTATGAGACCACTGGCCCCGAGATCTGGAATGACACCGAGGGCCGCGTCACGCATTTTGTCAGCGCCATGGGGACCACCGGCACCATCACCGGAGTCTCGCGCTATCTGAAGGAAAAGAACCCGGACATTCGCATCATCGGCGCGCAGCCCAGCGAGGGTTCGCGCATTCCGGGCATCCGCAAGTGGCCGCAGGAATACCTGCCGCGTATCTATGACCCCAGCCACGTCGATGAACTGCGCTTGGTCAGCCAGGCCGACGCCGAAGACATGTGTCGGCGCCTGGCGCGCGAGGAGGGTATCTTTGCCGGAATCTCCGCAGCCGGCGCGTGCTGGGTGGCCCAGCAGGTGGCGCAGTCGGTCAGCCATGCGGTGATTGTCTTTATCGTCTGCGACCGGGGCGACCGGTATCTGTCGACTGGCGTGTTTCCAGCTTAGGAGTTCGGGTGGCTGAATTTCGTTTTTGTCCGATGTGCGCCAGTGCCCTGAGCTGGCAAAGCCGTCCCGAGGACGGGGGCGATGTTTCGCGCCTGCGCTGCACCTCTTGCGACTACACCCACTGGAACAATCCCACCCCGGTGCTTGCCGGCATTGTTGAGCTGGACGGCCGCATCCTGCTGGCGCGTAATGCGGCCTGGACCGGCCGGCGTTTTGCCCTGATCACCGGCTTCATGGAGGCCGGGGAAACGCCGCAGGAGGGCATCACGCGCGAAATCAAGGAGGAGACCGCCCTGGAGGTGACTGCCCTGCAACTGGTCGGTGTTTATGACTTCAGGCGCATGAACCAGGTCATCATCGCCTATCATGCGCAGGCCGTAGGGGACGTCTCGCTGTCCCCTGAACTGGTTGAATACAAGCTGTACGAGCCGCAGGACCTGATCTGCTGGCCGGCCGGCACCGGTTACGCCCTGGCTGACTGGCTCAGGTCCCGGAATTTCGAGCCCCGGTTCATGACCTGGGAAGAACGAGAAGCGATGAGCCGAGAAACATGATGCAGATCGACAAGGAACTTGACACCCGGGGTCTCAATTGCCCTTTGCCCATTCTGAAGGCCAAGAAGGCGCTGGCCGAGATGAGCTCGGGTCAACTGCTCAGGGTGATGTCCACCGACGCCGGCTCGGTACGAGACTTTCAGGCCTTTGCCAAGCAGACGGGCAATGAGCTGATCGGACAGGAAAGCAGCGGCAGCGAATTCATCCACTTGCTCAAGCGCCGCTGAGCAGGTGCTGCTGGCGCCCGCCGCCCGAGCATCATCCCTCAGCGAAGGGGCAGCTGTCTAAGGTACTCGCGAAAGCCCGAGCCGATGTCCGGGTGCTGCAGCGCCAGTTCGACCGTAGCCTCCAGAAAGCCCTCTTTGCTGCCGCAGTCGTAGCGCTTGCCGCGGTATTGGTAGGCGTAAACCGCCTCGTCGGCCATCAGCCGGGCAATGCCGTCGGTCAGCTGGATCTCGCCGCCTGCACCGCTGCCCAGCTGGCGCAGGTGATTGAAGATGCTGGGTGTGAGGATATAGCGGCCGGCCACCCCAATGCGCGAGGGCGCGTGTTCGGGGGCTGGCTTTTCCACGATACGCTCGATCTGGGTGATGCGCTCTTCGATGGGCTTACCCGCCACGATGCCGTAGCGACGGGTGTGTTCTTGGGGCACTTCCTGCACAGCCAGCACCGATCGGCCCAGCCGGGCAAATTGCTCGCTCATCTGCATTAGCACCGGTGGCTCCCCGACCATCAGATCATCGGCCAGTAAAACCGCAAAGGGCTTGCTGCCCACCACATGCTCGGCGCACAACACTGCATGGCCCAGGCCGAGCATGCGGTGCTGCCGCACATAGGAAAAATGCATGTCGTCCATACGCACCGAGCGCAGCAGTTCCAGCAGGGATTGTTTGCCCGCCGCCTCGAGTTCATTTTCGAGTTCGTAGGCAGTGTCAAAGTGATCCTCAATGGCCCGTTTGCTGCGGCCGGTGATAAACACCATGTGCCGTATGCCGGCGGCATAGGCTTCTTCCACTGCATACTGGATCAGCGGCTTGTCAACCACCGGCAGCATTTCCTTGGGCTGCGCCTTGGTGGCCGGCAGGAATCGGGTGCCCAGTCCAGCCACTGGGAAGACGGCGACCTTCAGGTTCGAGCTCATGCAATCTGCCTTGGGGTTTTTGATGTGGGCGGAGCGATCATCGCATGCGCAGTGCCCAGGCCGATCCACTCATCAGGATGCCGGTCAGCCCAGGCGCTCCAATTGCGCCCGGATCTTGGTCAGCGTGCCTGAAAACTCTGCCAGTCTCTTTTTCTCCTGGTCGATGACAGCCGGCGGTGCCTTGGCGACAAATGCCTCGTTACCCAGCTTGCCCTGCGCCTTGACGATCTCGCCCTCCAGACGTGCCGCCTCTTTGCTCAGGCGCAGTTTTTCGGCGGCCACGTCGACCTCGACAAACAAACACATCCGGACGGGACCCGACACCGCCACCGGCGCGGCCTGGGCAGCGGCTTGCCAGGCCGCTTCATCATCGAAAACGCGCACTTCGCTGAGCTTGGCCAGAGCTTGCAGCAAGTCGGCGTTCTCACGCATGAAGGCGCTCTCGCCCAGGGTGTAGAGCGGTAGCCGCGTGGCAGGGGAGACCCCCATTTCGCCGCGCAGATTGCGGCAGGCATCGACCAGGGCCTTGAGACGGTCGATGGTGGCGATGGCTTGTGGGTCGATCTTTTGAGGCTGCGCTTGAGGGTACCTTGCGATACTGACCGAAGGCCCGGGCAGGCCGGCCACCGGAGCGACCTTCTGCCATAGCTCTTCCGTGATGAAGGGGATCAGGGGGTGGGCCAGGCGCAAGATCGCCTCGAGCGTGCGAATCAAGGTGCGGCGAGTGGCGCGCTGCTGGGCTGCATCGCCCTGCTGCAGTTGAACCTTGGCAATCTCCAGATACCAATCGCAATACTGGTTCCAGACAAATTCATAGAGGGCAGCGGCCACCTGATCGAGTCGGTAGTCGGCAAAGCCCTGGGCCACCTCGGCTTCGACCTGCTGCAGCACCGAGGCGATCCAGCGGTCGGCCTGGCTAAAGCGCATGTAGCCGTGCGCCGGGCCGCCGGGCTGGCACTGCTCCTTGGTGTGCTCCATCAGCCCGCAGTCGTGACCCTCGCAGTTCATCAGCACAAACCGGGTGGCATTCCACAGCTTGTTGCAGAAATTGCGGTAGCCTTCGCAGCGCTTGGAGTCAAAGTTGATGCTGCGGCCCAGGCTGGCCAGAGCTGCAAAGGTAAAACGCAGCGCGTCGGCGCCGTAGGCCGGGATGCCCTCTGGAAACTCTTTCTGCGTGTTCTTGCGCACTTGCGGTGCGGTTTCGGGTTTGCGCAGACCCTGGCTGCGTTTTTCCAGCAGCGGCTCCAGGGCAATTCCGTCGATCAGGTCGACCGGGTCGAGCACGTTGCCTTCGCTCTTGCTCATTTTCTTGCCCTGCGCGTCCTTGACCAGACCGTGGATGTATACATCGCGAAACGGCACTCGTCCGGTGAAGTGCGTGGTCATCATGATCATCCGGGCGACCCAGAAAAAAATGATGTCGTAGCCGGTCACCAGGACGGATGAGGGCAGGTACAGGTCGTAGTCACTCGGGGCGTCAGGGGATGAGCCGGCCTGGGTGGCTTGAGGCCAGCCCATGGTGCTAAAGGGCACCAGGGCGCTGGAGTACCAAGTGTCGAGCACATCCTCATCGCGTCTGAGCCTCTTGCCCGGCGCCTGCGCCTGGGCCTGGGCTTCGCTGTGGGCCACGTAGACCCGTCCGTCCTCGTCATACCAGGCTGGGATCTGGTGACCCCACCACAACTGGCGTGAGATACACCAGTCTTGAATGTTGTTCATCCACTGGTTGTAGGTGTTGACCCAGTTCTCTGGGACAAAGCGCACCTGGCCGCTCTGCACCGCGTCGATGGCCTTTTGCGCAATGCTCTTGCCGCTGGGGTCCTGAGGGCTGACCTTGTTCATGGCCACAAACCATTGGTCGGTGAGCATGGGCTCGACCACCTGGCCGGTACGCGCGCAGATGGGCAGCATCATCTTGTGCGGCTTGATCTCGAGCATCAGGCCTTGGGCCTGCAGGTCGGCAATGACCGCCTTGCGGGCCGCAAATCGGTCCATGCCGCGGTAGGCGAGCGGTCCGTTGTCGTTGATCTTCGCGTCCAGCGTAAAAATGGTGATCAGCGGCAGATCATGGCGCTGTGCGCAGGCATAGTCGTTGAAGTCATGGGCGCCGGTGATCTTGACGCAGCCCGAGCCGAAACTGCGGTCGACAAAATCGTCGGCGATGATCGGAATGCGTCGGTCGCACAGCGGTAAATCCACGCTCTTGCCTACGAGGTGCCGGTAGCGTTGATCCTCGGGGTGTACCGCTAGCGCGCCATCGGCCATCATGGTTTCTGGACGGGTGGTGGCAATGGTCATGCCCTTTTGCATCACACCGTCGATCAGCTGCGGCCCGTCGGCAAACGGGTAGCAGATGTAGTGCATGGAGCCGTCCGACTCGGTGGCTTCGACCTCCAGGTCCGAGACTGCGCTCATCAGGACCGGGTCCCAGTTGACCAGGCGCTTGCCCCGATAGATCAGACCCTGCTCGTAGAGCCGCACGAAGGTCTCGGTGACCACCTCCGACAGTTGCTCGTCCATGGTGAAGTATTCGCGGTTCCAGTCGACGCTGTCACCCATGCGGCGCATTTGCTCGGTGATGGTGTGACCCGACTGTTCTTTCCACTCCCAGACCTTGGCCACGAAATTCTTTCGCGCCTCTGCCGGCGTGGGTCCCATGTCGTGCCGGCTGATGCCCTGCGCCTGTAGCTGCCGCTCCACCACGATCTGCGTGGCAATGCCGGCGTGGTCGGTGCCCGGCACCCACAGGGTGTTGTGCCCGCGCATGCGGTGGTAGCGGGTCAGGCTGTCCATGATGGTCTGGTTGAACGCATGACCCATATGCAGCGTGCCGGTCACATTGGGCGGTGGCAACTGGATGCAAAAAGCCGCCTGTCCGGGCTCAGCGCGGCCGCTGCCCCGGTAGCCCGCCGTGGCATAGCCCCGTTTTTCCCATTCGGGCCCCCAGTGTGCTTCCAGGGCAGCGGGCTCGAAGGATTTGGCCAGCGCTTGCAGGCCGGGCTGATCGGGGGCAGGTCGGGTGTTCATGTTCGGGATGGGACAAGCGGGCGTCGACGCGAGAGGTCGGGCGGGTCCGGGGCTTTGACGGCGCCAGATTCTAGCGGCCGCCCCCGGTCAGCCCCAGAGGCGCAAGCGACTCGACCCGCCGCTCATCAATTGACCCAGACTTTTGCCTAAAGCGGATCGATAGCCTAGCTAAATTCTGGGCATTGAATCACCCAATTGGACGGAGTCAGTGGTTTCCCGGTATCGTGCGTGCTGTCCGAGGCCCAGACGGGCTTTCAGGCAGTTTGTGTTTTCCCTTTACTCATCAGGAGATTTCCATGGCAGCTCTCAAAGGCTCCAAGACGGAAGAGAACCTCAAGGCCGCCTTCGCCGGCGAGTCCCAGGCTAACCGCCGTTACCTGTACTTCGCGAACAAGGCTGACGTTGAAGGCCAGCCCGACGTGGCCGCCCTGTTCCGCTCCACCGCTGAAGGCGAGACCGGTCACGCGCACGGTCACCTCGAGTGGCTCGAGCAGTGCGGCGATCCAGCCACCGGCATGCCCTTCGGCAGCACCCGTGACAATCTGGCCTCTGCGGTGGCCGGCGAGACCCACGAGTACACCGACATGTACCCCGGCATGGCCAAGACCGCCCGCGAAGAAGGTCATGACGAGGTGGCCGACTGGTTCGAGACCCTGGCCAAGGCTGAGCGTTCGCACGCCAACCGGTATGCCAAGGCTCTGGCCGACCTGAAGGACTGATCCCGGCATCCTTGCGGGCTGGCCTCGAAGGCGGCCCGCATTCCCACACCCCAGGTGTGCGCGTAAGTGTTCCCTGGGGTGTTCGGTTTCAGAAAGGCTTGGCGTAGCCGCCAGCCCTTTCCCAAGCCGATACGGCCTTTCCCCCGTTTTGATTCGTAAATAGAGAACCCCCTATGGCCACCGAAGGCAATTTGCAGGCCCCTACCCGACACCCCATCGACTGGAAGAACCCCGAGTTCTACAACGAGGAGGCCACCTTCCAGGAGATGGAGCGCATCTTCGACATCTGTCATGGCTGCCGCCGCTGTGTCAGCCTGTGCGGCTCGTTTCCCACCCTGTTTGATCTGGTGGACGAGGGCCCGACCGGCGAGGTCGATGGCGTTGAGAAAAAGGATTACTGGAAGGTCGTTGACCAGTGCTATCTGTGCGATCTGTGTTACCTGACCAAGTGCCCGTATGTGCCTCCGCATGAGTTCAATCTGGATTTTCCGCACACGATGTTGCGGGCCAAGGCCATCAAGTTCAAGAAGGGGGAGGTCGGCGCGGGCGAGCGCTTCCTCGCCTCCACCGATGTGCATGGCTCGTTTGCGGGTATCCCGATCGTGGTGCAGGCCATCAATGCGGTCAACAAAACCTCTTTGGCTCGCAAGGTGATGGAATCGACCCTCGGGGTGGATCAGAAGGCCTGGCTGCCTTCCCTGGCCACGCACAAGTTCCGTTCGAGCGCGCCCGAGGCTCACAGCAGCCAAGTCAAGGATGGAGCCACCACCCCGGGCAAGGTGGTGATCTACTCCACCTGCTATGTCAATTACAACGAGCCGGGCATCGGTCACGACCTGCTCAAAATCCTCGACCACAACGAGGTCCCATACGTGATTGTCGAGAAGGAGCAATGCTGCGGCATGCCCAAACTGGAGCTGGGTGATCTCGAGTCGGTCGACGAGAGCAAGCAGGCCAACATTCCCGTGCTCGCCCGCTACGCCCGCGACGGCTTTGCCATCTTGAGCGCGGTGCCCAGCTGTACCCTGATGTTCAAGCAAGAGATTCCGCTCATGTACCCGGACGATGCCGAGGTGCAACTGGTCAAGGAGCATATGTGGGACCCGTTTGAGTACCTGATGGCGCGCAAGCGTGATGGCCTGCTCAAGACTGAGTTCCCGCAGAGCCTGGGCAAGGTCAGCTACCAAATCCCCTGCCACGGCCGGGTGCAGAACATCGGTAAGAAGACCGAGGAGATGCTCAAGATGGTGCCGGGTACCAGCGTTCACACCCACGAGCGCTGTTCAGGCCATGCGGGCACCTTCGGCGTGAAGAAGGGTTTTCACGATCAGGCCATGAAGATTGGCAAGCCGCTGTTCAAGGCCATGGCTCAGCACAAGGATGGTGGGGCGCCCGATGTCATTTCCAGTGACTGCCCGCTGGGTGGTCACCACATTGCTCAGGGTTTCGAGGTCAACAAACTCGGTGAAGTGCCGCAAAAACATCCGTTGACCTTGATTCGCACAGCCTACGGCCTCAAGTAATTCGTATCTACTGAACAAGCTGGGGGCGTCGATGGCCCACGGCGAGAAAGGACGCAATCATGCAACTGACTGGAAAAGTCACCCGCGAGAGCCTCATGACGCTGGAGGCCTACAGCAGGTGGCGCAAAGAGAACAAGCCCAGCGTGGTCAAGCACCGGCACCTGCGCAGCGTGCAGCTTGGCGATCACCTGAATGTGCAATTCGAAAGCGAGATCACGATTCGCTATCAGATTCAGGAGATGCTGCGCATCGAGAAGATTTTTGAGGAAGAGGGTATCGAGCACGAGGTGGAGGCCTATGCGCCTCTGGTACCCGATGGCACCAACTGGAAGGCGACCCTGCTGATCGAATACCCCGATATCAACGAGCGCAAGCGAGAACTCAAACGCCTGATCGGTGTTGAAGACCGTTTGTTCGTCGAGGTGGAGGGTGAAGGCCGGGTGTATGCCATTGCTGATGAGGACCTTGAGCGTGAGAACGAGGAAAAAACCTCGGCCGTGCATTTCCTTCGGTTCGAATTCAACCCCGGTCAGTGCGCTGCCATCAAGGCCGGTGCTGCAGTCAAGCTGGGGTGTGATCACACCAACTATCCGGCCCATGTGACGATCGCGCCGGAAACTCTGGCCTCGCTGGCCGGCGATTTGCGTTAGGTCCCTGCGATATCGCGCCGAGGGTGGCGCCCCCGCATGAACGGTTGGCCCGTCCTTGCGGGAACAGCGCCCCGGCTGCGTTGGCCTTACCTCATGCCGATTCGCGCATCCGGCCCAAAAACCGAGGCGGCCTCTCGCGGTGGGCAGCGCCAGTAAGGAGGTTGCGCCCGGACATGAGCGCCCAGAGCCGCAGCGGCATGCCAGCCCCAGCGCGGGTCATAAAGAAAGGCCCGAGCCACTGCCACCAGATCCGCATCGCCGCTGGCCAGTACCGCCTCGGCCTGCTGGGGCTCGGTGATCATGCCAACCGCGAAGGTGCACAGGCCGGAGCGGCGGCGCACTTCGCGCGCCAGCGGCACCTGGTACCCAGGCCCGACGGGTATCTTCTGCAGCGGCGACACGCCGCCGGAGGAAATATGCACGAACTGGGCACCCAAGGCCTTGAGCCGGCAGGCCAGCTCTGCAGTTTCCTCCACGGTCCAGCCGCCATCGACCCAATCGGTCCCCGAGATGCGCACGCCCAGCGCGCCGCCGAAAACACGGCGAACATCTGAGAAGACTTCCAGTGTCAAACGGATGCGATTGTCGAAGCTGCCGCCATAGGCATCGGTGCGCTGATTGCTCAGTGGCGAGAGGAACTGGTGCAGGAGATAGCCGTGCGCTGCGTGCAGTTCGATGGCCTCAAGACCGATTTCAGCGCTGCGACGCGCAGCCGATACAAAATCCTCACGGATTTGGCTGATTCCTTGCGCGTCCAGCACTCGAGGCGGTGCCTCTTGCGGCAAATGGGGCAGGGCGCTGGGCCCCCAGGGTTGCCAGCCGCCCTGATCGGCGGCGATCAGCTGGCCTCCGCGCCAGGGTACCTCGCTGGAGGCTTTGCGCCCGGCATGGCCGAGTTGTATGCACACCGGCGTTGGGGGGGCCAGCCGACGTGCACGCTGGAGGGTCTCGCTCAGGGCGGCGGCAGTGGACTCATCCCAAAGCCCCAGGCAGCCTGGGGTGATGCGGCCCTCGGGGCTGACGGCGGTGGCCTCCAGGGTCACCAGACCGGCGCCGCTGTTGAGCAGCATGGCCCAGTGCATCAGGTGCCAGTCGTTGGCCTGTCCATCGGTGCAGGAATACTGGCACATCGGGGCCACGACCAATCGGTTGGCCAGGGTCAATGACTGGTCGGGCGCTTCAAAGGTGTAGGGGGTGAAGAGCTGGCTCACGAGGGTCCTGCCTGCAAGGCGATGGGGTTTCAGAGGAAGTGGTTTCGAATGCGTGCACCAGCTTGCGGGCCGGCCCATAATTGTCGGATTTTCTCTTTCCGACGTTTGCCTCATGCTTTTTCTGCTCTCGCCTGCCAAATCCCTGGACTATGAATCGCCGCTGCCAGCTGGGCTGGCTCATACCCAACCGGGTTTTGTCGAGCATTCAAGCGAGCTGGTCGCCCTGCTGCGCCAACGCTCACCCCAGCAAATTGCCGAGCTGATGGACCTTTCCGATGCTTTGGCCGGACTCAATGCCGCCCGCTACCAAGCTTGGACAGACCAATTCACCGCCAAAAATTCGCGACAGGCGTTGCTGGCTTTCAATGGCGACGTTTACGAAGGGCTGGATGCCCGCAGCCTCAAGCCGGCGCAGCTCGATTGGGCGCAAGAGCACCTGTGCATTCTCAGCGGGCTCTACGGTGTGCTGCGCCCGCTCGACTGGATGCAACCCTACAGGCTGGAGATGGGAACCAGCCTGCCCAATGCCCGGGGCAAGAACCTCTACCAGTTTTGGGGCCGCCGAATCGCTGACTATCTCAATGAACGCGCTCAGGGTCACAAAAAACCGGTGTTGGTGAATCTGGCCAGCGAGGAGTATTTCAAGGCAGTAGACCTCAAGGCCCTCGAGCTGCCGGTGGTGCAGTGTGTCTTTGAGGAGTTCAAGGCCGGCAAGTACAAGATCATCAGCTTCATGGCCAAGCGGGCTCGTGGACTGATGGCCCGTTACGCCATTGAAAAAAAGGTGGACACACCGGCCAAGCTGGAGGGCTTCGACCGTGAAGGCTATGCCTTTGTGCCCGAGGTATCGGAACCTGAGCGCCTGGTCTTCCGCCGGCGTCAGGGGGCTTGAGCACCGATTCGGCTCGTAGACCGCACATGCCTGTTCTGATCACTCAAGAAATGCGCCGCAGCGTCGAGCAGTGGCTGGTGGCGCAGCGTGCCGCTGGCTTTGACGACCGGGCCCTCTACAAGGCTCTGCGTGATTCTGGCTGGGACCACATGCAGGCCTGTGATTTCACCGGGCTCAAGCCAGCGGCGCTGCAGGCGCATGAGGCTGCCTCGGCTGTGGACCCCTTGCCGCGTGCGGTCCCCTGGCCCCGGGGGGTAGGGGAGCAGACCTGGCTTGATGCTGGTGATCGCCAGGTACAGGTGCTGGCCTTGATGCGTGATCCGCAACTGATGGTCCTGGGTCAGTTGCTCGACGCCCAGGAGTGTCAGGCCCTGATCGAAGAGGCTCGGCCGCGTTTGAGCCGGTCGCTGACAGTCTCGGTCAAGACGGGGGGCGAAGAGGAAAACGCCGACCGAACCAGTCAGGGCATGTTCTTCAGGCGCGGCGAGAGTGCGCTGATTGAGCGCATTGAACGGCGGCTGGCGCGGCTGCTGGACTGGCCGATGGAAAACGGCGAGGGCCTGCAGGTTCTGCGCTATGGGCCGGGCGCCCAATACAAGCCGCATTACGACTACTTTGATCCCCAGGAGCCAGGCACTCCGACCATCCTCAAGCGAGGTGGGCAGCGGGTGGCTACGGTGGTGATGTATCTCAATGAGCCCGAGGCCGGCGGCGCCACCACCTTCCCGGATGTGCAGTTCGAATGTCTGCCGGTACGCGGCAATGCGGTCTTCTTCAACTACAGCCGGTCTGACCCGTCCAGCCGTTCGCTGCATGCCGGTGCGCCGGTGCTGCGCGGTGAAAAATGGATTGCGACCAAATGGCTGCGCGAGGGGCGCTTCGATTAGGACCGCACACGGACAATGGGCGCATGAACACACCTGAACAATCAACCCTGGGCAAGGCCACTGGCTACCCCGATCAGTACGATCCAAGCCTGCTGTTTCCCTTGGCGCGTCTGCCCAAGCGTCAGGAAATCGGGATCGTTTCAGACCTGCCTTTCATGGGCGCCGATCTGTGGACCGCATATGAGCTGAGCTGGCTCAACCTGCGCGGCAAGCCACAGGTAGCGTTGATGCAGTGTGTGGTGCCCTGCGAAAGTCCGAACATCATCGAGAGCAAGTCGCTCAAGCTCTATTTGGGCAGTTTTACCGGCAGCCGCTTTGCCGATGCGGCCGATGTACAGACCCGACTGAGGACCGATTTGGGCCGGGCGCTGTGGGGAGGGCAGGCTTCGGAGCCTGCGGCGGTGGGCATCCGGCTGATTGCGCCCGAGGACTTTGACCAGCAGGCCATCGCCGAGCTTGATGGTTTGAACCTGGACCGGTTGGACATTGAATGCCAGCACTACACCCCAGCGCCGCAGCTGCTGACTGCGGCCTTCGACGAACAGCCGGTGAGCGAGGTCCTGACCAGTCGCTTGCTCAAGAGCAACTGTCTGGTGACGGGGCAACCCGATTGGGGCAGCGTTCAGATCAGCTACAGCGGCCCGCAGATCGATCAGGGCGGACTGCTGCAGTATTTGGTGAGCTTTCGGAACCACCATGAGTTCCATGAACAGTGCGTCGAGCGCATCTTCATGGATGTCTGGAATCGCTGCCGCCCCAGCCGTCTGGCCGTGTATGCGCGTTACACCCGGCGTGGTGGGCTGGATATCAATCCCTTTAGAACCAGCTTCCCGCAGCCCCTGCCCTCACAGGTCCGAACTGCGCGTCAATAGTTTGCCGGCGCAGCAGGACTTCATTGCCGCGAGGGCGCGGCTCCCTCGCGGGCTGCAGATCGCGTCGAGGGTGTAGTTTCCTCAGAGGAGGCTCCCACCCTAAGGGTGCCGCTGCTATGAAGGTTGGCGAGACTCTTTTGACGAGACGAAGGGCGCGCGGCCCTCGGCGCCATGGAGGACTTTCATCCAGACTTGAGCAACGAACCGACCCTGACCCCCAACAGCCGCAGCCTTTTGTCTAAAGGCACCCGCTTGAGCAATTGACCGGCTGCCTGCCGGATGGTCACTGGATCGTCGGTGGCCTGCTCCAGGGTATGGTCCCGGGTCACGCTGCGGAAATCCTCGTAGCGCAACTTGATGCCGATGGTGCGGCCCCGATAGCCCTTGCGCTGCAGGTCTGCCGCCACCCGTTCGCACAAGCCGGTGAACAGCGCGCTCAATTGCGCCCGGTCGCGCACGGGGTGCAGGTCTCGGTCGAAGGTGGTCTCGCGGCTCATCGAGACCGGTTCGCTGTGTGTGACCACCGGTCGGTCGTCCCGTCCCCAGGCCGCCTCGTGCATCCAGCGGCCGGTGGCCTTGCCAAACTGCTCGATCAGCCAGGCGGGATCACACGCGGCCAGCTCGCCGATGGTGCGTATGCCCAAACGCTGAAGCTTTTCGTCGGATCGAGGACCGATGCCATTGATCTTTCGGCAAGCCAGCGGCCAGATGGCCGTTTGCAGGTCGGATTCGTAGACGATGGAGATGCCGTTGGGTTTGTTGAACTCGCTGGCCATCTTGGCGATCAGCTTGTTGGGGGCCACACCAATGGAACAGGTCAGTCCGGTGCGGTCGAAGATGCTGCGCTGGATCAGCCGGGCCAGAGAACGGCCACCTTCACGTTGGCCGCCGGGCACATCGGTGAAGTCGATGTAAACCTCGTCAACCCCACGGTCCTCGACCAGGGGCGCGATCTCTTTGATGGTCGCTTTGAAGGCTTGCGAATAGCGCCGGATTTCCTCGAAATCCACCGGCAGTACCAGCGCCTGCGGGCATAGCCGAGCGGCCTTCATCATGCCCATGGCCGAGCCGACGCCGAATTGACGGGCTGCGTAGGTGGCGGTGGTGATGACACCGCGGCCGACATAGTCCTTGAGCCTGGCAAATGCTTCCAAAGGAATGGCCTGGGTCGAACCATAGGTCTCGACCAGTGCAGGATCGGGTCCGCCCCGCCCGCCACCGATGACCAGAGGAAGCCCCCGGAGCTGGGGATAGCGCAGCAGTTCCACGGATGCAAAGAAAGCATCCATGTCCAGGTGAGCGATACGCCGAGGGATTTGCACCGGGTCTAGTCAGGCCAGAGGGATGGCGTCCGCCTCGCGCTCGGGTGCCGGCGGTCGCCAGGAGACAGGCGGACACGTCGGGACCCGTGCTCAGGTATCCCGCGAAACGGTGATGGTGGGGAACCGCGCTGAAAAATCCTTTGCCTTCAGAGCCACCTTCACGGCCAGCCTGTGGGCGATCTCGCGATAGAGGTGGGCCGCTTCGCTGTCAGGATGGGACGCTACGGTCGGGTGTCCGCTGTCGGCCTGCAGGCGGATGTCGATGGACAGCGGCAGGGCACCGAGCCAGTCGATGCCGTATTGCTCCGCCATCTTTCGGCCACCTTCAGCACCGAAGATGTGTTCGACATGTCCGCAGGCGCTACAAACGTGTACCGCCATGTTTTCCACCAGGCCGAGGATGGGTACGCCCACCTTCTCGAACATTTTGATGCCTTTCTTTGCATCGATGAGGGCGATATCCTGCGGCGTGGTGACGATCACCGCACCGGTCAGCGGCACTTTTTGCGCCAGCGTCAGCTGGATATCGCCGGTGCCCGGCGGCATATCGACAATCAGATAGTCGAGGTCTTGCCAGCGGGTCTGGGTGATCAGCTGCTCCAGGGCTTGGCTGGCCATAGGGCCGCGCCAGACCATGGCTTGGTCGTCGCTGACCAGAAAGCCAATGCTGTTGATCTGCAGGCCGTGCTTGAGCTTGGGCTCCATCAATTTGCCGTCCAGCGTTTCGGGCTTGCCATGGGTGCCGGTCATGGTCGGCTGACTCGGCCCGTAGATGTCGGCATCGAGCAGACCCACCCGGGCACCCTCGGCGGCCAGGGCAAGGGCCAAATTGACGGCCGTCGTGCTTTTGCCGACGCCTCCCTTGCCTGAGGCCACCGCAATCACATTGCGCACGCCTTCCA
>CAZATV010000077.1:0-14020 GCA_964488145.1 uncultured Polaromonas sp.
TCGCCGCGAGGGCGCGGCTCCCACGCATTCGCACAAGGTGGCTGGGTGGGGTGGGCGCGCCGCCCTCGGCGCGATGCGGCTCGGGATGCAACCCGGTCTAGAAATCGGGCCCCATCGCCGCGAGGGCGCGGCTCCCACGCATTCGCACAAGGTGGCTGGGTGGAGTAGGAGCGCCGACCTCGGCGCGATGCGGCGCCAGGCTCAGGGCAGGGCGCAGTAAATCACAGCTGGAAAGCTGGCCAGCCAGGCCCAGAAGAAACGATTGAGTCCGAAGTACCGGTACACCAGAAAGTGGAACAACACGGCACTGGCGCAAAACAGGATGGCCAGTCGCTGGTCGAGCAGGGCCAGGACGAAGCAGCCCTCCCAGACGGTAAAGCCCCAGCTCACCGCACGGGCGACTCGGGGTCGGCGAAATACGCTGCCCTCTGGCAAGGGCCCATAGACACCCGAGTCCAGGAACACGGGCAGGGCCGCGCCGCTGCGCCATTCCGGACGCAGCAGCTTGACCCAGCCCGAAACAAAATACGAAGTTACCGTCTGCAGGGTGACGTACCACAGGGCAGCGGTCCATCCTATTTGGCTGTGGCCCAGAGCCTGGCCCGCATGGGCCAGCAGCAAACCACTCAAGCCCACCAGGGTCATGAAGTCACTGCCACCATTGAAGGCCCCGCGCCAGCGAAACAGCAACACCAGGGCGATCAGAAACAGCAGCAATGATCCCAGCAGGCCCAACCCGCCGGCCATGAGGATCAGAGCCAGCATCAGGCGCAGCACCAGCAGGGCGCGGTAGGGGCCGGGCTGCATCAGCCCATCGAGGAGCACCGACAGCCCGGCGGGCAACTCCTGTCTTTGCACCGGCCAATGGCTGATCCGATCCATGCGGACGATCCGTAGGTATTCCAGCGACTGCAAAGCCAGGCTCCAGCCCAGCAACACCTCGAACAACCTTGCGGCCAGGCTCAGGTCCATGCCTCAGTCCGCTCGCTTCGGTAGTGGCGTCAGGGCCGACTGCAGCATCAGCACGCTCTCCGGCGCGTGGCCGGGCAGGCCCGGGTGCTCCATGCGCAGCTCCATCTGCCAGGCCCGCGCCTCGGGCATGGGCTGATGGATCAGGGGCTGCTCGCCCCAGCAGCCACCCCGCAAGGCATCGACCGCCAACCGGCACACCAGCGCATAGCTCACGCATTGGCGCGGGTCGGCGCCCTCCGGCAGGTCATTGATGTCCTGGGCCAGATGATCCACCAGGTTTTGCTGCGTCAGGGCCAGATTGACGGCCGGGTTGTGCAGCAGGTGCAGTGCTCGCCTGGGCAATTGAGGGTAGACGCGCTGCCAGGGCCCGCACTGTCCCTGCGCATCTTGCCCACGCACGTACAGTCGCGGCGCACGGCCCACCGCATGGAAAAATTTCCAGTTCGGAAAGAAGGCGCGCAAAAAAAAGAACCAAGGGCCGCGCAAAGTTCGGCCGCGGTGCTTGAGGGACCAGGCCAGCAGGGCGAAATAGGCCCCGATCAGCAGGACGGTCAGCCACAGTCCTGCATTCATGACTCAGAGCTTCAAGCCTTTGAGGTGCAGAACGTCGGCGGCCTGTCGGGGTGTCATGAACCGGATTCAGTCCCCGGCGCTGACCGGCACACAGCTGCAAAACAGATTGCGGTCACCCCAGACATTGTCGACCCGGCCTACCGGCGGCCAATACTTGCCCTGCTTCAGGCGCGGCACCGGAAAAGCCGCCAGCTCGCGCGAGTAGGGGTGCGGCCAATCCTGGCCCAGTACACGGGCGGCAGTGTGCGGCGCGTTTTTCAGCGGGTTATCGTCCCGGGGCCATTGACCCGCCTCGATTTGCGCGATCTCCTGACGGATGGCAATCATGGCCTCGATGAAGCGGTCAATTTCCTGCAGCGTCTCGCTCTCGGTCGGCTCGACCATCAAGGTGTTGGCCACCGGAAAGCTCAGGGTGGGTGCATGAAAGCCATAGTCCATCAGGCGCTTGGCCACATCTTCGGCCATGACGCCGCAGCTGTCCTTGAAGTGACGCAGATCCAAAATACATTCGTGCGCCACATAGCCGTCTTCGCTGGTATAGAGCGTGGGGTAGTGGGGCGCCAATCGGCGGCTGATGTAATTGGCCGCCAGAATGGCCGACTCGGTGGCATGCCGCAGACCTTCAGCGCCCATCATGCGACAGTACATCCAGGAAATCGGCAGCACGGCCGCGTTACCCAAAGGCGCCGCACTGACGGCCCCCACCCCGTTGACGGGTACCCCAGCCGTGGCATGGCCGGGCAGGTAGGGCACCAGGTCTTCCACCACACACACCGGACCCACGCCCGGGCCACCGCCGCCGTGCGGAATGCAGAAGGTCTTGTGCAGGTTCAGGTGACTGACATCGCCGCCAAACTCACCGGGGGCGGCCACGCCCACCAGCGCATTCATGTTGGCTCCATCCACATACACCCGCCCGCCGTGCTGGTGCACCAGTTCGCACAGGGCCTTGACCTGGGTTTCAAACACCCCGTGGGTGCTGGGGTAGGTGATCATCACCGCCGCCAGATGGTCACTGTGCTGCTCGCATTTGGCGCGCAGGTCAGCCATGTCCACATTGCCGTGTTCATCGCACTGGGTCACCACCACCTGAAGGCCCACCATCTGGGCGCTGGCTGGGTTGGTGCCGTGCGCGCTGCTGGGGATCAGGCAGATATTGCGGTGCCCCTGACCGCGGGCCCGGTGATAGGCCTGGATCACCAGCAGGCCGGCGTATTCGCCTTGCGAGCCGGCATTGGGCTGCAAGCTGATGCCGGCATAGCCGGTAGCCTCGCAGAGCCAGTGGCGCAGCTGTCGGTCCAGCTGGGCATAGCCCTGTAATTGATCGGCCGGCGCGAAGGGATGGATCTGCGCAAACTCCGGCCAGGTGATGGGGATCATCTCGCTGGTGGCATTGAGCTTCATGGTGCAGCTGCCCAGCGGGATCATGCTGCGATCGAGGGCCAGGTCTTTGTCGCTGAGGCTGCGGATGTAGCGCAGCATGCCGGTTTCGCTGTGGTGGCTATTGAACACCGGATGGGTTAGGAAGGCACTGGTGCGCCGCAGGTCCAGGGGAATCAGGGTCTCGATGCCGCTTTCGTGGTCGCTGACGCTGGGCAAGGTCTGGCCGGCCGAGGCAAAGAAGCCCCACAGCTGTTCGAGGTCTTCCCGGGTGGTGGTTTCATCCAGGCTGATGCCCAGTGTGTCCTGTCCCAGGCGACGCAGATTGCAGCGGTGCTGCCGCGCACGCTGCAGCACGGCCTCGGTAGCCGCCCCGGTATGCACCCGCAGGGTGTCAAAGGCAAATTCGGTCTGCACCTCAACCCCCAGGTCACGCAGGCCGCGCGCCAGGATGGCGGTGTAGCTGGCCACGCGCCGGGCGATACGCCTGAGGCCCGCCGGCCCGTGGTAGACCGCGTACATGCTGGCTACCACCGCCGGCAGCACCTGTGCGGTACAGATGTTGGAGGTCGCCTTTTCTCGGCGGATATGCTGCTCGCGCGTTTGCAAGGCCAGTCGATAGGCGCTGTGGCCTTGTGCATCGACGCTCACGCCCACCAGGCGGCCGGGCAGTGAACGCTTGTAGTCATCGCGGCAGGCCAGGTAGGCTGCATGAGGGCCGCCAGCGCCCATGGGCATGCCAAAGCGCTGCGTGGTGCCCACCACGATGTCGGCACCCCACTGGCCTGGCGGTTCGAGCAGGGTCAGCGCCAGCAGGTCGGCCGCCACGCAGAAGGCGGCCTGATGCAGATGGGCCAGCTCGGCCAGCGGACGCAGATCATGAATGGCACCATCGGTGGCCGGGTACTGGGCCAGGGCGCCGAAGAAGTCGCCCGCAGCCATCAGGCTCGACAGGGGCTGGCTGCGGCTGGCCACCTTGACGATGATGCCCAACGGCCGTGCCCGGGTTTCGATCACTTCCAGCGTTTGCGGATGGCAATCATCGGCCACCAGAAACACCGAGCTTTTGCTTTTGACGCTGCGCTTGGCCAGCGTCATGGCTTCGGCCGCTGCGGTGGCCTCGTCAAGCATCGAAGCGTTGGCTATGGGCATGCCGGTCAGGTCGGTGATGAGGGTCTGGAAGTTCACCAGCGCCTCCATGCGGCCTTGCGAAATTTCGGCCTGGTAGGGGGTGTAGGCGGTGTACCAGGCCGGGTTTTCCAGGATGTTGCGCAGGATCACCGTGGGTGTGTGGGTGCCGTGGTAGCCCTGACCGATAAAGCTTTTGAAGACCTGATTGCCCGCCGCCAGCTGTTTGAGCTCTGCCAGCGCCTGCGCCTCGCTAAGCCCTGGCTCGATGGCCATGTGCGTGCGTCTGGCGATCGACGGGGGCACCACCGCTTCCATGAGGGCGCGTCGCGAAGCCTGGCCGATGGCGCTGAGCATGCGGGCCTCATCTTCGGCCGTCAGGCCAATGTGGCGAGCGATGAATTCCTGCGGGTTTTCCAGTTCGCGCAAGGGGGCAGTGGCAGACATCAGCATGGCAAGGCTCGGTGGTAGAGGGACAACAGGTTGGGGGTTTAGCTGCTCAGGCGCGCGTAGTCGGCTTCATCGAGCAGGCCGTCGATCTCCGCCGGCTGCGAAAGCTCGACCTTAAAAAACCAGCCGGCGCCCATCGGGTCGGTGTTGGCCAGCGAGGGATCGGCCCGCAAGGCCTCATTGACTTCTAGGATCTTGCCGCTGACGGGCATGTAGACATCGGCAGCAGCCTTGACCGACTCGACCACGCCGGCGGTTGCCTTGTGGGCCAGCGTGCTGCCGACCTCAGGCAGGTCGACGAACACCACGTCGCCCAGCGCGTCCTGGGCATGCTGCGTGATGCCGACCGTGGCGGTCTGGCCTTCGATGCGGATCCATTCGTGGTCTGCGGTGTACTTGATCATGGGCGTCCTGAGGGTTTGTTGTGAAGAGGGTGGAGAGTATCAGCCGCGCACATAGCGCGGCGGGACGAAGGGCAACGGCACCACTTCCAGCGGGACCGCCTTGCCGCGCACGCGGGCGTTCAGTCGGGTGCCAGCCGCCGCGCAGTGGGGCGGGACATAGCCCATGGCAATGGGCTGGTCCACTGTGGGGGCCAGCAAGCCGCTGGTGACCTGGCCCAAAGGCCTTCCGCTCAGGTCCTCCAGCTCAGTGTGATCACGCACCGGCACCCGTTCCAGGGCCCGCAGGCCCACCCGCTGTCGGTTCAAGGGCGCGGTGCCTTCCAACTGGCCCAGCACCTGGTGTGCACCGACAAAGCCGCCGGCGCGTGCGCCGCCGCTGCGTCGGACTTTTTGCAGCGCCCAGGTCAGACCCGCCTCGACCGGTGTGGTGGTGGCGTCGATGTCGTTGCCGTAGAGGCACAAGCCAGCCTCCAGGCGCAAGGAATTGCGCGCCCCCAGGCCGATGGGCTGCACCTCGGGTTGGGCCAGCAAGACACGGGCAAAGTCCTCGGCGATTGAAGCCGGCAGGGAGATCTCAAAGCCGTCCTCGCCGGTGTAGCCACTGCGGGTGACGTACAGCGGCTCGCCTTGCCAGGCCGAAGCCATGCCGGTCATGAAGACCAGCTGCTGCACAGCCGGTAGCAGGCGGGTCAGAGCGGTCACCGCCTGCGGGCCCTGCAGCGCCAGCAAGGCGCGATCGAACCGGGGCAGCACGGTGCAGCGCTGGCCGATGCGCTCCTGCAAATAGGCCAGATCGGCCTGCTTGCAGGCGCCGTTGACAATCAAAAAGAGGTCTTCGCCACGATTGACGAACATCAGGTCGTCGACGATCCCTCCCGCCTCATTGAGCAGCAGACCATAGCGCTGCCTATGAAGCCCCAGCCCCATCACATCCATCGGGATCACGCTCTCCAGGGCCGGGGCAGCCTCGGCGCCCAAGAGATGCAACTGCCCCATGTGGGACACATCAAACAGCCCCGCGGCCTGGCGCGTGTGGCGGTGCTCGGCCATCAGACCCGCCGTGTATTGCACCGGCATCTCGTAGCCGGCGAAGGGCACCATGCGGGCGCCGAGTTCCAGATGCAGGGCATGCAGCGCGGTGCGCTCGAGCGCAGCAGGATCAGCGGGGGCAGCAGGCAAGGACAACTCCAGACAAAGGCAAGGGCCATGACGCATCATGGGCTGCCCTTCTGTCCTCTTTACCTGAGAGATTCACCCGGCGATGCGGGTTTGCTCCTTCGGTGGGCCGGCTCGGCGGCGGGCCTCTCTCCAGACGGGATCGCAGCACGTAAGGTCGCTGCGCTTGTCAGTCCTGGGTGCCTGAGCGTTCAGCCCGTTGCGGTGTGAGGCAAGGGCCTGCGCCTTCGGCGGTCTTTGCTGGGAAAGACGCTCTCCTGACGCGGCCGATTCTAACCCTGGCCCGGTGCTGCGCTTGGGTGCGGGCCTGTCGGGTGCAGTCGGTTTCGTCCTACGCGGCGCCGCTTGCGCTGACCGAACAATGAGCGACCGATGACGCTCTCATGCCCTCATGTTTTTCTCGCCTCCGCGCGTGATGCTGCGGCCAGCCGCAGCCGTCGTGGGCCGCTGGGTGCTGCGGACCGTACAGGACGCCGGCATGGCTGAGTCGTCGCGGATTCTTCGGTCGGCCTGGTCGCCCTGGGGCCGCACTTCCCTGCCCACCCGCAGCCCGCTGATCCATACGATCGAGGCAGTGGCCGACCCGCTGATGCCGGTGCTCAGTCTGCTGCTGCTGACCTGGGCCATGACCGGCCAAGTCGACCCGGCGACCATGGTTCTGGCCTTGCTGATCTTTCTGCTGGCCTTTCCTGGTCCCGCGCTGCGGCATCTGGGGTTTGGGCCCACGGCCTTGCAGATTGTTGTGCGCTGGGCTTGGCGGGCGGCCGTGCTGGCCGTCGTTGGCCAACTGACCGACTACCTGGCCGTGTTTGACAGCCGAGTGCTTGGGCATGGCTTGTGGTTGGCCCCAGCGGCCCAGTTGGCCTTGCATCGGGCGCTGCGCCTGACCGCACCGGGCCTGAGCCGTTTGCAAGGCCCGCCCCGTCGGGCCGTGATTGTGGGCCTGAACCCGCAAGGGCTGGAGCTGGCCGAGCGCCTGGGTCAAGGACCCGATGAGGGCATACGCCTGCTCGGATTTTTTGACGACCGCAACCGCTTTGTGCAGGACGCGCCGCAAGCCCGGCCCCTGGTGGGTCGCCTGGCTGAGCTGTCCGAGTACGTCCTGCGACACCAGGTTCAGCTGATCTACCTGTCACTGCCCATGTCTTCGAGCCCGCGCATCTTGCAACTGCTCGATGAGCTCAAGGACACCACCGCGTCCATTTATTTCGTGCCCGACATGTTCATCACCGACCTGATACAGGCTCGCAGCGATAAGGTGTGCGGTGTGACGGTGATCTCGGTCTGTGACACGCCGTTTCGTGGCTGGACCGGCGTACTCAAGCGCGGCAGTGATTTGCTGTTGGCCAGTGTGATCTTGC
Source organism: uncultured Polaromonas sp. (assembly GCA_964488145.1). Lineage (GTDB taxonomy): Bacteria > Pseudomonadota > Gammaproteobacteria > Burkholderiales > Burkholderiaceae_C > Polaromonas. The sequence continues at coordinate 7,445 of CAZATV010000077.1, forward strand.
TGCTGATGGCGCCTTTGATGCTGCTCATTGCGCTGGGGGTGCGCCTTGAGTCGCCCGGGCCGGCGATCTTCGTGCAGCGCCGCTATGGCCTCGATGGCCAGCAGATTCGTGTCTACAAGTTCCGCTCGATGAGCGTCACTGAGGACGGTCCGCGTATCGAGCAGGCGCGGCTGGGCGATCGCCGCGTGACGCGGTTGGGCGCATTTTTGCGGCGTACCTCGCTCGATGAGCTGCCGCAGTTCATCAATGTGCTGCAAGGTCGCATGAGCATTGTTGGGCCTCGCCCGCACGCAGTAGCCCACAACGAGCTCTATCGCAAGATGATCAAGGGCTACATGGTGCGGCACAAGGTCAGGCCCGGCATCACCGGCTGGGCCCAGGTCAATGGCCAGCGCGGGGAGACCGACACCCTGGACAAGATGCAGGCCCGCATCGACTTGGACCTGGACTATCTGCGGCACTGGTCTTTAGGGTTGGATTTGCGCATCATCGCCCGCACCATTGCCCTGGTCTTCAAGGATGCCAAGGCTTACTGAAAGACCCGCCCCATGCGAGCCCAGTGGCCTCTTGCGAACCTCACCCCCGCAGCTGCGCGCTGTGCTGGCCTTGCCGTGTGGGCAGGTGCTCTGGCGGTGGTGCCGGTCTGGGCACAACCGAACGCCTGGCCGCCCGAGCCACCGGCCGAGCCCAGCGGGCCGCTGGTCTTGCGAGCGGGGCTGCAATGGCAGCACGAAAGCAATGTGCTGCGCACTTCAGGCAACCCGCTCAGTGACCAGATCGGCGTCTACTCGGCCGGCCTGGCCTTCGACCGAAGCTACAGCCGCCAGCGTGTGGAACTCGATGCGCAGCTCGATGCCTACCGCTACCAGCGTACCTCGGCTCTGGACTACGAGGCCCTGAACTACCGCGCGGCCTGGCACTGGGGCCTGGGCCCTGATTGGAGCGGTCGCCTGGCCGCCGAGCGCCGCCAGTGGGTGGACCGCCTGGGGGACTCTGCGACCACCAGCGGGCTGGTGCGCAGAACCGAGGCCTCGGGCTTGCTGGAACTGCAGTACGCTTTGGCCGCCTCCTGGCAGGCGCTGGGCGGATGGTTCGAGCGGCGCCAGAAAAACACCGATCCTTTTGGGCAAGAGCCTGACAGCAGCGTGCGTGGCGGTGAGTTGGGGCTTCTGTACAAGCTGGCTTCGGACAACAGCGCAAGCTATCGGTTCCGGCAGGGGCAGGGCGAATACTCGGCCGCGCCCGTGCTTGCTGCCCCGGGCGACTTTACCGAGCGCGAACATTTGCTGGACCTCGATTGGACCGGCTCCGGCCGCCTGCGTGTGCAGGGCCAGCTGGCCTACCTGGACCGCAGTCACGATCTGCGCCCCGAGCGCGATTGGTCCGGCTGGACCGCGCGCGTGGGCGCCCAGTGGGACCTGACCGGCAAGACGATGCTCGGTGCCGGCCTGGTGCGTGAGTTGGGGGCCTACCAGACCGCGCAGGCCAGCTACTTTGAGGGTTACCGGGTTTATCTGGCGCCGCAGTGGCAGGCCGCGCCCAAGACCCTGTTGCGACTGCGTCTGGAGGACGGCGAACGCAGCTACAAGGGCGCCCCGGCCGGCGGGGTCGCCTCCGCTCGGCGCGATCGTCTGCAGGCCTTGGCCCTGGAACTGCAATGGCAGGCCTTGCGCACCCTGCGGCTGGGTCTGAGTGCCCAGCGCGATGAGCGGCGGTCCAACCAGGCCGGCGCTGACTACCGGGCTCACCAGGTGACTGCATCGGCCCAGGCTGCTTTTTGATGGACTTTCAGGAGCGCATTCATGACCATCGATTCTCTGCTGCGCATCACCGCCCTGTCTCTGAGCTTGTCTCTCGGCGCTGGGGGCGCTGTAGCCCAGCCCGCAGGGCCTGCCCCGCTGGCAACGGCCGACTACCGACTGGGCCCTGGCGATATTCTGGGGGCTACGGTGTTTCAGAACCCGGACCTGACGCTGGATGTGCGCGTCTCGGAAGGGGGCCTTATCACTTACCCCTTGATTGGCGTGGTGGAGGTGGGCGGCCAGACCCTGATGGAGGCGCAGGCCCGCATCGCCCAGGCCCTGCGCAGCGGCGGCTTTGTGCGCGATCCGCAGGTCAGCCTGGTGCTGCGTCAAATGCGTGGGCATCAGGTCTCGGTGCTCGGCCAGGTGGCACGGCCCGGCCGCTTTGTGCTGGAGAACACCCAGACCCGGGTCAGCGAAGTGCTGGCTGCCGCCGGCGGCGTGGCCCCCAGCGGTGACGACTGGGTGGTGCTCACCGGCACCCGTGCGGGCCAGCCCTTGCGCAAGAGGATCGATGTGCAAGCCCTGTTTGGCCCCAGCCCGTCGCCCGACGATCTGGTGCTGGCTGCGGGCGACACCCTCTACGTCGGCAAGGCGCCGCAGTTCTACATCTATGGCGCTGCCCAGCGACCCGGTGCCTATCGGCTCGAGCGTGGCATGACCGTGCAGCAGGCCCTGGCGGCCGGCGGCGGACCGACCGCGCGGGGCAGCCAGAAGCGGCTGAAGCTGCACCGCAAGGACGATCAGGGCCAGGTGCTTGAAATCAGCCCCTCGCTGGCCGACGCGGTGCGCCCTGACGATGTCCTGCATGTGGGCGAGAGCCTGTTCTGAAAGGGGTGTATGGCATGACCCTGCATCAATTCCTGCTGATTCTGCGGGCGCGCTACCGACTGGCGCTGCTGGTGGCTTTGCTCATCACCGCCCTGGGCCTGCTCACCGGTCTGCTCAGGCCCCGCAGCTACAGCGCGCAGACCAGCTTGCTGGTGGATGTGCGGGCGCCCGACCCGGTGGCCGCGGCGCAGGGCATCAGTGGTGTGATTGCGCCCAGTTACATGGCCACGCAGGTGGACATCATTGCCGGAGAGCGAGTGGCGCAACGGGTCATTGACCAACTGGGGCTGACCCAGAACCCGCAGTGGCGGGCGCGTTGGCAGTCGGCCACCCAGGGTGTGGGGTCTTATGAGGTCTGGCTGCTGGAGACCCTGCGCAGCGGGCTCGATGTACGACCGGCCCGCGAGAGCAATGTCATCCATGTGAGCTACAAGGCCCCTGAGGCCCAGGTCGCCGCAGACCTGGCCAACGCCTTCGCCCAGGCCTATGTGGAGACGGTGCTGGCCCTGCGCACCGAGCCGGCGCGGGTCTATGCGCAGTGGTTCGATCAGCAGGTGCGAACCGCCCGAGATCAGCTTGAACTGGCCCAGGCGCGCATGTCGGCCTACGCGCAGCGCGTAGGACTGAGTTCCACTGAAGAAAGGCTGGACCATGAGACCACCCGCCTGGCCGAGCTGTCCTCGCAGCTGACCGCGGTGCAGGGCCAGAACACCGATGCACAAAGCAAGCGCCTGGCCGTCAGCGAGACGGTGGCCGAGGCTATGAACAGCCCGCTGATTGCCGGCCTGCGGGCCGATGCGGGCCGGCTGGAGGCGCGCTTGCGCGAACTGAGCGTTAACTTGGGGCCCAACCATCCGCAAATACTTCGACTGCAGTCCGAACTGGCCGCGCTGCGCAGCCAATTGCAGACTGAGACCGCACGCGTGGGCAGCGCCATAGACACCAGCTGGACGGTCGGCCGCGAGCGCGAGCGCGAACTGCAGGGGGCGGTGCTTGCGCAGAAGGCCCGGGTGATGGCCATGAACAAGCAGCGCGACGAACTTAGCGTGTACCGGCGCGACGTGGAGGCCGCACAGCGCTCCTACGATGAGGTGAGCAAAAGTGCCTCGCTCACCCGCTTGCAGAGCCTGAGCAACCAGACCAACGTGATGCGGCTGGACACCGCGATGGCGCCGCGGCGGCCCACTGGACTGTCGACCACCCTGCTGGCCTTGGCGGGAGCTTTTGGCGGCGGCTTGATCGGCATCGGGCTGGTGCTCTGGATGGAGCTGGCCCACCGGCGCGTGCGGTCGGCCGCCGATCTGCTGCAGGTGCTGGACCTGCCGGTTCTCGGTCGCGTGGGCGGCTCCGTTGGCGCCCCACCTCTGGCCGCGCGTTCAGCGCCCCTGTCTCTTGGTCACCAGAGGTCTCCATGAATCGCAATCCTCCCCCGCACATTCTGGAGGCCGCGCTGGCCGTCGGTCCGGCGTCCACCCGTACCCAGCGCATGGGGCAGATTCTGGTGCAGGCCGGACGCCTGGCGCCCGAGGATGTGGACCGCATCCTGGCGCTGCAGGCCAAAAGCGGCAAGCGCTTTGGACAGCTGGGCCAGGAACTGGGCTTGCTCACCGCCGACGACGTGCGCTATGCCTTGTCGGTGCAGTTTGACTACCCCTACCTCAGCCCCGACAGCGATCTGGCGCCCGAGCTGGTGATGGCCCATCAGCCCGAGAGTGCAGCGGCCGAGCAGTGGCGCGATCTGCGCAGCCAGTTGGTCTTGCGCAGCGGCGCCAGCCCCGGCGTACCCCAGCGGCTGGCCGTGCTCAGTGCCGACCGCAAAGAGGGCCGCTCAGTGGCCGCTGCCAACCTGGCCATTGCCTGGGCCCAGATGGGACGGCGCACCGTGCTGATTGATGCCGACCTGCGGCAGCCGCGTCAGCATCAGCTGTTCAACCTCGGACAGGCCGGCGGCCTGTCGGACTGGCTGGCCGGCCGCAGCCCCAGCGAAGGTCTCAAGCCCATTGCCGGCTTGCGCGGCCTGTCGGTGCTGCCGGCCGGCACCCCCGTACCCAATCCGCAGGAATTGCTGAGCCAACCCGAGATGGCGCAGTTGATACACACGCTGGGCGAGCAGCACGACCTGCTGGTGTTCGACGCGCCGGCTGCATCGCAGTGTAGTGATGGACTGCATGTGGCCACCCAGTGCGGCACCGCTGTGCTGCTGGCGCAGCGCGATGTGTCTTCCTTGCCCCGGCTGCTGCAATTGAGCCAGGGCCTGCGCGATCTGGGGGTGAGGGTGGTCGGCACCGTTCTGCGCGAGCCCTGAGCATGAACGACTGGCCGCGCATTCTGGAGCGGCTGCGGCGCGTGCCCGATGAAGCGGCGGTCTCAGCCTTGTTGCGCCGCCTGCACCGCATGGCCGTGGGCAGTCGGGGGCCGCGCGTGCTGGCTTTTGTCAACGCCCATGCGCTCAATCTGGCGGCCACGCAGCCGCCCTTTGCGCAGGCCCTTCTGGCCAGCGACGTCTTGCTGCGCGACGGCACCGGGCTGGCCTGGCTGCTGGGCCGCTGCGGCCAAGCGCCGGGTTTGAATATGAACGGCACCGATTTCGTGCCGCGCCTGCTGCGTCGCTTGGATGGCCTGCCCACCGCGGTGCTGGGCACCTGCGACCCTTACCTAGCCCGCGGTCTGCGGCAGATGCAGCAGCAATGGATGCCGCGCAGCACGCTGTGGGGCGTGGATGGCTTTCGAGAGCCGAGCGTCTATCTGGACCTGCTGCGCCAGCGTCGGCCGGCTCTGGTGCTGCTGGGCATGGGCATGCCCCGGCAGGAGCAGATGGCCCAATGGCTCAAGCAGCACCTGTCGCACAGCTGCCTGATCGTGTGCGTGGGCGCGCTGATTGACTTCATGGCCGGCCGCACCCGCCGCGCCCCCGAGGCCTGGCGCCGCGCCGGTCTGGAATGGCTCTGGCGTCTGGGCCAGGAACCCAGGCGCCTGTTTGGCCGCTACGTCATCGGCAACCCGGTCTTCATCTGGCGCTCCCTGCGCCTGCAGCGCAGGGCCGCGGCCTGTACTCGCGGCTGAGGGGTTGGGATAGGGTGAGGTCGTGTGGGGTGTGGGGTGTGAGGTGTGGGGTGTGTGGGAGCCGCGCCCTCGCGGCGATTGCAGCAGATCCATGGCGATCAAGCCCAGATCAAAACCATAGGGACTGCGGTGGGTTGGAACTTCGGGCCATCGGTGGCGCACGACTCTGACCGCGCCGGTTCCGCCATCGAACCTGCAACCCTGCATGGGCCGAGCGCGAGGGTGACGTGCCGGTGCAGCGCCCACGGGGTGGGACGGGCGATTGGTTTCGGTCGGAGGTTAAAAAATTTTGAGCAGCCGATCGAGGGATCGAGGTTGTATGAGCCTGTGTCCCGTAGAACGCTGCCAACTTCCCGCGACAATCCCGCCTCTGCTTTTTGGGGAGTTATCGCATGCCGTGGTTTCTTTTGTTTGTTGCCGGCTTATTGGAGGTGGCCTGGGCCATTGGTCTGAAATACACCGAAGGATTCACCAAGCCTCTTGCGTCTGTCATCACCTTGGCCGCTATGGCGGGCAGTGTTGTCTTGCTCGGCTTGGCCATGCGATCACTGCCGGTGGGCACCTCCTATGCGGTGTGGGTCGGCATTGGCGCGGTGGGAACCGCAGTTTTGGGAATGGTTCTGTTTAAAGAGCCGGCAACTCTGGGTCGAATCGCCAGTCTTGGGCTGATTGTTGCGGGGATCGTCGGTTTGAAGCTGGCCACGCCGACGTAAGCTGCACTGAAGGCGCGATTCTGTGCGGGGGGCTCGGGGTGCGTTGTGATCTGTTTGTGTTCCCGTGTGGGCATTCGGGCTCTATCGCGCCGAGGGCGGCGCTCCTACACCTCCACAGCCCCACAGCCCCACAGCCCCACAGCCCCACAGCCCCACAGCCCCACAGC
>CAZATV010000078.1:0-13664 GCA_964488145.1 uncultured Polaromonas sp.
GGCTGGCCACGCAGCCGCCGACGCCGATCAGCACCCCTTTGTCCTTGAGGTGCTTGACCCGCCCCAGGTCAGAGAACACTTTCTCCTGTGCCTTCTCGCGCACCGAGCAGGTGTTGAACAGGATCAGGTCGGCCTGTTCTGGGTCTGGCGTGGTTTCATAGCCTTGAGCTGCATGCAGCACATCGGACATCTTGCCCGAGTCGTACTCGTTCATTTGGCAGCCGAAGGTCTTGATATAGACCTTGCGGCTCATGCCGGTACTCCGGCCGGGGTGCGGGGTTTTTCGCAGCGTTTCATGGTGTCTGTCCAGAGGCTGGGAGTCGATATCGGCAAGAAGAAAGCCCCAGGGAGGACCGCTCCCTGAGGCTTTCAAATTTTTGGTGGTGATAGGTGGACTTGAACCACCGACATCAGCATTATGAATGCTGCGCTCTAACCAACTGAGCTATATCACCGTGGGCGGAAATTATAGACGGTTTGATCAGCGGTGCTTGAAGCGCGCCGGCCGCTTGTTGACAAAGGCGTCCATGCCTTCTTTCTGGTCTTCGGTGGCAAACAGACCGTGGAACAGGCGTCGCTCGAAGGCCAGGCCCTCGCTGAGCGGGCTTTCAAAGGCACGGTTGACCGATTCTTTGGTGGCCATGACCGCCAGGCGGCCGAACTGGGCGATCTGCAAGGCTGCGGCCAGGGCTTCGTCCATCAGCTTGTCCAGCGGTACCACCCGGCTGACCAGTCCCGCGCGCTCGGCCTCTTGGGCGTCCATCATGCGACCGGTCAGGGCCAGATCCATGGCCTTGGATTTACCTACCGCCCGGGGCAGGCGTTGGGTACCGCCGGCGCCGGGGATGATGCCCAACTTGATTTCCGGTTGCCCGAATTTGGCGTTATCGGCCGCGATGATGAAGTCGCACATCATCGCCAGTTCGCAGCCACCGCCCAGTGCAAAGCCGCTGACTGCGGCAATCACCGGCTTGCGCACCTGGCCCATACGCTCCCAGTTGCGGCTGATGAAATTGCGACCGTAGGCGTCGGCAAAGGTCATGGTGGCCATGGCCCCGATATCGGCGCCGGCGGCAAAGGCTTTCTCGCTGCCGGTCAGGATGATGCAGCCTATGGCCTCGTTGGCATCGAAGGCATGCAGCGCCGCACCCAGCTCGTCCATGAGTTGATCGTTCAGGGCGTTGAGTTGTTTAGGCCGGTTCAGACGGACCACGCCGACCTGCTGACCTTCCGGTCCCTGGATGCTGGTTTCTAGGGTTTCAAAGTGCATGATGGCTCGGTTCTCCTGTCGTTTGATCGGTGGCGCTGGCTCGCACCAAGCGCAGGCTCGGATGATGCCACGAGTGGCTCAGTCGGGCGGGCTCGCCGCCAGCCAGCGCTCGAGCAGGCTGGCGTCCAGCACCGCCAGGCGCCAGGTGTGTCCGGTCGCCGGGAGTTTCAGCGGTAATCGCAGCAGTTGTTCATCGCGCGAGACCAGCGCCTGCACCTTCTGCCCCGGACGCGCATACAACAGCAGGTCGTCCAGACGGCGTAGACGCCAGCCTGCGCCGCCCGGCGGTTCAATGGCCAGCCATTCATCACCGGGGCTCAGGCCGGCTGCATGGGCCGGACCACCCTGCAGCACGGTTTTGATTTTCAGCCCTTGGCCTTCCTCGACCCGAAGGCCCAGGCGCTGTGCCAGCTGATCGGGTTCGTTGACCACCGCCACCCCGTGCGATCGCAGCAAAGGCTCCAGTGGCAGTTCTTCGGTGCTGTGCACCCATTGACGGAGTTCCTCCTCGAAGGAGCGACCGCTACTGGCCTGCAGTTGGGCCAGCAGATCCGCCTGGCTCATGGGCCCGCCCTGGCAGCGCTGCCAAAGCTCACGCACGATGCGATCGAGACTGAGATCCTCGCGCATCGACCGCAGGGTCAGGTCCAAGCACAGTGCCACCAGCGCCCCCTTGCTGTAGTAACTAACGGTGGCATTAGGGGTGTTCTCGTTGTGGCGGTAGTATTTGACCCAGGCGTCGAAGCTGGCCTGGGCCACCGTTTGCACTTTGCGGCCTGGTGTCTGCAGCACCTGGTTGATGGTCTTGCCCAGCAGCTTGAGATAGCCCGCGTTGTCCAGCAGTCCGCAGCGGCGCAGTATCAGGTCATCGTAGTAGCTGGTGAAGCCCTCGAAGAACCACAGCAGCTCGGTATAGTTTTCCCGCGTGTAGTCGTAGCGCGCGAATTCAGCCGGGCGCAATCGCTTGACGTTCCAGGTGTGAAAATATTCATGGCTGATCAGGCCGCGCAAGGTGGTATAGCCTTCGGAGACCTTGCTGGCATCCGACCCTGGCAGATCCTTGCGGCCGCAAATCAGAGCGGTTGAATTGCGATGCTCAAGACCCCCGTAGCCGTCGCCCACCGCATGCAGCATGAAGACGTAGTGGCTAAAGGGCGGCTTCTGGCGCCCATGCCAGAAGCGGATCTGTGTTTCACAGATTTTCTGGGTGTCTTCCAGCAGCCGCGTGCCGTCAAAGGTCGCAGGCGCGCCGCTCACCACAAAGCGGTGTGTCAGTCCGCCGGCCTGAAACTCTCCGCTCCACAGGTCGCCAAAGCACACCGGGCTGTCGGCGAGCTCGTCATAGTCGCGCGCCTGGTAGCGCCCGAAGCCGCGCCGATCGATCTTCAGCGGCTGCAGGCCGGTGGCCAGAATCCAGCGCCGCTGCTCCAGCGGAGGCGGCACTTCCAGAATCAGCGCAGCATCGTCCTGCCCGTCTATGCGCAGGCAGACGCTGGTGGGGTTGAAGAAGCAGCGCTCGTGGTTGAGCTGTGCCATCCGGACCGAGGGATCGTTGGCATAGACCTCATACGTCAGTTCGAGGGCCTGACCTGCGCGCGAAGGCAGACGCCAGCTGCACTTGTCCAGTTGTTCCGGGGCAAGCCGCTTGCGACCTTGACGGGCCTGCAGCTTCTGAAGATGACCGGAAAATTCCCGCACCATATAGCTGCCCGGTATCCACACGGGCAAACTGACTTGCTGCTGGGCCGAAGGTTCGGGAATGCTCAGGTGTATGCGCAGCAGATGCGCCTTGAGATCGGCGATCTCGATGCGGTAGATGGGAGCGCCAGCGGAGGTCATGGTCCAAGAATAACCGAGGGGACAGCCCGACCTGGGAGCCGTGAGCAGCGGATGTTCAGGGCGTCTGGGACAGCAGCTTCTCGACCTGGGCCGCGGCGATCGCCCCTGGTACCCGGTTGCCGTTGCCGAAGACCAGCGTCGGCGTGCCGGTGATGCGCATCCGGCGGGCAAACTCCAGATTACGGTTGAGCGCGCTGCTGTCGCAGTCGGCCCCCGCGGCCGCAGCCGGCTTGTCTGAGATCATCCAATCGGTCCAGGCCTGCCCCTTGTTACGCGCGCACCAGACGTTACGTGCCTGCTCGGTGGAGCTCGGTCCCAGAATGGGAATCAGAAACATGTAGAGGGTCACATCAGTGACTTTCTGCAGATCGCGCTCAAAGCGCTTGCAGTACCCGCAATTGGGATCCTGAAAAACCGCCAGGCGGCGCTTGCCGTTGCCCCGTACGATGGTGATGGCGTCCTTGAGCGGCAGGCTGTCAAAGGCAATCGCATTGAGTTTGTCCAGCCGCTCTTGCGTCAGGTCCTGCTGGGTACGGGTGTCCATCAGCTGTCCCTGGATCAGAAAGGCGCCGGTGGCATCGGTGTAGACGATATCCTGCCCCATGCGGACCTCAAACAGGCCGCTCATGGGTGTACGCCTGACCTCATCGATTTTGGGTAACCCCGGCAGGCGATCGCTCAGGTTTTTGCGCAGGGTCGCTTCCTGCGCCGGCGTCAATCCGCTGCCCTGAGCCAGCCCCGTGGCGGGCCCAAAGGCCAGCGCGGTCAACAGCGTAATCAGGACAGCCGCCATGGCTCGGCCCGGGTGCAGCAAGGTCTTAGGGTGCTTCAGATTTATCGTGTTCATGACCTATCTCCGTTCGCTCAGCCCATGGCCTGCTTCATCAACCAAGCTTTGAGCCAGTGCTGACTGCCCACCGCATTCATGCCCCAGTTTCGCAGCGCCTGCCAACGTGCATCGGTCTGATTGAACAGACCCTGCAGGCCATCGGTGAGCAGACCCATGGCTTGCACATTGGCTTTGCGGGAGCGCTCGTAGCGGCGTAGCAAGCGCAGATCGCCGGGGGATCGCCAGAATTCGCGCGCACCCATCACGCGGGCCAGTTCCGACGCGTCGGCCAGCCCCAGATTGAGGCCCTGCCCGGCCAGGGGATGCACGGTGTGGGCTGCATCACCGGCCAAGGCCCAGCCTTCACCCACCCACCGATCGGCCCGCGACAGATGCAGCGGCCAGGCCATGACCGGGCTGCAGAGGCTCAAATCGCCCGCCTGTGTGTCGACACAGGCCGTGATGGCAGCCACGAAGTCTTGAGCTGACAGGGCTTGCAGGGCCTCAGCCCGTTCCAGTGATACCGACCAGACCAGCGCCCACTCGCAGCCTTCGGCTCCACCCATGGGCAGCAGGGCCATGATTTCGCCATTGAAGAACCATTGCCGTGCCTGCCCGGCGTGGGGTAGGCTGCCGCGCAATCGGGCCGCTAGCGCTTTTTGCGCATAGGGCCTGCTGTCCCAGGTGATGCCCAGCTCGCGGCGGCTGCTGCTGTCGCGGCCCTCGCACACCACCTGTAGGTCGGCCTCGATGCCGGCCAGAGATTCGACGGTCGTCACCTGCGGCGCGAAGTGCAGTGCCTGCGCCAGGCCGTCGAGCAGGTCGGTGGCAGGGATCAGCCAGGCCAATTCGTCCTGATTAGGCTGCGACTCAAAGCGAATTTGTCCGCCTTCATCGCCCCAGACTTGCATGGACCGCACGGGTGTGACGGTGTCTCCCGATGGCCAGGCCCGTATGGATTCGAGCGCCTCGCGCGAGGCGCGGTTGATCGCATAGGCCCGAACATCTGGCTGGGGCGAAGGTTGGGCCGGGCGCAGCAGGGCCACCCGGAGTCGATCGCGTGCCAGCAACAGGGCCAGGCTGCGACCCACGACGCCGTCCCCGCGAATGCAGACATCAAATTTGCGACTCATGATGCATTGTAGAAACCTGGCGAGAATATGGGCTCCTCAATCCCAATGGCCTTACCCATGAGCGCCTCTCTCGCCCCGGCTGTCATTGCCCAGTTGCTCATCTACCCGGTTAAATCCTGTGCCCCTTTGTCGGTGCGCCAGGCCCTGCTGACGGATCAAGGGCTGGACCTGGACCGCGTATGGATGGTGGTCGATGAACGCGGCCAACTGATCTCGCAGCGTGAGCAGCCGCGGCTGGCCTTGGTTCAGCCGCAGTTGCGACAGACCGACCTCGTGCTTCGTGCTCCTGGCATGCTGGCCCTGCATCTGGGCCTGGAAAGTGTGGAATCACCGGCCAAGGTCGAGCTTTGGGACGAGCCGGTCGAAGCCTGGGACATGGGTGCAGTAGCGGGCCAGTGGTTCAGCGACTTCCTGGGCCGGCCGGCCCGCCTGGTTCGTTTCGACCCGCAGGTCGAGCGCTTCTCGCAGCGGCGGTGGACTGGCGGCCAGTCGGTGCTCAATACCTTCACCGATGGCTTCCCGCTCATGCTTGTGGCCCAGCCTTCGCTTGATGCGCTCAATGCGCGTCTGCGGGCCAGCGGGCGGGCGGCGGTCGATATGCTTCGCTTCAGACCTAACCTGGTGCTGGCCGCCGAGGGACCGCAGGACTGGCGAGCGCATGACGAGGATCGGGTGACGGATCTCCAGATTGACACCACCGAGGGGCTGGTCAGGCTGCGACCGGTCAAGCCCTGCAGCCGCTGCAACATGGTCGATGTGGATCCGGCCTCTGGGCAAATCGACCCCGGGGTTCTCTCGGCCCTGCACGCCTATCGACGCGACCCAAGGCTTGAGGGTGCCGTCACTTTTGGCATGAACCTAATGGTGGTCGAGGGATTTGACCGTCACCTCAGCGTCGGTCAGTCGGTGCGAGCCACCCTGGCTTGAAGCCCCTTGTCACGACGGCCGCCGACGGACCGAAGCTTGGGGTGGTTTGGGCGGCTCAAGCGCGGTTTCAGCCGGCCGACGCTATCGCGCGCTTGCGTAGTTGCAGGCGCAGGAGCGTTCCGACCCCCATCATCACCGCCGCGGCGCCGCAGAGCACCGGTGCCGAGCCCACACGGTCGATCAGGGCCGCTGCCAGTGCCACGCCCAGCGCCTGCCCCAGAAACAGGCTGGTGGCAAACATCGAGACCCCCACGCCGCGCGCCTGCGGCGCCATCTGCGTGGCCAGAGCCTGCAGGGTGTTGTGCAGCATGAAAAAGCAATAGCCGCCCAGCAGCATCGCCAGCGGCGTGATCTGCCACCAGGGACTGAGCGCCAGCACGGTCAGCGCCAGCGCCATACCCAGCCCGCCCATGACCGCCATGCCGGTCTCGCCCAGCCGTGCAATGACGGGCTTGGCCGTGGCCATATAGCTCATACCCCCGAGCCCCATCAGCGCCACGATGGCCCCCGCGCTTGACAGCGACAGTCCGTGCCGCTGATGCAGGTGCGAGGCTACCAATGCCATCATGCCGAAGCCCGCTGCACCCTGGAACAGTGAGAAGCCCAGCATCTTGCGTACCCAGCCATCGCGCAGGAGCTCGCGTGTTTGTGTCATCAGGCTCACGCCGCCAGCGGCCCGGACGGCTGCTGAGGACTCATGATCGCGGCGATGCAGTTGCAGCAGGACGCCCATCAGCAGAAACAGCACGGTCAGCAAGGCAAAAGCCCATCGCCAACCGATGGTGTCGGTGATCAGGCCGCCGATGAATTGACCGCTGAAGATGCCCATCGTGGTGCCCAGCCCCACGCGCGCCAAGGTTTCTTGACGCTTGTCGTAAGGCACTGCATCACCGGTCCAGGCCAGGGCCAGCGGAATGATCGCTGCCGCGCAGGCCGCAGCCAGAACCCGCGCGGCCACCAGCAGGTCCAGGCTGGGGGCCAGGGTGGCCAAAACATTGCCTGCTGCCGAGCCCAGCAAGGTGTAGGTAATCACCCGCAGCTTGCCGTAGCGGTCGCCCAGCGAGCCAAAGAAAAGCTGTGTCAGTCCATAGGTCAGGGCAAAGGCTGACACCACCTGGGCCGTGGCTGCCAGGGGGCTGTCAAACTGCCGCGAGAGTTCGGGCAGCATTGCATCGCAAATGCGCTGGCTGGCCATGCTGGTGAAGCAGGCCAGCGACAGCAGCAAAACCGATCGTCCCACCGGTTCGGGTATCGGCGCCTCGGGCGCTTGCGCCGGCGTGGCTGCGCTCACTGGCTTGCTCGACCGCAGAGCCGATTCATTCGACTTTGCTGCCCGAGTACCGGATGGGTCCTGCCCGGCTGGCCAATTCCTGGCGAATATGCCGGGCCATCTCTTGCCCCGAGCCACCGACCAGGTCGTAACCTTTGCCGTCGATCTCGCGCTCCTTGAACGCGGGATCGCGCAGGATGGTCGAGACCTCCCGCTCGATGCGCTGCGCCAGGGCAGCGGGCATGCTCGCGGGGGCGAACAGACCGACCCACACGTTGGCATCGACTTCGGGAAATCCGAGTTCGCTAACGGTCGGCACATCCGGAAAGGCCGGGTGCCGGCTCTTGCCGCCGTAGGCCAGTGCCTTCATTCGCTTGCTTTGAAGATGCGGTCGCGCCGAGGGAATGCCGGCCCAGGTCAGTGCAATTTCTCCCGCCACCACCGCGCTGACCGCCTGCGGAATGCCTCGGTAGGGGATGTGCACGATGAAGATGCCGGCCTTCTGCTTGAGCATTTCGGTGGCCAGTTGCGGCTGGCTGCCTGCTCCGTAGGACGCATAGGAGAGTTGCCCAGGCTGCTTGCGCGCCAGCGCAATGAGTTCCTGCAACGTGTTGGCGGGCAGCGAAGCGGTGGCGACGAACAACTGGCTGAAAGAGACCATTCGCGAAATCGGCGCGAAGTCGCGCTCAAAGTCATACGGCAGCCGGTTGTAGAGATGTGGGTTGATGGTGAAGGTGGCGTCGGTGGTCACCAGCAGGGTATGTCCGTCGGTGGACCTTGCCACCATTTCGGTGCCCACCAGGGTGTTGGCGCCGGGGCGGTTGTCCACAGTCACCGGCTGCTGCCAGCGCTCCTGCAGTTTTTGTGCGACCGCTCGAGCCAGAATGTCCACGCCGCCGCCGGCTGGGTAGGGTACGATGATCCGCACCGGGCGGGTAGGCCATTCAGAGCCTTGCGCTTGCACCAGCCCGCAGGCTGCGAGCATGCCGAGCATCCATACTCCCAGTGTCACGCGACGATTCATGCAAGCCCCCTTGATCCCTTGGTCATGAAAGAACGTATGCATTCTATTCAGGTGGATCCGATGGGCCGGATGAGTGAGCATCCGGCGGCGGTCGACCCGGAGTTCGATCTGAGCGATGATCGTTGCTGGCCGTCTCTGCCTCCTGTGCGTCTGGCCCGCATACCGGCGCAGGCGCAGTCGCGTTACCTAGGTGACCGCTGGTCGTATCTGGAGGCCGGACCCCGCCAGGCCGCTCCCTTGCTTTTGCTGCACGGCATTGGGGCGGACGCACAGTACTTCCGATTTCAGCTGGCGGGGCTCTCGGCCCGGTGGCGGGTGATTGCCTGGAATGCACCGGGCTACGGCTTGAGCGACGATCTGCGCACGGATCGGCCCCAGGCCGTCGATTACGCCCAGGCCGTCTGGGACTTCATGGAGGCGCTGGGGATTGGGCCCTGCGTGGTCGCTGGCAATTCGTTTGGGTCGGCGGTGGCGCAGGCCTTTGCAATCGCCTATCCCCAGCGGGTGCGGGGCTTGTTGCTTAGCGGGACCGGCATGGGTCAGCGCGAACTCTCGCCGCAGCGGCGTGCCGCCTTCGAGGAGCGGGTGACCCGCATCCGAAAGGGCGCCTACCAGTACGGCGATCGCGGGGCTGATCATCTGGTGGGCTCACAGGCCAGCGCGGCGCTGCGCAACTGGCTCACCGAACTCTCGCGCGGCCTGCGGGTGCGTGGCCTGGAAAACGCCGCCGCCTTCCGACTGTCTTCATTTTGCAGCCTCGATCATGCGCAGGCGCTTGACCTGCCGCTGCTGATGGTTCAGGGGAGCGAGGATCAGGTCAATCCGCGACAGGACAATGCCGATCGTTTGCTGCAGGCCCTGCCGAAGGCGCAGATGCAGCTCTGGCAAGGCATAGGCCACTTGCCTGAGGTCGAAGCCCCAGGCCGCTTCAATCAGACCCTGTCTTCTTTTGCACAGATGCTGGAGGCCCGATGAGTGATCGCGTGTGGCAAGACCTTGATCAGGCCGCGCTCGACCGCGCCTACGATCAGACACAGTGGGCCCCCAACTGGGCGCTGCTGCTCGAGCGCTATGCCGAGCGCAGCAAAAGTTTCCGGCAGCGGCTCGGATCCCCGCAGCGACTGGCTTATGGCAACGGCCTGCACGAAGCCCTGGACCTGCATGGGGTCGCAGCGGGGTCTGCGCCTGCTTTGGTTTACATCCATGGTGGCGCCTGGCGCAGCGGTCGAGCGCAAGACTATGCGTTCCTGGCTGAACCCTTCGTGCGGGCTGGCGCGCGGGTGATCATTCCGGACTTTGATGCGGTGCAGGATCGCGGCGGCGATCTGCGGGTACTGGCCGATCAGGTGAGGCGGGCCTTGGCCGCTGTCGTGAGCCAGGCGCACGCCTGGGGCCTCGATCCGGCCCGCATTCATCTGGCCGGCCATTCCTCGGGCGCGCATCTGGCGGCGGTGGCGGCCACCGCTGGCGATGGCCTGCCTATTGCCAGCTTGCTGTGCTGCAGCGGCATGTATGAACTTGAGCCGGTGCGGCGATCGGCCCGCAGCCGCTATGTTCACCTGGACGATGCCGGGGTTCAGACGCTCAGCCCGGCCCGTCATGCACGGGCGCTGGCCTGCCCCGTCTTGGTTGCCGTCGGCAGTCAGGAAAGTCCGCAGTTTGCCTGGCAAAGCCAGATCTGGACCGAGTCGTTAGTGGCTGCTGGCCTGAGCACCACGGCCTTGTGGGCCGAGGGCCTGAACCATTTCGAGATTCTGGAGACCCTGGCAGACCCGCTCAGCCCCTTGACGCGGCTGCAACTGCACCGCATGGGGCTGGGTGGTTGAACCGGCCCGGGATCAATCGGCCTTGATGTTGCGCGTCTCGATCACCCGTTTCCATCGCGCAAACTCTGCGGCCTGGTAAGCGGTGAACTGCTCAGGCGTGGTAGCGACGATCTCAAAACCGAGTTCAAGCAGCCGGGGCCGGACCTGCGGGTCATTGAGGCTGGCGGCGATGGCTGCATGCAGACGGTTTTTCAGGTCGGCCGGCAAACCCTTGGGTCCCGCAATGGCCTGCCAGGAATACACGTTGGCCTCCTTGATACCTAGTTCCTCCAGTGAGGGCACTTGCGGTAACAGCGGCGAGCGTCGCGCGCTGGTGATGGCCAGGGCGCGCAGTTTGCCCGCCTGGATCTGCGGCATCGCGGTGTTGATGTTCATGAAGGAGGAGTCGACCTGATTGCCCAGCAGGTCGTTCATCACCGGGCCACCTCCCTTGTAGGGCACATGGATGCCGGAGGTGCCGGTCTGCAGCCAGAACAATTCAGCCGTCAGGTGATCGCTGCTGCCATTGCCTGAGGAGGCAAAGGTCATCTTGCCCGGTTGCGCTTTCAGGAAGGCAATCACATCGGCCATGGATTTGTGCGGCGAGGCCGCTGGCACCACCAGCACATTGGGCGCTTGCACCGCCACCGAGATGTAGTCGAGTTCCTTGAGGGCATCGTAGGGCGCCTTGATCAAGTGCGGTGCGATCACGAAGGGCCCCAGGGAGGAAACCAGCAGGGTCTGTCCGTCAGCGGCCGATCGAACGACCTGCCCGGTGCCGATGGTGCCCGTGGCCCCGGCCCGGTTGTCCACCACAAAGCGCCCGCCCAGGCGCTCCTGCAACTTGGGCGCCAGAGTTCGAGCAATCAGATCGGTGGAACCGCCAGGCGGAAAAGGCACCACCAGGGTCACCGGCCGGCTGGCATCGGGCCAGGCTTGCGCGGCGGTCAGGGTCAGCCAGGCGGCTGCGGCAAAAAGCCAGTTTTTCATGAGGTCTCCTCTTGAGGCCAAATCATCCAGGCCCCCATCCTAGGCGCTGGTGCGGCCCTTGGGACTACTGGTTCGCCCGAATAGAGAGACCGGTCGAACGGGGGACTGTCCAGATCGTTGTTTAGGGCGTAAAGTAAAGGGCCCGGAAAAATCGCGTCTCGTCCTGCTTTTAATCATGTTTGTCCGACCTTTGCTTTTTGTCGCCGCGGTCCTTGTGACCGCTGCCCAGGCGGCCCAGCCCCTGATCACCGACGACACAGGCACGCAGGGTAAAGGCGGGCACCAGATCGAGATTTCGCAGACTCAGGACCGGCTGCGTCAGGCCGCCGAACGCAGCCGCAGCCGCGCCACCGCCCTGACCTACACCGTGGGCCTGAGCGACCGTACCGATCTTTTTGTCAGCAGTTCCTATCAGGGGCTGCGTCTGTCCGGGCAAACCCCGGCATCGGGCTGGGGCAATCCGGTACTGGGCGTCAAATGGCGTGTCTGGGAACATGAGGCCAGCAAGACGTCCCTGGCGCTCAAGCCCGAATTGGTGCTGCCCGTCAGTGCCGGTGGCGAGGCTTACGGTCTGGGGGCCGGCAGGATTTCCTATGCGCTCAATGGCATCATGACGCGCGAGACTGCCTTCGGGGCCCTGCATTTCAATGTTGCCCTCAATCGGGACCGCATGCGCAACAGCTTGGAGTCCGAGCGCGGCGTGCGTTATTCGGTGGCCCCGGTCTGGGATCTCAACGCGTCCTGGAAGCTCGCGCTGGACATGGGGCTGGAGACCAGCCGTAGCGGCACCGGCATCCGGGTGCGCTCGCGATTTGTCGAGGTCGGTGCCATCTATTCGCCCGACAAGAATCAGGATTGGGCTCTGGGCTTGATCCGTAGCACGGACAACGATACCCCCGAGTCGACCCGCCGCACTCTCACCGGCGGCTGGACCTGGCGCTTCTGAGGGGGGAGGGCGGCCTGTCAGCCCGTGAAGGGCCCCGCGGGCCTGACCCGCATGCCGCCCCTTGCGCCGCCCTGAAACCTTCCCCTGCGCGTTGCCGGGCAGGGCTCGTAGGGCCCTCATTACAATTTTCGGTCTTGTAAAGGATCTCCCATGAGTTTGAAATGCGGCATCGTGGGCTTGCCCAACGTTGGCAAGTCCACCTTGTTCAATGCCCTGACCAAGGCCGGCATCGCGGCCGAAAATTACCCCTTTTGCACCATCGAGCCCAACACCGGCGTGGTGGAGGTCCCCGATCCGCGCCTGCAGCAGTTGGCCGCCATCGTCAGCCCCGAGCGCATCGTGCCGGCCATCGTCGAGTTTGTCGATATTGCTGGCTTGGTGGCCGGTGCCAGTCAGGGCGAGGGCTTGGGTAATCAGTTTCTGGCGCACATTCGCGAGACCGATGCCATCGTCAATGTGGTGCGCTGCTTCGAAGACCCCAATGTGATTCATGTGGCCGGCAAGGTCGATCCGATCGCCGATATCGAGGTCATACAAACCGAGTTGTGTCTGGCCGATCTGGGCACGGTCGAAAAAGGCCTGCAGCGCTACACCAAGGCGGCCAAGAGCGGCAATGACAAGGAGGCTGCCAAACTGGTGGCCTTGCTGACCAAGGTACAGGCGGTGCTCAACGACGGCAAGCCGGCGCGCACGCTGGACCTGTCGGACGAAGAGCGTGCGCTGCTCAAGCCGCTGTGCCTGATCACCGCCAAGCGCGCCATGTTCGTCGGCAATGTCAGCGAGGATGGCTTTGAAAACAACCCGCTGCTCCAGCGTTTGCAGGACTATGCCGCGCAGCAGAACGCGCCGGTGGTAGCGATCTGCGCCAAGATGGAGGCCGACATGGCCGACATGAGTGATGAGGACAAGGCCTTGTTTCTCGCCGAAATGGGACAGACCGAGCCGGGTCTGAACCGCCTGATCCGCGCGGCCTTCAAATTACTGGGGCTGCAAACGTACTTCACCGCCGGCGAGAAGGAAGTACGCGCCTGGACCATACGCATCGGCGACACCGCACCGCAGGCCGCTGGCGTGATCCACGGCGACTTTGAGCGCGGCTTCATCCGCGCCCAGACGATCGCCTTCGAGGACTATGTGGCCCTCAAGGGCGAGCAGGGCGCCAAGGACGCTGGCAAGATGCGCAGCGAAGGCAAGGAATACATCGTCAAAGATGGCGATGTGATGAACTTCTTGTTCAACGTCTGAAGGCATGGGCCTGAAGATATCCGCCGCATGACCACAAGCCGCGACAGCCTGGGATGGCGCCAAAAGTTTGGCGTGCTTATCCCGTCCACCAACACCAGCGTGCAGCCCGAGTTTGATGCCATGAGCCCGCCGGGTGTGACCAATCACACCAGTCGCATCCGTATTCCCAATATCGCGCTGAACAATGACGAAGACTTCAGCCGGCTCATTGCCCTGATCGACGCCGCGCAGGACGAGGCGGTGGAATCCATCATGTCTTGCGAGCCCGACCGGCTGGTGCTGGGCATTTCGGCCGAGACTTTCTGGGACGGTCTGAACGCCAGCCGTGCTCTGCGCGCCAAGCTTGAAACCATGACGGGTCTACCGGTGTCCATGGGTTCGGACGC
>CAZATV010000079.1:0-13580 GCA_964488145.1 uncultured Polaromonas sp.
TCATCGACCTGATGACCCTGCTGTTCTCGCCCGAGCAGATCGACATTCTGGAGTCAGGCACCAAGATTCTGCTGGCGGTCGAGCCTCCGGAAATTCTGGTGCGCACCGTGCCCACCGAGGCCGACCGGGCTCGGGTGCTGGCCGCCTCCGAAAAACTCAAGAAAGCCAAGACCATGCGGGTACTCTCGGCCGCGGGTACCGACGTCACCTTCGAGCTGGGTGAGTTCCCGACCATCTGCGAATACGGCTATGTGGATGAGCCGGGTCGCTGGGACCACTGGCCCAGTGGCTTTCTGTTCACCTTCGCCAATGAGGGGGGCAGCAACGGCACCATCGTCATCGATACCGGCGACATTGTGCTACCGCAAAAGAGTTACACCACCGGCCCGATCAAGCTGAGCATCGACAAAGGCTATGCCCGCAAGATCGAGGGTGGCATCGACGCGCAATTGTTGGCTGAGTACATGGCCACCTTCAAGGATCCAGAGGCCTATGCCATCTCGCACATCGGCTGGGGGCTGCAGCCGCGCTGCCACTGGTCAACCCTGGCCATGTACGACAAGGAGCAGACTATCGCCATGGATGCGCGCGCCTTCGAAGGCAACTTTCTGTTCTCCCTGGGCCCGAACAATGAAGCCGGGGGCAAGCGCACCACCGCCTGCCACATCGACATTCCCCTGCGAAACTGCACCGTGATGCTCGACGGCGAGGTGGTGGTGGACCAGGGCAAGGTTATGGATGGAGGAACAAAAGCATGAGCGAAGTCGAGGTCTACGCCCGCCAGGGCTTTGGCGCGGCCATGGCGCCCAAGGCGCCCTTTGGCCTGCTCATCGTCGACTTCGTCAACGGCTTTGCTGATCCGGCGCAATTCGGCGGCGGCAATATCCCGGCTGCGATCGAGCGAACCCGCACGCTGCTGGTCACCGCCCGAGCAAGGAAATGGCCGGTGGCGCATAGCCGCATCGTCTACCAGGACGACGACGCAGATCACAACATCTTCTCCTTGAAGGTGCCCACCATGATCACGCTCAAGGAGGACTTGCCCTCCAGTCAAATCGTCGACGTGCTGCGGCCGGCGCCGGGTGAGCTGGTCGTGCGCAAGAACGTGCCCTCAGCCTTCTTCGGCACCACACTGGCCCCCTGGCTGACCCAGCGCGGCGTTCAGACCTTGCTGGTGGCCGGAGCCGTCACCAGCGGCTGCGTGCGCGCCAGCGTGGTCGATGCGATGTGCTGGGGCTTTCGGCCGTTGGTGGTCACCGACTGCGTGGGTGACCGGGCGATCGGACCGCATGAGGCCAACCTTTTCGACATGGGCCAGAAATACGCCATCCTGATGGACCGGGACAGTGCGCTGCAGGCCTGCGCCTGAACCGGCGGCCTAAAGTGAGGTGCGTGCTGGCGCGCGCGAGTACTCGTTGTTGGCCTCAACCAGGGTGCCCAGCAGCCTGAGAAAGGTCTGCTGGTCGCGCTGTGACAAAGGTGCCAGCAGGCGCTGCTGCGCCGAATGCATATTCGCGTGCAACTGCTTGATCACGCGAAAACCTTCTTCCGTGATCAGCGATTGACGCGAGCGCTTGTCGGCCGGATGTGGCCTGCGCTCGATCAGGTTCTTTTCTTCCAGGCGCTTGAGCACATCGGCCGTTGTCGTGCGGTCCAACCCCAGTTCGGTACCGATCTCCGTCTGATCAAGACCAGGCTTGAGCGACAAGGCTGTGAGGATGCCGAACTGAACCGGCGTGATGTTGTGCTCCTTGCACTCCTCGGAAAAGATGGCGTAGTGAATCTGATTGAGCCGCCGAATCAAGAAGCCAGGACGCGACCAGAGCACCTGGCGAATCGGATCAAAGTTATCGAGCGCAGAACCGATCGGCGAGTTCATGGACTCCCCGGCAGTCGACTTTCTCATCAATGGGTCCCTGAGAAGCGCACAGAAGTTCAGAGGGTCTGCGCGAGCACTTATCTTACTCGCTTGAATGCACCCATTCCCCCGAACGATCGCCTGACCGCCCAGCTTATGGCAGCCGCCAAACTCGCCGCGACCGGCCATCCCGATCTCCGGTCCTTGAGCCACTGGACCCCGAGGAAGATCTTCCGTCGGGCTTTCATCAAAAGCCCAAGACCGCAGAATTGACGCTAGACCGACCAGTCTATAGACTGTGGTACGTGACGAAACCGCAAAGCTCCAAAGACCCACCCCGTACCCGTGATCGGCTGATCGACTCCATGCTCGATGCATTGCGTACCCGGGGGTTTCATGGCGTTGGGCTGAACGAGTTGCTGACTGAGGCGCAGGCGCCCAAGGGGGTGCTCTATCACCACTTTCCAGGCGGCAAGACCGAGTTGGCGCTGGCGGCGATCGATCATGTGGTGCGTCAACTCACCCAAGGACTCGCACACCTGTTTTCCGTTTACAGCGATCCCGCGCGGGCTCTGGCCGCCTGGATGGCCGAGGCACAGAAGACGCTGCTGGGCAGTGGCTATGACAAAGGCTGCCCTCTGGCGACCATCGCGCTCGAATCGACGGCAGAAGACCAGGCTATTCGCCTGGCTGTGGCCAAGGGCTTCGAGGCCATTCGAGAGACCTTGAAGCAGGCTCTGGTGACAAGCGGCTTGGAGCCCGAGCGCGCCGGCAGTCTAGCCGCACTCATCCTGGCAGCCTACGAAGGAGGCTTGATTCAAGCGCGGGTGGCTGGCAGCAAGAAACCTTTGCAGGACACCTCGCGCATGCTGTTGGACATTGTGCAAGACAGCCTGGCCAAGCCTCGGCGATGAGTCTCGTCGAGCCCATCATGACTGTAGCCACGCAAGTCCCAATACCCCTGAAGCTGCGGGCCGCTGACGGCTACCCCCTGGGCGCACTGCATTACCGACCGACAGACCCGGTCCAAGGCCGCCTCATCGTTGCTGGCGCGACCGGCGTGCCGCAGCGCTTCTATAGCCACTTTGCAAACTTTGCCGCCAGCCAGGGCATCGCGGTCTGGACCCTGGACTATCGCGGTGTAGGTCTGTCACGCCCCCCCGACCTGCGCGGATTTCGCATGGACTATCTCGACTGGGCCAGGCTGGATCTGGCGGCCCTGCTCGATCATGTGGCATCGCAAGGTCCAGGCCCCCTGTGGATGGTCGGGCACTCCTACGGCGGGCACGCCTTGGGTCTGCTGCCCGGACACGAACGAATCGAGCGCTTGGCCACCTTTGCCACCGGTGCAGGTTGGCATGGCTGGATGCCGCCGATCGAGCGCTTGCGCGTCATCCTGCTGTGGCGATTCCTCGGACCTTTGGTGGTCAAGTTCAAGGGCTACCTGGCCTGGAATGCCTTGGGTATGGGCGAGGACCTGCCGCGCGATCTGTTTGTGCAATGGCGACGCTGGTGCCAATGGCCGAATTACTTTTTTGATGACCCCGAATTGCCCGGATTGGCCGAAGCATTCGCCAAAGTGCGCACACCAATCCGCGCCATCAACGCCACCGACGACAAGTGGGCCACCCCGGCCTCGCGCGATGCCTTCATGCAGGCCTACCGCAACGCCACGGTCGAGCGCATCACCCTCGACCCCAAGCAAAACGGCCTGGGGCCAATCGGACATATTGGCTACTTCAGGCCCCGGTCGATGAGCCTTTGGCAGGAGACATTAGATTGGTTTTTGTCCCCCTCGAGATGACCCAGGAGACTGATATGCCCCACCTGCCCATTACGGCCGTGACAGCTGCCATGCTCGGATTGATCTTTGTTCGTCTTTCCTTGAACGTGATCAACTTTCGACGCCAGCACAGGGTCAGTCTGGGTAGCGCGGGCCATGATGACCTGGAGCGCGCCATCCGCGCACAAGGCAATTTCGCAGAATATGTGCCGATCAGCTTGATCCTGATCGGCTGCCTGGAACTCAACGCTGCGCCCTGGGCGCTGGTGGCCGCATCGGGCCTTGTCCTGATCGTCGGGCGCCTCCTCCATGCGAAAGGCATGAAAGAGTTGCCACCCCAATTCAGCCATCGGGTTCTGGGCATGAAATTGACCCTGTTCAATTTGATCGCCCTGGCCGCGCTAAACCTGGGCTGGGTCGGCCTGAGCTTGCTGGGCTGAACCCGTTAGAAACCCGCCTTGCTGCGGCGGTCGCGCCTCATGGGGTGCGCCGCAGCCATCGACTCTAGAACCGCTGCTCGACCAAAGGCAGACCATCGCAGACGCCTTCTCCCAAGGCCCAATGAATCCGCAGGGCGGCGGTGCAGCCCACCCAAAGCGCGCCATCGATTGCGCCCCAGGCGAACAGCGCCTCGTGTTCATTCGGCGGCAGGGCGGTCACGCCCTTCGGGTGGAGCCCGAGCAGGGCCGCGGGCAGAAATTCATCACTGCTGCGCCCCCCTTGCACCTTAGCCGCCATTTGATAGACCTGCGCCTGCACACCAAACATCAGAGGCCACAAGGCCGGCTCATCCTCGGCAAACTGAAGGTAGGCCTGACCCCATCGGATCAGCCTCTAGCGCGCGTTCCGGGCGCTTGACGGCGGGACACCGAGGTCAAAGGCCGCCTCGAATCTTCGGTGCAGACCATCAAAGCCGATTCGGGCCAGCTCGAACCAAAGGTCCTCCCGGCTGCCAAGGTGGCGGTAGACCGCCGCCGCAGTGACCCCCAGACTGGCTACAAGTTACCGAAGCGACAGCCCCTCGATGTCAGGCGCGGACAGCGCGGCGTCGATCAAACCCATTCTCAGCTTGCCGTGATGAAAGGTTTGGGGGCGATAAGTTCGCGCTGTCCTGACAGTCGGTCGGGTCAAGGCCTGAGCGGGTCGCATCCGGTGATGCCATCAGGGTTTACTCAGTCGTTTCTATATAGTTGAGACCGATGGAAACCGACGTCATGCCTCATATCGTGGTTACCGGATCCCAGGGCTTTGTGGCCCGGGGGCTGCTGTCGCGGCACTTGCAGCCATTGGCTGAGCAAGGCCGCATCCGGCTCACTACGACTGATCTGCAGGGCCAGGACACCCGCACAGACACCGTCAGACATGTGCGGGGCGACATCGGCGATGCCGCCACCTGGGACCGGCTGATGGACCGCCCCGCCGATATCGTGTTCCACCTGGCTGCAATCGTCAGCGGGCAAGCCGAGCGCGATCCGGCCTTGGGGCGTCGGGTGAACCTGCTGGCCTGCCTCGAGGGCCTGGAGCGCTGCCGCCTGCAACAGGCCACCGGCGGGCCCAAGGTCCGGTGGATTTATGCAAGTTCGATCGCCGTCTGGGGCACGGGCCTGCCGTCCCGCGTGGATGATCGCCACCCGGTGCGACCGGAGCTCAGTTACGGTGCCCACAAGCGCATGATGGAGCTGATGATCCATGACCTGTCGCGTCGCGGGGAACTCGATGGTCGCAGCCTGCGCCTGTCGGGGGTGGTGGTGCGCCCCAGGGCGCATGGCGCGGCCCTGTCAGCCTTCAACAGTGACATCATTCGCGAACCTTTGCAAGGCCGCACGGTGACCTGCCCGGTTCGGCCCGATGCCTGCGTGTGGCTGTGCAGTCGCGATGCCACGGCCGACCAACTCTGGGCGCTCGCCACCATTGACCAGCCGCGTTGGCAACAGGCCTGCCGGATTCATGGGATGGACAGCGTGGTCAACGCACCCACCTGGCCGGTACCTCTGGCGTCGCTGGTCGATGCACTCGGTCGCATCGAGGCCGCAGCCCCTTCACGCGTGAAATTCGATCCCGCCGCGCCGCTGCAGGCGGCCTTTGGCAACTGGCCCCTGGAGATCGACTTCGCGCTGGCCCGGGCCCTGGGCCTGCCGGCAGACACAACGCTTCATGGCCATGACCTCACGCACTTTGTCCAGGCCTGCATGCGTACGGCATAACGCCCGACGGACGGATCGGGCGCATCCTCCGAGCCTGTGCGCGCGGACCTCTAGCCCCGGTCAGTCCACTGGCCTTTGTCCCACTCTCTGCTCCCAAGCAGTTTTTGAATGGAGCGATCATGATTGTTGACCAGCGTACCTACACCCTTCAGATGGGCATGCTCAAGGATTTTCTGACCCTTTATGCGGCCGAGGGTTGGGCGGTGCAGACCGAACATCTGGGGCTGCCTATTGGGTACTACACCACCGAAGTTGGGGATCTCAATCAGGTGGTGCACTTGTGGTCTTATGCAGACATGGCCGACCGCGAGCGACGCCGAGCGAATCTGGAGAGCGATCCTCGCTGGTTGGCCTACCGTCGCAAGGCTGCCGGTCAGGTGGTTCAACAACGCAACACCCTGCTCAAGGCCGTGGATTTTTCGGCCTATGCCCCCGCGCCACCGGCACCTTAGCCGCCGTCTTTTGGGCCCCAAGGCCAGGCGCCTCGACCGCGCAGCACACCACGGCGATCGCTGATCTGTACCGATACCGCGAAGGCCATCGTCCTCGTGCCACCGGGCACGCGCCAGGGTGCGCAGCGTATTGCCGACCCAATGGCCCGAGGTGTCGGCTAAGCCGCCAACCCTTGTGCTTCATGCCGTCACGAACCTGCGGCCCTTGGGACGGCAGAAAACTCGGGTTATCCCTCAGCAGACAGATGTCTTGCGCCACTATATTTGATCAAAGATCATTTAACTCAGATCCACCCTGCTGTCCGAGCGCCGCACCCACGGCCCAGTCCCGGCCCGCAGGACCCCCGCGATCCCCTGGGACGTTAACTGCCTCTAACCGCACCAGACCCATGAAAGCGATGCCCCCCGTGCCCGGTAATAGAGATGCGCTTGAGCGGCTCGAACCCATTGCCAGGCAGTCGGTCAACGAGGCGGTCTACCAAGCTTTGCGCAACAAGCTGATGCACGGTGAATTCCGTGCCGGCCAGTTACTGGGCATCCAGTACCTGGCCGATGCGCTGGGCACCAGCACCATGCCCGTGCGCGAGGCCTTGCGGCGACTGGTCGCGCAGCAAGGTCTGGAGCCCATGCGCAATGGCACAACGCGCGTGCCGCTGATCACGCCGGACAGGCTCAATGACATCCGCCGCGCACGCCTTCTGATCGAAGGCACCGTGACCGAGTGGGCGGGTCCACGGCTCAGCGCACCAGACCTGGACAGCCTGGAGCAGCTGGCGCTGGAGATAACGCAGGAGCGCCGCACGCGTGAAGGTGTCTCCAGCAGCCTGGAAAAAAACCGCATCTTCCACTTCACGATCTATGCCGCAGCGCAATCTCCGGTGATGTTGGCCATGATCGAAAGTCTGTGGCTTCAGTCCGGCGCTTACCTGCGCGAGACCCGCGAACAGTTGCATACGAAGGACAGACCTGATGACCATTTGCACGAAGAAACAGTGGCCGCCTTGCGCCAGGGCGATTTTGCGCACGCCGGAAAACTCATCCAAGACGACATCGCCTGGGTTTTTGATCGTCTGACGATCCCCAACGAAGGGTGGCGCAGCTGACCGATCGCCGTCCATGACCCTCCTTTCCTCTTAAGGCTCACGACTCATGCTGAAAAAACACCGATCGCACATGGCCACTGAAGGGATCACCCGAACGCCCCATCGGGCCTTCATGCGCGCAACGGGGCTGGACGACGAAGACCTGGGCAAGTCGCAAGTGGCCATCATCAGCACGGCCGGCGACAACACGCCGTGCTCTAAATCATTGGGCCCACAGGCCGACAGTGCACGCCTGGGCGTAGCCGAAGCAGGCGGAGTCCCCGTGGTGATGACCACCATCTCGGTGTCCGACGGTACCTCCATGAACCATGACGGTATGCGCATGAGCCTGATCTCACGCGAACTGATCGCCGACAGCATGGAGGTGGCCGTGCGCGGGCACGCCTATGACGCGCTGGTGGGCTTTGGGGGGTGTGACAAGACCTTGCCCGGCGCTTTGATGGCCATGGTCAGGCTCAACGTACCCTCGGTGTTCGTCTATGGTGGATCCATGTTGCCAGGGCACTCGCCCGATGGCTCGGAAAACACCGTTCTGACGGCCATCGAAAGTGTGGGTCGATACCAGACGGGCGCCCTTTCGCTGTCGCAACTGCAGAGCATTGAACGGACCTGCGCCATGACGGTGGGCTCCTGCCCCGGTCAGTTCACCGCCAACACCATGGGCATGGTGGCCGAGGCGCTCGGTCTGTCTTTCCTGGGTTCCTCCACCATCCCGGCGGTCTACAGCGAACGCCATGCGCTGGCCCGACGGGCGGGCCGACACGTGATGAAAATCCTGTCCACGGGCGGGCCCCTGCCGCGGGACCTGGTCACCCGCAAGAGTCTTGAAAATGCCTGCGCAGCGGTGGCTGCAACCGGCGGATCGACCAACGTCGCCTTGCACATTCCTGCCATAGCCCATGAAGCCGGTATCCGCTTTACCGTGGACGACATGGCTGAGGTGTTCAGCCGCACGCCGCTGATTGCAGACCTGCAACCCGGGGGACGCTACTTGGCGCGCGACCTGAACGTGATAGGGGGCGTGCCCGTGGTGCTCAATGCCCTGCTCAAAAAGGGGCATCTCCACGGTGATGCGCCGACTCTGACGGGTCAATCATTGGCCGAGGCACTGGCCTGCTTTCCGGGCGCTGACGGCCGCATCGTGCGTGAATGCGAGCAGCCCATCCACGCCTCCGGCGGTTTGGTGGTTCTCAAGGGTAACCTCAGCCCCAACGGGGCCATCCTCAAAATTGCCGGACTCAAGTCGCTCACCTTCGAAGGGCGTGCCCGGGTTTTTGAAACCGAAGAAGATTGCATGCAAGTGGTCATCCATCGCGGATATCAGGAGGGTGATGTCCTGATCATCCGGAACGAAGGCCCCAAAGGGGGTCCGGGCATGCGAGAGATGCTCAGCGTCACGGCCGCCATTTACGGTCATGGCAATGGAGAAAAGGTGGCCTTGCTCACCGATGGTCGTTTCTCCGGAGCTACCCGGGGTATGTGCATAGGGTACGCAAGCCCTGAGGCAGCTGCCGGTGGGCCCATCGGTTGGGTACGCGACGGCGACCGGATTTCGATTGACGCCAACGCGGGGCTGATCCACCTGCATGTCGAGGAAGCCGAACTCCAAAGGCGGCGTGCGGACTGGGTGCCTTACAGACGCGGTCACTTGGCCGGGGCCATGGAGAAGTACGCCCGCTTGGTGGGCCCCACACATGAAGGCGCAGTGACCCATTCGGGACGGGCCGAATGGCCTTATGTCCCTCACGCCGATGTCTGACATCGGCTGGCACGACTGGACACATCCCCCATGAAGATCGGATTTTGCGGATTAGGATTGATGGGAGCGCCCATGGTCAGGCGGCTTTTGGCCGCGGGTCATCAGGTCAAGGTATGGAACCGCTCTGCCGCCAAAACTCGACCCTTGGAAGCGCTTGGGGCCGAGGTGGCCACGACCCCACGAGAGGCTGCCACCGAGGTGGAGGGGGTACTGATGTGCCTGTTTGATGCCGAGGCGGCGCAGCACGTGGTCTTTGGCCCTGAGGGTGTGGATCAGGCGAAGGGCTTGAAATGGTTGGTCGATCACTCCAGCATTGCGCCGCAGGCTACGCGCGAGTTGGCGCAGCGGCTCAAGGCAAGCTCTGGCGCCGACTGGATTGATGCACCCGTCTCGGGCGGCGTTGCCGGCGTAGAAGCCGGTAACCTGACCGTCATGACCGGCGGGGCGCAGGCTCATATGGCGCAAGCTACGGCGGTCATTCGAGCCTATGCCAGCCATGTCACGCACATGGGACCATCGGGTGCTGGACAGATCACCAAGCTGTGTAATCAAACCATCGTGGCCACAACCGTGGCCGCCATCGCTGAGGCGATCGCTCTGGCAGAACGCAACGGTATTGACGGATACAAATTAGCCACAGCGCTCAAGGGTGGCTGGGCCGACTCCAAGCCCCTGCAAGTCTTTGTCCCGCGTATGACGCAAGTGCAGCCACAGTCCATAGGCGCACTGGCGACCATGCTCAAGGACGTGGATAACGTCATGACGGCAGCCCAAGCCAGCGACACGCCGCTGCCGCTGATGGCCACTGTGCAGCAACAGCTGCGCGCAGCCTGCGCCGCGGGTCTCGGGCAGGCCGAATTGTCAGCCATCTGCGCGTTGTTCGATCCCACCAAGCGGGATGCGTTCATGCGGCAAATAGAATCCAGTCGAGGGGGGTGACCCGTCTCATCCTTCGCGTACAGGTTTTTTCCCCACTCCAAAGAAGGTTCAATCATGAAAATCCTGAAATTCGCTTCCCTGGCACTTCTGGGCCTGTCCGCTCTGGTTCAGGCCGCCCACGCTCAATCGACCATCCGGATACTGGTGGGCTTCCCGCCTGGTGGTGGCACCGACGCGATCGCGCGCGTGCTGGCCGACAAATTACGCGAGCCGCTGGGCGCCAACGTGGTGGTGGAAAACCGCGCCGGTGCCGGAGGTCAATTGGCTGCTCAAGCTCTGAAAGCGGCGCCTGCCGATGGCAGCGTGCTGTTCTTCTCGCATGACCACACCATCTCCATCCTGCCGGCAGTGGTCAAAAACCCCGGCTACCATTCCGACACGGATTTTGTCCCTGTGGTGGGGATCGCCACCTTTGCCAACGGATTGGCGCTGGCCGGCGGCACACCCGCGAAAACTTTCCCCGAGTACATCAGGTGGGTTCGCGAACAGGGGCAGGGCCGCGGCACCATCGGCATTCCGGCGCCGGCATCGATCCCCGAATTTCTGGTGAAGGTGATTGCCAAAAAGCACAACCTGGACATCCAGGCAGCGCCCTATCGTGGCGGTGCCCCCCTGATGGCCGACATGCTGGGCAGCCAGGTTCCTGCGGGCCTGGCCGGAGTGAATGACTTCCTGGAGAACATCCGTGCCGGCAAGTTCCGCATGGTGGCCGTCATTGGCGACAAACGTCAGGCCATCCTGCCCGATGTACCCACCTTTGCGGAACTGGGCATGCCGGGATTTGAAGATCTGGCCTACTACGGATTCTTCGCGCCGGCCGGCACGCCCAGGGCAGTGATCGAGCGCTACTCGGAGGCCATCGGCAAGATCATCAACACGCCCGAAGTCAGGGACCGTCTGACCAGCATGGGGATCACCGTGGTACACATGCCGCCTGCGCAGTTTGCACGGCACGTGCGCAGCTACACCACTCAGTGGGAAAACATCATCAAGACAAACGGTTTTGCGACCCCCTGAGTCGTAACCTTGTACTTGTACACCCTCTAAAAAAGCGCGTCCTCGGACGCGCTTTTTTGACTGGGGTATCGACCCGCCTCCACGGTCGAGCTGACGCCGGCAGCCCGGCCTGCCCAGGCGAGCGAAACCTCAAGCAGCCAGCAAACGCTGTCTGGCATCGGCAAGACAGTCTTGGGCGCTTGGGTGAGGACCCGAGTAAGCTGCCCAAAGGGTGCCACGCGCAGGCTTGTCTTCAAACGAGCTAGCCAGGCCCAGCGACTCAAAAGCCTGGTGCATGGTCTTCGCGAGTTCAGCATCTGCACCATACAGGCTGTAGTGGCGATCTTGGGTGAGCAAGCGCACCGTGTGACCATAGCGGCCGCGCACCGCCTCAAAGTGGCTCACCTGGCCCTTATCGATACAGGTCACGGTGTTCTGAATGACGTTGCGGACCAGCACATGCTGCTCGGTCACGGTCCAGACCCCACGACCTGAACCCACCACCCGACCCAAGACGTAGGCCCGCAGGGCCTCGCCGGTTTGCATGTGTTGCCGCAGGGCGTCCACATCGTCGGTGGAGAGCTTGAGACGGGCGTCCGGGTTATGTCCTTCAATGAGGAACTCGGTGAGCTTGTTGCCGTGGATGAAAGAGTTGAGGAAAGACATGATGCTCGGGAATGCGATGTGGGCTGCAATGTACCCAATCCATGAATTCCACGCCCAGGGGGGGCTATTGCCGCCTTTTTTGTTACAGCGCCATCGCATCACGAGCCGTAAGCCTCGTGTTACCTCTTGTCGTCACGAGAATACTGCCCGGTAGGTGATCCAGGCAGCCAACAGCCAAACCCCCAAGACGATGGCAAGTCCCAAGACACTCTGAGGCTTGTGCTTGCGCTGAAGAAACCATTCAAGCGCTTGAGCACGGCTTTCGGTCACAACTGGTTCGGGGACCATGCGCACCAGCAGCCAAACGCCCGCGGGCACCAGAATCAGGTCGTCCAGATACCCCAGAACAGGGATGAAGTCTGGAATCAAATCGATAGGGCTCAAGGCATAGGCCGTCAGGACGGTAGCGAAGACCCGGGCATACCATGGCGTGAGCGGATGCTTCAGTGCAAACCACAAGGTCATCACATCGCGCCTCAAGGCGTCCGCCCACGATTTGAAGCCGTTCATTTGGCCATCCCTTTCATACCCCCCTGTTCATAGGGCTGTCAGCCCTCCGAAGGTCTGATTGCATGCAGGACCGAGCCCAAGAGTTGAGGCCAAGGCCATCACGAAAACGCATGCCATCGGAGTGAGTGAGTCGAATGATCCCATAGAGGTCGCCAGAACATTCTTCCGAGCCTTCCCTGCATCATCGCGTCAAAATCATGGCCGTTACCTGGGCTCGTGAATGCCTTTGACCCCCTGTTTTTGGTGGGGTCGGAGATTCGAACCCCAAAATGAATTGCTGCCGCACTTGCTGCACGTGCTGCTACGCCTACGAGGCGGCGGCAGCAGCAGCAGCAGCAACGCGGCAGTCTAGCGCGTCGGTCAAGGAGCCAATCTTGAAAAAGCCTACCGAAGCTGTCGAGCAGTTCTGGGACCAAGCTAGCCCAACCAAACTGAGAAAGCGTCTTCGTGAGTGACATATCTGCCGTCAAGGATAGACGTGTCAGACTGCGTGGTTTGGGTGGCCGACCGGTGTATTGGTGGAGCCCGGAACTTCAGTGGGGGCCCTGTTAGGAGGCGGAGTGGTTGGCGCCGATCCGGCCTTTGCGTCGTTCAGAAGCCGATGCTGTAACGAAGCATGAAGGTGATGGAGGGATCGTTGCCGTAGGGCAGCTGGCGGATGGAAGCGTCGAATGCAAGCGCTTTATTGGCTGCGACCATGTAACGCATCCCGGCCGAGCCCACCGCCCGCCTCTTGTTCCGCTGCTGGCTAACGTTGACCGAGAAGCTCTGCAGATCCGGGATGGTGCTGGTCCCCGAATAGCGGTCCACTTTGTTGTCTAAGTCTTGCTCCACCCCGGCACCGAAGGTCAGGCTGAACTGCGACGTGATGCTGCCTCGCAGCCGTAATCCCGCCGTCGCGCTCGTCACCTGCTGGCCAAAACGGTTGTAGGTGATTGGGTATTCGACGCTGTCGGAGGTCGTCTCGGTGTAGCCCCGACGCTGGCTGTCGCTGCGACGAAGCCCAGCATAGGGCTGTGCCACCCATGTGCCGTCGAGCGGGAAGCCGTACGCGATCTCACCACCGAAGGCGAAAGCGCTGGTCCTCGTCCTGCCCGTTCCAGCTTCGGTGTCGGCGCTCTGTGGTCGGGTGATGCTCAGGTCACCTTCCTGGTAGGCGAGCGCGGCGCGGAGGGTGAAGCCCGAGAAGTTTGCGCTCTCCTGGTAGACGGCGAAGGCGCCGAGCATGGGCTGTGTGCTTTTCGGGTCCACGCCGACAGGGCTTCGAGAGACGAGATTCTGGTCGATGAAGCCACCGATGCGGAATTTAG
>CAZATV010000080.1:0-13280 GCA_964488145.1 uncultured Polaromonas sp.
GTTGGCTGCTTAGCCATGCGGGAAGGCCCGTCACGCGGCATTGTATGTCTGCGCGACGCACCAACAGGTCAATGTCGTCTCTGCGTGTAACCAGTCTCCTGCGGGGGGTCTTGTGCGTCTGGTCCTCCGCTTAAATGCGCTCGAAGGGCGGCTTTAGAATGCGTTGATGTCCTACCTTGTGCTGGCCCGCAAATACCGTCCCGGAAATTTTTCCCAGATGGTGGGTCAGACCCACGTAGTTCAGGCTCTGGTCAATGCGCTGCAGAGCCAGAGGCTGCATCACGCCTACCTTTTCACAGGCACACGCGGTGTCGGCAAGACCACGGTATCAAGAATTTTGGCCAAGTCGCTCAACTGCATGGGGATGGATGGCCGGGGTGGCATCACCGCCGAGCCTTGCGGCCGTTGCCAGGCTTGCCTAGACATTGATGCTGGGCGTTTTGTCGACTACACCGAGCTGGATGCGGCGTCCAATCGGGGCGTCGATGAGATTGCCCAGTTGCTCGAGCAGGCGGTTTACAAGCCGGTGCTTGGCCGATTCAAGGTCTTCATGATTGATGAAGTCCATATGCTGACCCATACGGCCTTCAACGCCATGCTCAAGACCCTGGAGGAGCCGCCGGACTATCTCAAGTTTGTCCTGGCCACCACTGATCCGCAAAAAGTGCCGGCCACCGTCCTCTCACGCTGCCTGCAGTTCAATCTGCGGCCGATGGCTCCGGAAACCATCGTTGAGCATCTCGATCGTGTACTGGGTCACGAGAATATCGAATTCGAAGCGGGTGCCCTGAACCTGCTGGCGCGAGCGGCCCGTGGCTCCATGCGCGACGCGCTGTCACTGACGGATCAGGCTATTGCCTTTGGAGGGGGGCGTCTGGCAGAGGCGGGCGTGCGGCAAATGCTCGGCGCTGTGGAGCGTCGGCATGTCTACGACCTGATCGACGCTCTGGCGCGTGCCGATGGCAAGCGGCTGCTTGAAATTTGCGATGAACTTCGCCGAGAGGGGTACAGCGCCGATTCCACCCTCGAGGAAATGAGCCTGGTACTGCAGCGTATGGCCGTCTTGCAGGCGGTTCCAGACGGGCCAGGCACCGACCCTGACTTTCCGCAGCTTGTGGCGCTGGCTCAAGGTCTGCCGGCCGACGAGACCCAACTGCTCTACAGCCTTTGCTTGCACGGTCGTACGGAGCTGGCTCTGGCCCCCGATGAATACGCGGCACTGACGATGGTGCTGCTCAGACTGCTGCCTTTCAAGCAAGGCACACAAGGGGGTGCCGTCGCGCCCCTAAAAAAGCCTGAACCGGCGCCGCAGGCGGCGCGAGTCATCGGGGCTCAGACGGCGCAAGCGTCGGTCGAGCTGCCCCAACCGGTGTCGGCTGGTGGCGCGGCGTTGGTTCCACCGGATCGGCTTGCGGCGGCGCCTGCCGCGACTCGGCCCGCTGCGCCGGTGAACCCTGGTCAGGCCCAACTGCAGTGGGCCGATCTGGTTCGCCGGATGCTGGCCGCCGATCGCCTGGGCGGCTTGGCCCGCGAGTTGGCCCTGCACTCGGAGCTTGCTGGCCGCGATGGCCCAGTTTGGACCTTGCGCGTCGAGCGTCAATCCCTGCTGCATGAGGGCGCCTGCGAGCAGTTGCTGCAGGCCTTGCGCGGCCTGGATCCGCAGGAGGGGCCCGAGCGACTGCAGATGGAATTGGGGCCGGTGACGGATTGCGAGGCGATGCGCAGGGCTGCGGCCCAGGCCCAGCGCCAGAAGCAGGCCGAGCAGATCATCGAAGCCGATCCTTTTGTACAGGAGATGGTTGCGAAATGGGGTGCTCGCATCGTGCCGGGAAGCATCAAGCCCTGGTCATCCCCTGGTGGTCAGACCGTATGATCCGAACCATGGCAGGGGCGAGCTCTCGCCCGCAGCGCTGATTTTTTTACCAAGGATTCCACGATGTTCAACAAGGGACAACTGGCCGGTCTGATGAAGCAGGCCCAGGCGATGCAGGACAACCTCAAGAAGGCCCAAGATGAATTGGGACAACTTGAGGTCACTGGAGAATCGGGCTCGGGTCTGGTCAAGGTCACCATGACCTGTAAGCACGAGGTGCGGCGGGTACAGATCGATCCGAGTTTGTTGTCAGACGATAAGGACATGCTCGAGGATCTGGTGGCTGCCGCCTTCAATGCAGCCTGGCGCAAGGCTGAGGACACCAGCCAGGAGAAGATGGGCAAACTCACCGCGGGTATGCCAGGTTTGCCCGGCGGCATGAAGTTCCCCTTCTGATCTCAGCGGCTTGATGTCGATCACAACGGGCGCCCATGGCTGAGGGTCCAGTCCTTCAGGCCCTGATGCAGGCCCTCGGGCGCCTGCCCGGGGTGGGTCAAAAGTCGGCTGCCCGTATGGCTTTTCATTTGCTTCAGCATGACCGCCCGGGGGCGGTGCAGTTGGCCCATTGCCTGCAGCAAGCGGTCGCACAGGTCAAGCACTGCCGGATGTGCAATACCTGGACCGAGCAGGACATCTGCGCCATTTGCAGCGATGGCCGTCGCGATCGCAGCAAACTTTGCGTGGTGGAGACCCCCGCGGACCTTGCCGCGATGGAACGCACGCAGGCATACCAAGGTCTGTATTTTGTGCTGATGGGCAAGCTCAGCCCGCTCGACGGTGTGGGGCCGAGGGATATAGGGCTGCAAGGCCTGTTTGATCGTCTCGCCGCGCAAGCAGCTGAGGACGGTCTTTCGGCGGGCCTCCGGGTTCACGAGGTAATCCTGGCCACCAATTTCACGGCTGAGGGTGAGGCGACGGCTCATGTGATCGCCCAGGGTCTCAAGGGTTTGGGGGTGAAGGTGACCCGTCTTGCGCGAGGTGTTCCTGTGGGCAGCGAGCTTGAGTATGTGGATCTCGGTACCATTGCGCATGCGCTGGTGGATCGGCGCTGATCCCGCCCCCAAAGGGAACCACTCATGAATCTCCCGAGCTTTACCCTGGCCCATTGGTGCCTCTTGTTTGCGGCGCTGCTGCCTATCATTTGTGCAGGCATTGCCAAGTCTGGGATGATGAGCCTCGCGGCTCGTGAGGGCGGTTATGACAACCGTGATCCGAGAGCCTGGCTGGCCCGGCAGGGCAGTTGGCGAGCCCGGGCCAACCATGCGCAGGCCAATAGCTTCGAGGCGCTGCCTTTTTTCTTCGCAGCGGTTCTGACGGCGCAGCATTTGCAGGCCTCTGCCCTGATGCTTGATGTGCTGGCAGTCGCCTTCATTGCGCTGCGGCTGCTCTACATCTACTGTTACCTTGCCGACCGGGCCGGACTGCGCAGCCTGGTGTGGTCTCTGGCCTTTCTGGTCAACGTGGCCATTTTGTTCCTGGGCTTTCGCTGAACGGCGGGCGGTCAGCCCGATGCGCCCGAGTTGCACCGTGATTGGGTGAAAACCCGCACGGGATCATCCCGATGCGGGGTTTGAGGGTTCGGCCTATTCTGACGACCTCGTCCCTTCTAATTTCATGAAGCCGTGAGTGTCTTCCAGCTGTCCAGACGCCGGGCCCTCGCGACCATGGCTGCCCTGGCGGCCGTGACGGTGAGCAGTCCCGCCGCGGCCGCTGGGCCGCGCCTGGAAAAGAGCCGGATTCAGATGGTGGTGGGCGGCAAGTTGGGCCTGCAGCATCTGCCTCTGACCGTGGCCGATCAGCTGGGGTTTTTTCGGCAAGAGGGCCTGACCCTCGAAATCACCGATGCGGGCTCCCCAGGCCGGGCGCTGCAATTGATGCTCGATGGCGGATTTGACGTCTGCTGCGGGCCCTACGAGCAAACGTTGTCCTTGCAGGCGCGTGGTTTGATCCATCAGTCTTTTGCGGTGCTGACCCGAACGCCTCAGGTGGTCTTTGGCGTCTCTACCCGCAGCCTGCCAGGCGGCCTGCAAAGGCTGAGTGACCTCAAGGGAAAACGCATTGGCGTGGCGCAGGGCGGCTCGATGGATGCACTGGTCGTGATGCAGTTGCTGGGCCGCTCGGATCTTCGAGCGCATGAGGTCAGTTTGGTTGAGGTCGGCCACAGTGCCTCAGCGGTCACGGCCTTGCGTTCCGGGGTAATTGATGCGCTGAGCCATTTTGATCCGGTCATGACCCTCCTGGAGCAGAAGGGTGAGGTCAAGATCGTGGCCGATACCCGCACCGTCAAGGGCACTCTTGAACTCCTTGGCGGACTCCTGCCGGCCAGTTGTTTGTACGCTTCAGCCGATTTCCTGCAAAAGTATCCTGTTACCAGCCAAGCATTGACCGATGCTTTGGTGCATGCGCTCAAGTGGCTGCAGACGGCAGGGCCTGGAGATTTGATCAAGACGGTTCCTGATCCGTATTTTCAAGGTGACCGTGCCCTTTATCTGGCTTCCTTCATGAAGGTGCGAGAGTCGATTTCACCTGACGGCCTGATGCCTTCCGATGCCGCACGGACAGCGCTTCGCGCGATCTCTCAACTGCAGCCTTCATTGGCTACGGACCGTCTATCGGCCGGCCGAACCTTCACCAACGATTTTGTGCGTCGTTCCAAGGCCCGCTACCGGGCTTGATCCCGGACGCAAAAACTTCAGCGCTGGCCTCTGGCGTTTTCCCCGGCTTTTTTCGCCGGAGCCGCGGAGCTGCTTCGCTTTTGCGCCGCAGACTTCTTCTGCGCCGGCTGTGGTTTACTCTTGCCGCGCGCCTGGTTGGCCGCCGGGCGGCCCGGCAGGTAGAGGATGACCGATTGGCCTGCTTTGAAGCCGGCGCTGATGCCCACCTTGTTCCACTCGGCCAGGCTTTCGGCGCTGACCTTATGGCGCCGAGCGATCAGGGCCACGGTGTCGCCCTGTCGGGCCTTGACGGTGGTTTTGCGCAGCACGGCCTCTGGAGCCAGGGCCAGACTGCCGTTATCGGCCAGATGGTCCGAGACATCAGTTTGCACATGAGGTGCCCGCGGTATCACCAGGGTTGAACCGGCCTTGATCAGCATGCGGGGAGGAATGTTGTTGACCGACCGTAGCTCAGATTCGGGCATGCCCGAGCGCCGGGCTGCCTCAGACACGCTCATGGTGCTCGGGACACTCCAGGCTGTCCAACTGGCCAGCCGGCCCTCGCTCTGCGCTTGCAGATTGCGCTTAAACACCTCGGCGTTATCCCAGGGCAGTAATATTTTCCCCGTGCCCGCGGCCAGTATGACCGGCCGGTTAGCCGAAGGATTGAGGGCCTTAAAGTCTTCCAGCTTGACGTCAGCCAGGCGCGCGGCCAGGGCCACATCGATGTCCCGCTTGATTTCCACATCCTGGAAATAGGGGTGATTGGGGATCAGCGGCAGTTCCACATTGAAGTTGCCCGGCGCGGCCACGATGTTCTTGAGGGCTTGCAGTCGTGGCACGTAGTAGCGGGTCTCGTCGGGCATGCGCAGATCTTGGTACCGAGTGCCCAGTCCTGCCCGCTGGTTGCGGGCAATGGCCCGACCCACACTGCCTTCGCCCCAGTTGTAGGACGCCAGTGCCAGATGCCAGTCCCCGAACATCCCGTAGAGCCTTTGCAGATAGTCCAGGGCTGCCCGGGTGGAGGCCATGACGTCACGTCGGTCATCCCTGAAGACATTCTGCTTAAGGTCGAAGTGGCGACCGGTGGCGGGCATGAATTGCCATATGCCCGCCGCCTTGGCAATGGAGACGGCCTGCGGATTGAAGGCCGATTCGACGAAGGGCAGCAGAGCCAGTTCTGTTGGCATGTTGCGCAGCTCAAGTTCTTCGACGATGTGAAACAGATATTTTCGCGACCGCTCGACCATGCGCTCGAGATACTCGGGCCTGACCGTATACATCCTCTCCTGCTGCCTGACTAGATCGACCGTGAGGTCCGGCATGGAAAAGCCGCGCCGTATGCGGTCCCAGAGATCTGAGGGCACCTGGGCAGGCGCTTGCGCCGCGCCGGTAGGCGTGGCGTCGACGCTGATGAGCGGAGCTCGCGGATCGATAACGGCGCCTGTCAGGGGGGGGCGACCCGCTGCGGCAGGCGCCTGGGATGCCGCGGGCTCGACCCGGCCCGTCGGGCCGGCTGGAACGCTCGCCTCTCGGTTGGCTGCCGCCTGGGCTATTGCTGGGGCGAGGGGCAGTCCGGCTACTGGCGGCAACGGCCCGGAGGCGACGGCTGGTTTGGCGGTTGCAGGGGCAGAGGGCTGGTTCGCCCATGGGCTGGGGTTGGCGCCTGGCGGGCTATCTGCCTGCGATGCTGCTGGGTTCGACCTTGCCGGGAGCGCTTCGCCGGAGCTAGCCGCTGTTCGGGTTTCCGCGGTCGGGTTGCCGATCACGACGGGTGCGGGCGTTATGGGCGGGGATCCAGTCGCGCAACCGGTCAGCAGCAGCACAATTAATCCGCAGATCAGCACGGCATAGCTGCATGTGCTGGGGCGTGGGTCTGAAAGCGAGGGGCTGGCCCAGGACGTCATGGTTGGAGGTTGCTGGCAGATTAGGTCCGAAGCCCGCATTGTGCACCTGGGCTGTAAAGCTCTGTCTAGAATCGTTTGTAGGAGCCGGGGCCGGAGCCGGGGCGGGTTGCCCGGTTTGGCTGCGGCTGTCTGCCCCCGAGCAGTTACTCATGGTGGGTGAGTCGGGTGTCTGGGCCTTAGCGTTCCGCAATGGTTTGAGCCTCATGAGTTCCCGAAAGTTCGGTCTATCCCAGTGGTTCGGTACGGCGCCGGGTCGTTATCTACTCGAGTGGGAGCAAAGGCAGTTTGACGAGTCGCTGTGCGATGTCTTCGGGTTTCACGCGCTGCAGCTGGGCTTGCCGCAGGTCTCCGCCTTGCGCAGCAACCGGATGCCTCACCGGTGGCGAGCGATCGGTGCCGATCTTGACGGACCGGTGGTCTTTGGTGGGCCGGGACTGCAGGCCGACCCCGATCGGGCTGAGTCGGTGCCGCTGCCCGATCTGGCCTTGCACTCGGCTGCATTGCCGTTTGCCGAATGCAGCCTCGATCTGGTTGTCATGCCGCACACCCTGGAATTTAGCGACGATCCTCATTACGCCTTGAGGGAGGCCGAAAGGGTGCTGGTGCCCGAGGGACGGGTGGTGATCAGTGGTCTCAATCCTGCGAGCCTGTGGGGCTTGAGGCAAGGACGTGGACGTTGGTTCCGGCGGGTCGGGATGGGCCAACTGTTTCTCCCGGAGTCCGGCGCCTTCATCCCCTTCTGGCGGCTCAGAGAGTGGCTGCGGCTACTGGGCTTTGAGGTTGAGTCGGCCCGCTTTGGCGCCTACCGACCGGCCTTCTCCGAGGCCCGATGGCTGGATCGATTTGCCTGGATGGATGTCCTGGGCCCTCGGTGGTGGCCGATCTTCGGTGCGGTCTATTTCGTGGTGGCTATCAAAAGGGTGCCGGGCGCGCGTCTGATCGAGCCAGCCTGGCGCCGTGCCAGCCGTCGGTCGGCTTCGGGCGCTGCTGTGGTTCGCCGGGACGGATCCATGCCCGCCGAGCATGCAGGCGCTGCGGTCCCTGGCGGGTCTTTTGATGAGGACTTGCGGGCGGAAGGCCCACGGTCGGATCCCCTCTGCTAACCTCTGGTCGATTGCGACAAAAATAATCCTCGTATTTACAGTGCCTGACCGACCTCTTTCTTCTGTGACGATCTACACCGATGGCGCCTGCAAGGGCAATCCCGGGCCAGGTGGTTGGGGGGTGCTTTTGCAAAGCGGGGCGTCACGCAAGGAGTTGTTTGGCGGCGAACGGCACACCACCAATAACCGTATGGAGATCATGGCGGTGATCCAGGCCTTGTCGGCGCTCAATCGCCCCTGCCATGTGGTGATTCATCTCGATAGCGAATACGTCCGCAAGGGCATCACCGAATGGATCGCAGGCTGGAAGGCGCGTGGCTGGCGTACGGCCAGCAAATCACCGGTCAAGAACGTCGATCTCTGGCAGCGACTCGATGCCCTGGTGTCCGGGGGTGAGCATCGGATTGAGTGGCGTTGGGTGCGCGGTCATTCGGGTGATCCGGGAAACGAGCGGGCCGATGCGCTGGCCAACCAGGGGGTCGACAGCGCCCTGCGAGAGAGTCGGTAGTCCCGCCGCCTCTAAATCCGGATCTTGCGGCTCCGGGGAGTGTCAGCGCTGGTGCAGTCTGCGGTGAAGGGCCGAGACCGCCATCCTTTGAGAACAGTTCCATGCAGGCGGACTCGTACACTTGCGACCTATGCGAGTGCTGGGTGTTGAATCAAGTTGTGATGAAACGGGCGTAGCCTTGGTCGACGCCAGTCGAGCCGGGGTTCCCGTTCTGCTGGGTCAAGCGCTGCATAGCCAGATTGATCTGCACCAAGCCTACGGTGGCGTGGTTCCCGAATTGGCCAGCCGCGACCATATTCGGCGCGTCCTCCCGCTGGTACACCAAAGCTTAGCGCAGGCCAACCTGTGCCTGAGCGAAATCGACTGGGTGGCCTACACCCGAGGGCCCGGACTGGCCGGCGCCCTGCTGGTGGGGGCCGGTCTGTCCTGCGCGCTGGCCGCTGCCCTGGGGCGCCCCGCGGTGGGCATTCACCATCTGGAGGGCCATTTGCTCTCGCCTTTCCTGAGTGAGGATCCGCCGGAGTTTCCGTTTCTTGCGCTTCTGGTTTCCGGAGGCCATACCCAATTGATGGAAGTGCTCAAAGTCGGCCATTACCGCCTGTTGGGCGAGACCATTGACGATGCCGCGGGTGAGGCCTTCGACAAAACGGCCAAGCTGCTGGGTCTGCCTTACCCCGGGGGGCCGCATTTGGCGGCTTTGGCGGAGGAGGGTGATGAGCGCGCCTTCAAGTTGCCGCGGCCGCTGCTGCACAGCGGCGATCTCGATTTTTCATTTGCCGGCCTCAAGACAGCTGTGCTGACGCAGGTACAGAAGCTGGGCCCGCAGGCGCAGTCGCATCGTGCCGATTTGGCGGCCTCGACGCAGGCGGCGATCGTTGATGTGCTGGTGGCCAAAAGCCTGGCTGCGCTCGAGCAGACCGGCCTTGATCGCCTGGTCGTGGCCGGTGGGGTGGGCGCCAATCGCCTGCTGCGACAGCGCTTGGGCCGAGCCTGTGCGGACAGAGGGGTGAAGGTGCACTATCCCGAGCTGAGTTTATGCACTGACAACGGGGCCATGATTGCCCTGGCCGCCGGTATGCGTTTGCAGGCGGGCTTGGGCGATCGGGGCACAGGCTACGCTTTTGATGTTCGGCCGCGCTGGAGCTTGGCCGAATTGAATGCGTGATTCTATGGAGATGTCGATGATTTGGGTCCTGCGGCGCTGCGTGCTGGGCTTGTGCTTTGTTCTGGTGTCTGGGCTGGCCTGGTCGCAGGGCCCGGTTCGAATTGCCATGATTGAGACCTTGTCTGGTCCGCTGGCGGCCGGCGGAGAGGCTGCTTTGCGCAATCTGGTTTGGGCGACCGAACGGGTTAACGCCCGTGGCGGCGTCAGACTGCCCTCAGGCCCGCGGCCTCTGCAGATGGTTCGCTACGACAGCAAAGGCCAGGTGGAGGAAGCTCTGGCTGCCCTTCGCTCGGCCATCGATGACGGCATTCGCATCGTCATGCAGGGCAATTCTTCGGCGGTGGCCGCAGCCCTGATGGATGCCATTGGAAAGCACAACGAACGTGAGCCGGGCAAGCGAGTGATCTTTCTGAACTATGCGGCGGTCGACCCAGCGTTGACCAATGAGCGCTGCAGTTTCTGGCATTTTCGCTTCGATGCCCATGCCGACATGCGGATGGCGGCGTTGATGCAGGTTCTGCGCGAAGACAAATCGGTGCAAAAGGTCTATCTGATCGGACAGGACTACAGCTTTGGCCAGGCCGTCCTGCGCGAGGGGCGTCGACAACTGGCCTTGGTGCGCCCTGATATCCAGATCGTGGGGGACGAATTACATCCTCTGGGCCGCGTGAAGGACTTCATTCCGTATGCGACCAAGATCAAGACCAGCGGGGCGCAGGCGGTGTTGACCGGCAACTTTGGATCTGACCTGACCTTGTTGGTGCGGGCGGCTCGGGATGTCGGTTTTGATGGCAAGTTTTACACCTTCTACGGCAATGCGTTGGGCGTCCCCG
The DNA here is from genome assembly GCA_964488145.1 of uncultured Polaromonas sp. Classification (GTDB taxonomy): domain Bacteria; phylum Pseudomonadota; class Gammaproteobacteria; order Burkholderiales; family Burkholderiaceae_C; genus Polaromonas. The sequence continues at coordinate 10,044 of CAZATV010000080.1, forward strand.
GCGTTTTGGCGGACGCAGGTGTAGGCAAGGTGGTGGCTGTGGCCGAGTGGTTTGCCAATGTGCCGGGCGAGGCTGCGCAGGCCTTCTATCAGAGTTTCCGTCAGCGCTTCCCCAAGCCGCAGGACGACTACATCCATATGCGGATGCAACTGATGATGGAAGCCTTGGTTCAGTCCATTGAGAAAGCCCAGAGCCTGGAGGCGCTGGCTGTGGCTCAGCAACTCGAAAGGGCGGAAGTTGGCCTGGCTGGTCACACGGGTCGAATGCGTGCGAGCGATCACCAGTTTCAGCAGCCTTTGCGGGTGGTGCTCATGGACCGGCAGGGTAGTCCCGGCGTGCGCTTCGACGCTGAGGGATCGGGCTACGGCTTTCGGGTCATCAAGACCCTGACGGCCGAGCAGTCGGAGCAGGGCCACAGTTGCAAGATGGAAAGACCGCTGAGGTAAGGCCATGAGACAGGTGATGGATGAGTTGCAGGAATCCTTGATCCGGGTGGTGGCCAATGCGGCCCTTGACCGCCCCGATGTGCTCAAGTTCTGGTTTGGCGAGAGCGATGAAGTCACCCCGGAGGTCATTCGGGCGGCGGCATCGGCCTCGCTGGCGGCCGGTGAGACCTTCTACAGCCACAACCTGGGGCTGCCGGCCTTGCGCCAGGCCCTGGCTGGCTACAGCACCGGTCTGCGTCAGCCTGGCGCTGAAGCGGTGACGGCTGAACGGGTTGCTGTCACCTCAGGCGGCGTCAATGGCCTGATGATCAGCGCGCAGGCCCTGATCGATGCGGGGGACCGGGTGGTGGTGGTGACCCCGGTCTGGCCCAATCTGGTGGCACAACCGCGGGTCATGGGGGCTCAGGTGCACACCGTCAGCCTGCGGCCCCAGGCTGGGGCCTGGTCCCTGGACATGAATGAACTGATGGACGCCCTGCGTCCGGGTACCAAGGCGCTGGTGGTGAACTCGCCCAACAACCCGACCGGATGGACCCTCAGTCGGGCCGAGCAGGCTCAGATCCTCGAGCACGCGCGCCGGGCTGGCATCTGGATCGTGGCCGATGAGGTTTACGAGCGCTTGTTTTTCGACGACCCAGCCCGGGTGGCCGCGCCCAGTTTTCTGGACCTGGCCTCTGCGCAGGACCGCCTGGTGGTGGTTAACAGTTTCTCCAAAAGCTTCCTGATGACTGGATGGCGCCTGGGATGGCTCACGCTGCCCGGCGGCCTGACCTCTGCGGTGGGCAAGTTGCTCGAATTCAACACCTCTTGTGCGCCGGTGTTTGTCCAAAGGGCGGGTCTGGCTGCCTTGGCCCACGCCGACGAAATCACCCCCCAGGTGGTCAGCCATCTGCGTCAGTGTCGCGACACCCTGCTGCCTCTGCTTCAGGCCCTGCCGGGCGTTGAGGTGGCCCCCCCGCCCGGCGGCCTCTATGCCTTCCTGCGCCTGCCGGCCCATCCGGACAGTCTGCAGTTGGCCCGCCGACTGGTTCAGGAGGCCGGTCTGGGATTGGCGCCCGGGCATGCGTTTCACGACAGTTCGAGGGCCGAGATGCAGGGGTGGCTGCGCTGGTGCTTTGCCAGTGCTGACTTGCAGCGCTTGCAAGAAGGGGTGAGGCGCTTGCAGCGCTGGATGCAGCTATAATTGCGGGTTTTCCGGAATTGTTCGGAAAATAGGTTCAATCCGCACGGCGCCCCGGTTTAGCGACTGGGACGTTCGCAAGTCAAGGAATTTACATGATCGCCAAGCCCTCAAAGGCCGAAATCGTCTCGGCCAACGCCCGTTCGGCCACCGACACGGGTAGCCCGGAAGTGCAGGTTGCCCTGCTCACCGGCCGTATCAACGAACTGACGCCTCACTTTAAGACCCACAGCAAGGACCATCATGGCCGCCGTGGGCTGCTGCGGATGGTCAGCCGCCGTCGCAAACTGCTGGACTATCTGAAGGCCAAGGATGCGGAGCGTTACTCGGCCCTGATTTCCAAGCTCGGCTTGCGCAAGTAAGCGAGGCACGGCAGATTTAAAGCGCCTGGGTTGGTTCGCTGGCTCAGGCGCTTTTCACTTCGAAGCAAGGTCATCAGAACACGCGCTGTGTCATTCCAAAAGCCGCCCGCGGGGTTGTTTCTGGAATGGCATCGTGTTCCACCAGCCACGCTTCGGGCCATCGGGGCTGCCACATGCCCCCGGTTTCAACGGAGTTAGAACATGAGCATTTTCAATAAAGTCAGTAAGTCGTTCCAGTGGGGTCAGCACAAGGTCACGCTGGAAACCGGCGAGATCGCTCGGCAGTCCACCGGTGCAGTGCTGCTTGATATGGATGGCACGGTCGTGCTGGCCACGGTGGTGGCTAAGGATGATGCCAAGCCAGGCCAGGATTTTTTCCCGCTGACGGTCGACTACCTCGAAAAAACCTATGCGGCCGGGAAGATTCCGGGCAGCTTCTTCAAGCGCGAGGGCCGGCCCAGCGAGTTCGAAACGCTGACATCGCGCCTGATCGATCGCCCGATCCGGCCCCTGTTCCCTGACGGCTTTTTCAATGAAGTCCAGGTGGTGGTGCATGTGCTCTCGCTCAATCCCCAGGTGGAGGGTGACATCCCGGCCATGATCGCTTCCAGCGCAGCGCTGGCAATTTCCGGCATTCCCTTCAACGGCCCCATTGGCGCCGCGCGCGTGGGCTATGTCGATGGCCAGTATGTGCTCAACCCGACCAAGGAGCAGATGACCCAGTCCCAGATGGATCTGGTGGTTGCCGGTACTGAGGCCGCCGTTTTGATGGTTGAGTCCGAGGCGCAGCAATTGCCCGAAGAGGTCATGCTCGGTGCAGTGGTTTTTGGTCACGAGCAGGGCAAGATCGCGATTGAGGCCATTCACGAACTGGTCCGCGATGCAGGCAAGCCGGTCTGGAACTGGCAGGCGCCGGCCAAGGACGAGCCGCTGATCGCCAAGGTCAAGGAAGTGGCGCAGGCCAAGTTACAGGCGGCTTATCAGATCCGCAGCAAACAGGCTCGTACCCAGGCGTGCCGGGTGGCTTACACCGAGACCAAAGAGGCGCTGACTGCAGCAGGCATAGCTTTCGATTCGGTCAAGGTCGATGGCCTGCTGTTCGACATTGAAGCCAAGATCGTTCGCAGCCAGATTCTGGCCGGTGAGCCCCGGATCGACGGTCGTGACACTCGCACCGTGCGCCCCATCGAGATTCGCAATTCTGTGCTGCCACGCACCCACGGTTCGGCTTTGTTCACCCGCGGCGAGA
>CAZATV010000081.1:0-13279 GCA_964488145.1 uncultured Polaromonas sp.
GCAAGGCCTACAAGATGCACATCCGGGTGCTGCTGTCCAAGTACCGCAGCTACACGCCGTGCACCACCTGTGGAGGCGCCCGGCTCAAGACCGAGGCCCTGCTCTGGCGTCTGGGTTCCAAGCAGGCGGCCGACGCAGTGCTGGCGCCCGCCCAGCGATTTATGCCTGTGGGCGTGGCCTGGAGCCGCGATCAGTTGGAGTCGTTGCCGGGCCTGTGTCTGCACGACCTGATGCAGCTGCCCATCGATAAGCTGCGCCGGTTTTTTGACGAACTGGCGCACGAAAGTCTGTCGGAGGCCGCCTTGCAAACCGGCGGAGCTGACCGCCAGGCCCTCAAGCTGTTGCTCGAGGAAATCCGCACGCGGCTCAAATACCTGTGCGATGTCGGGATTGGCTACCTCACGCTCGACCGGCAAAGCCGCACCCTCTCCGGCGGCGAGGTGCAGCGCATCAACCTGACCACCGCGCTGGGCACCTCCCTGGTCAACACCTTGTTCGTGCTCGACGAGCCGAGCATCGGTCTGCATCCGCGTGATATGAACCGCATCACCCAGGCCATGGGGCGCCTGCGCGATGCAGGAAACACCCTGGTGGTGGTCGAGCATGACCCGGCGGTGATGCTCGCCGCTGACCGCCTCATCGACATGGGGCCGGGCCCGGGCGAGAAGGGCGGCACCATCGTCTTCGATGGCACGCCGGCGCAAATGCGGCAGGCCGACACGCTGACGGGCGCCTATCTGGGCGGCCGCAAGCAGGTGGGGATGGGCCTCAAGCGCGCTGTCTCTGATCACACCCCGCGCCTCATTCTTGAGGGTGCCTGCGAGCACAACCTCAAGAACATCAGTGTGGAGTTTCCGCTGCAGCGACTCGTTTGCGTGACCGGCGTGAGCGGCTCGGGCAAATCCACCTTGATGCAGGACATTCTGGCGCCGGCCCTGCTGCGCCAGATGGGCAAGGCCACGGAAACTCCGGGTGCGCATGATCGGGTGCTGGGTGCCGACCATCTGCAGGATGTGGTCTTCGTTGACCAGTCCCCGATAGGCAAGACTGCACGGTCCAACCCGGCCAGCTATGTGGGCGCTTGGGACGCCATTCGGGAGCTCTTTGCCGATGCGCCGTTGGCCCGCGAGCGCGGCTACACCGCCAGCAAGTTCAGCTTCAACAGTGGCGATGGCCGCTGTCCCACCTGCGGTGGCTCGGGCTTTGAGCATGTGGAGATGCAGTTCCTCTCCGATGTCTACCTGCGCTGCCCCGACTGCGATGGCAAGCGTTACCGTCCGGAAATTCTGGAAGTGCAGATCGAGCGGCGAACCCTTGAGAGCACCCTCCAGCGCCTGAGCGTGGCCGATGTGCTGGAGCTCACGGTCAGCCAGGCCTGCGAATTGTTTCGAGGCGACCGTGATGTGCTGCGGGCGCTGCAGCCCATCGTGGATGTGGGGCTCGAGTACATCAAGCTCGGTCAGCCGGTGCCTACGCTGTCCGGGGGTGAGGCGCAAAGGCTCAAGCTGGCGGGCTTTCTGGCCGGTAAGGGCGAGGGCCAAAAGTCAGCCAAGACACCGGCCAGCGCCAGCCGCCAACCGCTGGCTTTGCGCCAGCACCGCGGCACGCTCTTTTTGCTGGACGAGCCCACCACCGGCCTGCACTTTGACGATATTGCCAAGCTCATGCGCGCGCTGCGCAAGCTGCTGGAGGCGGGACATTCGCTGATCGTGATCGAGCACAACCTCGATGTGATTCGCGCAGCCGACTGGGTGATCGATCTCGGTCCCGAGGGGGGCGAAGCCGGCGGCTTGCTGGTGGCCGAAGGCACGCCAGAAGATTTGCGCCAGCATCCGTCTTCGCACACCGCGCAGGCCTTGCGCGACTATGCCCGGGCCATGGGAGAGGTGCACAGCGCAGAGGAGAAGGCCGCTTCTGGGTATGACGCGGGTTCTGATGGAGTCCCTGGCACGGGGCCTGGCGAGGCTGTGGGGGCGGCCCAGGCTTCAGATTCCGAGCAGAACTTGGCCGCCACCACTTCCTCTGCGCGGCCTGAGGCCATTCAAATCGTGAACGCCCGGGAGAACAACCTCAAGAGCCTGTCGGTTGACATACCGCGGGGTAAATTCAATGTGGTGACCGGCGTGTCGGGCTCGGGCAAGTCCACTCTGGCCTTCGACATTTTGTTCAACGAAGGGCAGCGGCGCTATCTGGAAAGCCTCAACGCCTATGCACGCAGCATCGTGCAGCCGGCCGGCCGGCCCGAGGTGGACGCGGTCTATGGCATTCCCCCCACCGTGGCCATCGAGCAGCGCCTGTCTCGGGGTGGGCGCAAGTCCACCGTGGGTACCACCACCGAGGTCTGGCACTTCCTGCGCTTGTTATATGTGAAGCTGGGCGTGCAGCACTGCGTGCACGACGATGCTGCGGTCATGCCCCAGAGCAGCGACAGCATTGCCGCGCAACTGCTCAAGCACTATCGCGGCCAGCACATTGGACTGCTGGCGCCTTTGGTGATCAACCGCAAGGGCGTTTATACCGAACTGGCCGATTGGGCACGGCCGCGAGGCTACACCCACCTGCGGGTCGATGGCGAGTTTTTACCGACCACGGGCTTTCCGCGCATCGACCGTTTCAAGGAGCACACCCTCGAATTGCCGGTGGCCGACCTGAGGGTCTTGCCCGCTAACGAGGCGGCCTTGCGACAGGCGCTGAAGTCCGCGCTCGAGTACGGCAAGGGCGTGGTGCATGTACTGGCCCCGCTCGATGGCCTGAAGACCGCGATGGAAATGGGCGCCCCGACCCGCGGCATCGGGAAGATTCAGGCGTTTTCCACCAAACGTGCATGTCCGGTGTGTGCCACCTCCTACCCCGAGCTCGATCCGCGTCTGTTCTCCTACAACAGCAAGCACGGCTGGTGCCCGGATTGCGTGGGTACCGGCGTGGCTCTGAGCAAGGAACAGCGGCGAGCGCTCGATGACTCCCTGCCAGCCGAGGACTCCAAAGGCCGCGAGCAAAGTTTTGCCGAGCCCGAGCTTGAAGACATCGGCGATGCCGCCTGCCCCAAGTGCCAGGGCACCCGGCTCAATGCCCAGGCCCGAGCGGTGCGCTTGCGTGGCGCCGATGGTCAAGCCTGGTCCATCACCGATGTGGCGCGGTTGTCGGTGAGCCATGTAAGAGCCTGGGTAGACCGCCTACAGCTCAACGGACGCGAGGCCGAAATTGCGCGCGACCTCATCCCCGAAATCAGCAGCCGGCTCGAGTTTCTTGAAGAAGTAGGCCTGGGTTATCTCACCCTGGACCGCGGCGCGCCCACGCTCTCGGGCGGCGAGGCGCAGCGCATACGCCTGGCTGCGCAGTTGGGCTCTAATTTGCAAGGCGTGTGCTATGTGCTCGATGAGCCGACCATTGGCCTGCACCCGCGCGACAACCAGATTTTGCTGGGCGCTTTGGGCAAACTCAGTGAGCGGGGCAACACCCTGGTGGTGGTCGAGCACGACGAGGACACCATACGCCGCGCCGACCACATCATCGACATCGGTCCCGGGGCGGGCAAGCGCGGTGGTCGGGTGGTGGCCCAGGGCAGCGCGCAGGATCTGTCGGCCAGCGCCGAGTCGCTGACCGGTCGTTATCTGATGCAGGCCATACGCCACCCGCTACGGCCCCGGCGTGCTGCGCGCTCTGACACCAGCTTGCGCATGGAGGGCGCCAGCCTGCACAACCTCAGGCAGGTTGATGTGCAGATTCCGCTGCAGCGTCTGGTGGCGGTCACCGGCGTCAGCGGCTCGGGCAAATCAACCCTCGCACGCGAGGTGCTGTTGGCCAATGTGCAGGCTGCGGTCAGCCAGCGCGCCACTGCAGCCGGTCGCAAAAGAGACGAAGCCGGACAGCACCCCGCCTGGGTGGGCTGCTCGGGGCTCGGTGGCTACCAGAGCCTTGACCGGGTGCTGGAAGTGGATCAAACGCCTATCGGCAAGACCCCGCGCTCTTGCCCCGCCACTTACATCGGCTTTTGGGACACCATCCGCAAGCTCTTTGCCGACACGCTCGAGGCCAAGGCGCGCGGCTATGGGCCGGGCCGCTTTTCCTTCAACACCGGCGAAGGCCGATGCCCCACCTGCGAAGGTGCTGGCGTGCGCACCATCGCCATGAGCTTCCTGCCTGATGTGAAGGTGCTGTGCGAAACCTGCCACGGCGCGCGCTTCAATCCCGAGACCCTGGCGGTGACCTGGCGCGGCAAGAGCATCGGCGAGGTCTTGCGCATGGAGGTCGATGAGGCGGTGGAGTTTTTTGCCTCCATGCCTCACATCAGCCATCCGCTTCAGTTGCTCAAGGATGTGGGCCTGGGCTACCTCACCCTCGGCCAGCCCTCGCCCACCCTCAGCGGCGGCGAGGCCCAGCGCATCAAGCTGGTGACCGAACTCTCCAAGGTGCGCGATGACATCACCCGGCGTGGACAGAAGGCGCCGCACACCCTGTATGTGCTCGATGAGCCGACGGTCGGCCTGCATATGGCCGATGTGGAAAAGCTCATCCATGTGCTGCACCGCTTGGTGGATGCTGGCCACAGCGTGATCGTCATCGAGCACGACCTCGACCTGATCGCGGAAGCAGACTGGGTGGTGGACCTGGGCCCCGGCGGCGGCGATGCCGGTGGCCTGATCGTGGCCTCGGCTCCGCCGGAAGAGTTGGTGCGCATGAAGACGGCGACCGGGGTGGCGTTGGGGCCGGTATTGGGGAGAAGTTGACGGCGGCTTATCTTCGCGGGTCGAGGGGAGGTTCGAGCGCTGGAAAGCGTGCCAGGCAGTGCGGGGCCTCTGCTTGTCGCGGCGGCCGGCGCCTGGGCCCGCGATCAGGCGTGCTGCTTCATGAGTGGCCACAAAGCCCACAAGCCCAACGCCGGCCCTGGCGCCAGGCCCACCAGCAGCCAGCCCAGCGGCACATAGGGCGTGAGCGCCACAAACAGCAGGATGCTGACAATGCTGATAGCAAAGCCAATGCTGTTGGTGAGCGTGAGCACGCTACCCACGGCTTGGGGCGGGGCGTTGCGAGCAGTCAGGGCCGAAAACTGGGGCGAGTCGCCAGCCACGGTGACGCCCCACAGCAGCAGCCAGGCATAGAACACCGCGTCGGCAGCGTGCATCAGCCACGGTGCCGCGAGGCAGCACAGACCGCTGGTGCCCAGTTGCAAGCCGGCCACGCGGGCGCTGCCCCAGTGGCGTGCGACATGCCCGCCGGCTACGCAGCCAAGGGCGCCGCTGCCCAGAATGACGAATGCCGCCCACGACAGTTGTACGCCGTCCAGCCGCGTGGCCAGGATCATGGGCATGAGCACCCACAGCGTGTAGAGCTCCCACATGTGGCCGAAGTAGCCGCCTACCGAGCTGCGCACCTTGGCGTCGCGCCACAGCGTGCTCAGAGCCTGCCATTGCAAGGTGCTCACGCGCGTGGGTGCCTGCGGCGCTTCGCCCAGCGCCAGGATCAGTAAGCCGCTGGCTGCTGCCAGGGCTGCCACGCCCAGCATGATGCTGGGCCAGGGCAGGGCGTCGGCCAGTGCCCGCAGGCCGTGCGCGCTGGCCGAGCCCAGGACGAGCGCGCCAATCAGGTAACCCAGCGCCGCACCCAGCCCGTCGCGGTACCACTGCGCAGCGATCTTCATGCCCACGGGGTAGATGCCTGCGAGAAAAAAGCCCGTGGCAAAGCGCCAAGCCAGCAGCGCCTCAAAGTCGCTCACCATCGCCCAGGCGCCCACAGTGCTCAGTGCCCCGGCCAGCGCACACACCAGGAACACGCGTGGCGCGCTGAAGCGGTCGGCAATGGCCAGCAGCGCAAACACCAGCGTGCCCAGGATAAAACCGAACTGCAGCGCCGAGGTGAGCGTGCCCACGGCCGTGGCCGGCCAGCCGTAGCTGTGCTGCAAGTCGGGCATGACCGCATTGACCGCAAACCATAGCGAGGTGCCACCCAGCTGGGCCAGCACCAGCACGGGCAGGACGCGATGAGGCACGAGGTTCATGACCGGGGCCAGCGCTTCAGGTTGGGCCTTGTGCACGCTTGATCTCGCGCCCCATGAACAGGTAGAGCCCCTCCACCTTTTCGCGCGCCCAGGGCGTCTTGCGCAGGAACTTCAGGCTGGAGTTGACACTGGGATCGTGCGTGAAGCAACGAATCGGGATGCGCCGGCCCAGGTCTTCCCAGCCGTAGTGCGCCTGCAGCGCGCGCACCATGGCTTCGAGGGTGATGCCGTGCAGCCGGTTGTGTGGCTGTTCGGGACGTGGGAGCGAGTCTGGCATGGGGCGATTGTGCCTAGGCCCCTGCGCCATAGCGGTGAAGATGCGGATCGAATCGGGGGTCTGACCCCTTGAGTATGGCCCCGTTGAATGGAGCGCTCAGAGCCGGCGTGCAATGACAACGGCCGCACTGGAGCCGGTCCCGACCACCGCGCACCACAGCCGAAGCAGCCAGGGCCGGCGTTCGCCCTCGAGCGCAGCAGCTTCGTCGCGGTGGTGGCATTCGTCGGCCTGGCAGCGCTCTAGCAGGGGTAGCAGGCCTTCGGGGCCCCCGTGGGCGCGCAGGTGGTCGATTTGCCGCTGGTAGTGCCGGTCCACAAAGGTTTCAACCGCGGCGATGGTGCCGTACACCGCGCGGCGGCCGGCCAGGGCGGGCAGGGCGCCGGTGAGCCAGCCAGCCAGGCGCCAGGGCCCGAGGAGGCGACTGCGGCGCTCGGGTGCCAGCCACTCTTCGATGAGTTGCAGATGTTCGGCTTCGGTGTTCCCGTGCTGCTGCGCAAAGGTCAGCAGTTGCGCGTCGCCGCGCCAGCGCGCCACGGCGGTGATCCCGCGGTAGACGAACACCGCGCCGGTTTCACCGGCATGGTCGGAGCGCAGCTCGCGTTCCAGGTGCCGGCTCATGGGTGCGGCGGTGGCCCGGGCCGCCTCGGGTGCGCCTTCAACGCGCCGGGCCAGCCACTGCAGCCCGGGCCGCAGCTTCAGGAACAGACCGTAAGTCCACTCCAGCACCGAGAGCATGCCCGGAAGGCTGGCCAGCCGGGCCAGCCAGCGCCAGCCGGGCAGACGGCTCCACAGGGCGGTGAAGGCGGCTGCGCCCGACAGGCGCGAGCCATCGCTGCGCTGTACATGAAAGCGCGCCAGCAGCGCTTGACGCTCGGCCCCATGAGGCGTTTGACCCTCAGCCTGGCTGATGTCAACGAAGCACAGTGCACTGTCTGGGCGCTGTGTGGCCAGGCCCTGCAGGTGCGCAATCTCGCGTCGGCACAGCGGGCAAGCACCGTCGTAAAGCACAGTCAGCGTTTCTTTCGGAGCAGTCACAACAATTCCTTTGCGTGTGTCAGGCCGCGGATGGCACGTGTCCACCACTGCGAAAAGCTGGTGCAGTGGCGCTCTACGCTGGGAAAGAGCATGGGCGCGGCGTCCAGCTGAGCGATGGGCTGCAGCCAGCGAGAAATATGCGGATCACCCACACTGCGAACGCGGGTTGCACCCTGCAAGGCCGAGGCGAGGGTCGCGGCATCGGTGTACCAGCGCAGGGGCGCGGCTTCGGCCATCGAGCGGTCCACCCAGCGCCAGCGCGCCTCGGGCCAGGGCCACTGGGCGTGGTGTTCCTTCAGGTACACGCCAATGCACAGTGCATCGGCGGGCACGTCGGCCGGTGGGGCGCGCAGGGCCCAGGGATGTACCAGCCAGACCTCGCGGCCTTGCACAGCCGCCGCATCGGGCGCGCCCACGCCGAGTTCTGCCGGCGGCGCTGTCTGGCGGGCGGGCTCCGGCGTGAGCTCGGCATCGGTCGCGCGGGGCTGGAGGGACGCTTTTGGTGATCGCGCCATGCGGTCCATGTCTTCATACGTGCAGTCCAATACGCTGCCGGGGCTGTGCCAGGCCTCGGGCGCATAGCGCGCCACGTTCTCTGCGTTGAACAGGTAGGGCTTGTGGCTTCCGGTGCCCGCCACCCACTGCCAGCTCAGGTGATTGCTGGCCAGGTCGCCGTCGAGCAGGTGCGCCACCAGCCAGTCGGCGCCAGCGCGCCAGTGAATTTTTCGGATATGCACCACGTAGCTGGCCAGCCACATGCGCGCATGGTTGTGCAGCGTGCCGGTGGCATAGAGCGTACGCACTGCTTGGTCGATGACCGGCACCCCGGTGCAGGCCTGTCTGATGTCAAGGGGCAGAACGGGTGCATACGCGTCCTCAGGCAAGGGCCCCGGGTGTATCGACTGCAAGATGCCCTCGCCCGATCGGGTCCACGCATGCCGGAAGAATTCACGCCAGCCGAATTCAAAGATCAGCTTGTGTTCCACCGGCAGGCTCTCGCGCTTGAGCAGCTCGACCAGCACCTCGGGCAGGGTCACCAGGCCATGCGTGAGGTAGGGCGACAGGCCCGTGACTGAACCGTCCAGATGGTTGCGCGTGCGTGCATAGGCGGCAGGCCGCACGCGCTCCACGCGGGCCAAAGCGGCGCTGCGCGTGGGCGGCAGGCCATCGGCCCAGGTGGCGGGCCATTGGGGCAGCAGGGGGGTGAACATGGCGAGCCTGTGTGTGCCCGGTGGGCGCGGCGCGCGCCACCTTTCGACCGCCTGGATGCTACTGGAATGCGCGCGGCATTGTGCGTCTGGGGAATAGGTGCAGTGCAGCCCGTCAATCGAGCCGAGCGCCCGATTTGGCCACCGCGGCGGCCCACTTCGGCATTTCAGCAGTCAGGAATTTCCTGAAGTCCTCGCTGCCTAGAAAGGCCGGATCTGCGCCCTGCGTGGTCATGCGCTGCCGGATTTCCGGTGTGCTGAGCACTTGCCGAAAGGCATCGCTGAGTTTGGCTGTGATGTCCCTGGGCAAGTGGGCGGGGGCGAGAAAGCCGTAGAAGCCCACCACTTCAAAGTCTTTCAGGCCACTTTCCATGGCGGTGGGAATCTCAGGCAAAGCGGGGTTGCGCTCGCGACTGGTGACCGCCAGCGCGCGCACCTTGCCCTGCTTGTGATAGGCGGCTGCCTGCGGAATCGACTCGGCCATGAACTGCACCTGCCCAGCCATCAGGTCGGTAAAGGCCGGTGCGCTGCCCCGGTAAGGAATGTGCACCATGAACAGGCCAGTGGTGGTCTTGAACATCTCGGGCGCCAGGTGGCTGATGCCGCCATTGCCGGCCGAGCCGTAGTTGATCTGCCCAGGCCGTGCACGGGCATAGGCAATGAATTCGGGCAGTGTCCTGGCAGGAACGCTGGGATTGACCATCAGGGCCAGCGGTTGCATGGCGGTACGGGCAATCGGGGTGAAATCGCGCAGGGTTTGGTAGGGCAGCTTGGTGTAGAGCGCTGGGTTGATCACCATCACGCCCGTGTTGGCGAGCATCAGGGTGTATCCGTCTGCCGGCGCCCGCAGGACCTCTTGCGCGCCCACGGTACCGCCGGCACCGGCCTTGTAGTCGATGATGATGGGCTGGCCAAGCACGCTGCCCAGCCGGTCGACGATCAGCCGGGCATGCTGGTCCAGGGGGCCGCCTGCCGGGAAGCCGATCACCACGCGGATGGGCTTGTCAGGAAAGTTCGCCCAGGCGGTGCTCGCCAGCCCCACAGCACAAAGCACGGCCATGGCGGCTGCGCCTGCCCGGATGATTTTCTTCATAGGGTGTCTCCTTGCAGTTCTTTGGCCCGCTGATTGCGTGAGTCGAGACGGTCGCGCCAAGTCTCAGGAAGGTCTATTGTGCTCGCGATGAACCTGATGATGGCGGCCGTACACTGCGCATGTTATGAGCAGGCCACCTCCACCGTCCCCAGCGCGATCCAGTCGGCGTGCATCCCCATCGACGCTGATCGAGGAGCTGCGCCCCGGCCAGTCCGTCGAGCTCCTCAAAGAGCTGCACATTCTCACTCGTGAGGGCAAGCTCAACCAAGACACGCGGCGCAAGCTCAAGCAGGTCCACCACTTGTACCAGTTCATTGAGCCTTTGCTCGATGAGGTGCACAGGCATCGGCCCGATCCGGTGCTGGTGGACCACGGAGCGGGCAAGTCGTATTTGGGCTTTATTCTGTGTGACTTGTACTACCGGGTGGCGCGGGCGGGGCAAAACTTGCAGGGGCGCATCATCGGCGTGGAGACGCGCGCGGAACTGGTGGCCAAGTCGCGCGAACTGGCGCAGCGCTTGGGTTTTGATCGCATGGCATTTCTGAATCTGTCGGTGGCGCAGTCGCAAGACGCAGCGCAGATACCGGCTCAGGTGGATATCGTCACCGCGCTGCATGCTTGCGATACCGCCACCGACGATGCGCTGGCCTTTGGCCTGAAGCATCAGGCGCGGCATATGGTGCTGGTGCCTTGTTGCCAGGCCGAGGTGGCTGGGGTGCTGCGCCAATCGAAGGCGCTGTCGATCAAACGAACACCGCTGGCCGAGTTGTGGCGCCACCCGCTGCACACCCGCGAGTTCGGCAGCCAGATCACCAATGTGCTGCGCTGTCTGCAGCTGCAGGCGCATGGCTATTCAGTCACGGTCACGGAGTTGGTGGGCTGGGAGCACTCGCTCAAGAACGAGCTGATCCTGGCCAGCCGCCACCAGCCGGTCCGACCTTCGCAGGCGCGCGAGGCGGCGCAGCGCTTACGTGACTTGCTGCAGGAACTCGGCCTGAGCGATCTGGAGGGTCGATTCTCAGTACCGGGAGTTTGACAAGCCCCGCATTGCACCGGAGCCGCGCTGTGACAGGGGCAGTCGTCGCGCCGAGGGCGGCGTTCCCACACCCACTCGTCCCCGCCCAGAACTTGTCGGAGCTGCGCCCTCGCAGCGATTTTTTCCTAGGGGCCGCGCCCCCTCTGTTCAAGACCGTGCACGGCCTTGACCCAGGCTGCGGATGGCCTTGGCGACTTCGAGAGGGGCCGACGACAGGCGGCTGTCAGCACGTTGGATCAGGCCGATCATTTCTTCGGTGCGGCCGGTCTGGACCGGCAGGCGGGACAGACGCCCTTGTTCGAGATCTGGATTGATCGCGCCTTCTCGGGTAAACCAGATCGCGTTGCTGCTCAAGCACTGCTGCCGCGCCAGCGAAATCGACAGGGTCTCAACGGTGGAGGGCGGTGCTTCGGCCCCATGCTGAGCCAGCAGTGCGTCGGTCGCATGACGAATGGCAGTGCCGGGCAGCGGCAGTACCAGCCTGTACGCCTTCAGGCGGGTCAGGATATCGGTCTGACGTTTCCTCAGCAGGGGATGGCCCCGCCGAACCACCAAAACCAGTGGGTCGGTGTAGAGGTGCTCAAAGCTCAGGCCCCGCATCACTTGCGGCTCGGCAAAGCGTCCGATCACCAGGTCGAGCTGGCCCTGGCGCAGCTGGCTCAGCAGTTCGGGATTGATTTGGCTGTAGACGCGCAGCGACGGTGCGGGCAAGCCCACGTGACCGGCGCGCTGATCCAGCCGAGCGATCAGCCGCGGCACCAGCGAGGGCGCGACGGTGGGCAGCACGCCCAGCGCCACCGGGGCGCTGCGCGGCGGTCCTGGCGCGAGGCTGGCTACGGCCTGCTTGAGTGCGCTGACGCTGTCTTGGGCGTGTCGCAGGAACGCGGTGCCGGCGGCCGTCAGCTCGGCGCCTTTGCGGTTGCGCTCGAGCAGGCGCACGCCCAGCAGCGCTTCGAGTTCGGTCACGGTTTTGGAGACGGCCGGCTGGCTGATGGCCAGGGCCTGAGCGGCTTTTTGTACGCTGCCCAGCCGCGCGACGGCCAGCACGCATTGCAGATGGCGCAGTTTGATGCGTTCCTCAATCATGATCGAATTTTAATTAACAAGAGGTTAATTAAAGCGGTATAAGAATTCAATATACATAAGCAGTGGGGCAAGGTACAGTGGCCGCCTTCGAGACCAACGCGTTGTGAGGAGAAGATGAAAGCCGACACCCATCCGACCCCTGTGGCTGCGCGGGACTGGAGCACCCAGCCCAGCTATGTGTTCCCTCTGTACAAGTCCACCGGTCTGCGCGGCCCCAAGCAGGCCCTGGTGCCGATGCCGCATGCGCTGGCCAACCGAAATGCACCGGTCTATGAATTTGCCCAGCTTGGCAAGTACGACAACGATCTGACGATGAATGCCCGCATCAATGGCGAGCCGCTGGGCGAGCGCATCATCGTCACTGGCCGGGTGCTCGATGAAGACGGTCGGCCGGTACGCAACACGCTGGTGGAGGTTTGGCAGGCCAACGCCACCGGTCGCTATGTGCACAAGGTCGATCAGCACGATGCGCCGCTGGACCCCAATTTCTTGGGTGCGGGCCGCTGCATGACCGATGACCAGGGCCGCTACACCTTCAAGACCATCAAGCCGGGTGCCTACCCCTGGGGCAACCATTACAACGCCTGGCGGCCCAACCATATTCACTTCTCGCTCTTTGGGGACTACTTTGCCAGCCGTCTGGTGACGCAGATGTACTTTCCGGGCGACCCCTTGCTGCCCTATGACCCGATGTACATGAGCATGCCCGAGCACCTGCGGGGCAGCCTGGTGTCGCAGTTCAGCATGGACGTCACCCAGCCTGATTACGCTTTGGGTTATGTTTTTGACATCGTGCTGCGCGGCCCCAAGGCCACGCGTTTTGAGTGAGGAGCCCCTCATGAGCCCGAAGCTTTACCAGACGCCTTCTCAGACGGTGGGGCCCTACTTCGCATACGGCCTGGCGCCCACGCAGTACGGCTACCCCTTCTTGCACAGCCTGTTCACCCCGGTGCTGGCCCAGCCGCAGGCCGAGGGTGAGCACATCCGCATCGTCGGGCAGGTGTACGACGGTGCCGGCAAGACCATCAACGATGCCCTGATTGAAATTCATCAACGCAATGCCCGGGGGCAGTTGCTGCAAAGCCCGGCCGAGGTCAGGGCGCAGGGCTTTACCGGTTTTGGCCGCTGCGGCACCGGTACCCTGGCGGGCGATCACTTTGAGTTTGTGACGGTCAAGCCCGGTGCGATCGGGCCAGACCAGGCGCCCTTCATTGATGTCTGCGTGTCGGCGCGGGGCTTGCTGTTGCACGCCTTCACCCGCATTTATTTTGACGACGAGGCACCGGCTAATGCCAAGGACGAAGTGCTTCGAGGGGTGCCGGCCGATCGGCGGCAGACCCTGATCGCCCGGCGTCGGCAAGTCCCGGGTGGCATTGAGTACCGCTTTGACATCCACATGCAGGACAGCAGCCACGGCCGCGAGACCGTGTTTTTTGATTTGTGAGTCTGCAGGGGCCGGGCCGCGGGCCTGGGGCTGACCGCTTTCAGGTCTCCGCAGCCCACTGCCGCAGCATGAAGCGCTGCAATTTGGCGTTTTCGGTGCGCGGCA
>CAZATV010000082.1:0-13224 GCA_964488145.1 uncultured Polaromonas sp.
CCGGGGGCGGTGCTCCCACACACAGTCCGCTGTATCGCGCCGGGGGCGGTGCTCCCACAAACAGTGCGCTGTATCGCACCGAGGGCGGTGCCCCCACAAACAGTGCGCTGTATCGCACCGAGGGCGGTGCCCCCACAGACAGTCACCGGCACAGTCACTTCTCAACGGCCGAGAGGGCGCCAAGCCCCCCAACGGCCTTTTCTATCGCGGGCACCAAGACCAGCTACCAGCTTTTCTCTTGTGGGAGCCGCGCCCTCGCGGCGATCAGGCTCTGATTCGGGCGGGAATGTTTCATCCGCTGCTGTATCGCGCCGGGGGCGCCGCACTCAGAGGGAGAAAGTACACCCCCCAAATCGCTTGTTCCTGAGGCCACGCGAGGACACCGTCCTACAGCCCCTGCCGACAAGGGCAGACAACGTAGAGCCGGGAAATGGCTGACAGTACAGCGCTGGATCGACGGGCCTGAACCGCCTCAGCAGCCCGCGCTGTCGAATTGCCACCCCTGCCCGAATGCGTCGCCATGCCTGCTCCCCTGGCCTCCTGCACTTCCACCACCGCTCTTCAGCTCAAAACACCCCTGCCACAAGTACACGCACGCCTGCGCCGACTGACGGTGCTGCTGTTGCTGGCCCTAACGCTGGCCTTGGCCTTGGCCCTGACCCTGGCGCACAGCCTGCGTCTGATACCCGAGTGGACGCCTGACTCCGTCTGGCTGTGGTGCAGCCACCTGGGGCTGTTGATGGGCGCTGCAGCGCTGGTCGGCTGGCGAGAACACCGCCTGCAGCAACAACTTCGCGCCTTGAAAATCCAAGAGGAATTGGCCCCTGCGACTCAATCCTTGCAAATCCCCGAGGCGGCATCGATAGAAGTCCAGCGCCGACGCCTGGCTCTGGACCTTCACGATGGAGCAATCCAACCCTATATCGGACTGAAGCTCGCCCTGGAGGCCTTGCGTCTGCAGGCGGGCACAGGCCATCCCCTCGAAGCTGGCCTGCAACGCATCCTGGCCATGACCGAGGCGGTCATCCGCGACCTGCGCCAATGCGCACACCGGCTCACGCAAGACCCACCCAGTGGGTTGCGCTGCCTGCGAACCGAACTGGAGCGTCAGGCCCAACAGATGCGTGAATTCCACGGTCTGGACATTGCCGTGCAGGCTCAAGAGCTCCCACAGCTGAGCGCACAACTGCACGAAGAAGTCTCACATTTGGTGCGGGAAGGTCTCAGCAATATCCGCCGCCATACGCAGGCGCGCAGCGGACAGGTGCGAGTCGACTGCCACGAAGGCTGGCTGGGCATCCGCATCGCCAACGAGGCGTCGCCGGGCACCCAACCCTTCACCCCGCGATCGATTACAGAACGTGCGCGGGCTCTCGGGGGGCGGGCCCTGGTATGCACACAAGCCAATGGCCGCACCGACGTGCAGGTTCGGCTTCCGGTGTAAGCCGTGATCCGCGTCATGATTGTCGATGACCATCCCACGATGGTCTGGGGCCTCGAGCAACTGATCGCCACGCAAGGTATGCGCATGCAGGTCGTAGCCACCGCCTCAGGACCCGCGGAGGCCCTGACGAAAACGCAGCAGGAAAGACCCGAGGTGGTGCTGCTCGATCTGGACCTGGGCGGTCGCAGCGGTCTGGACATCCTCCCAGCCTTGTGTCGCCAGAGCAGCTGCCGCGTTCTGGTGCTGACTGCTGAGCGAAAGCCTCAGGTGCTGGACCAGGCGGTGCAATTGGGCGCCTGCGGCGTCCTGTGCAAGGACGCTGAAGCAGAAACCGTGATCAAGGCTATTGAGAAAGTGCATGCCGGTGAAGTCTGGCTGGACCGGGCTTCGCTGGCGCGCGTGCTCAACGGCTGGCAGAGACAGGTGCCGCCCGATGCGGAGCAGGTTCGTCAGGCCACCTTGACCCAGCGCGAACGCAAAATCGTTCAAGTCATCCTGGCCGGCCACGGAGCGGGCAACAAGGTGCTGGCCGCTCGGCTGTTCATTTCAGAGCACACCCTGCGGAATCACCTCAGCTCGATCTATCACAAACTCAATGTAGGCAACCGGATGGAGTTGTATCTCTATGCGCTCAAACACCGCCTGGGCGATCCAGACCCGATCACCGGCGACCTGTTTGCCGGCTGAGGCAGCCTCAAGAGCCGCCACCCAACAAGGGCATCAGGGTCCGAATCACGGTGATAGCCGCTGGCCCCATCACCACCAAAATGATGGAAGGAAAAATGCACAGCACCAGGGGCAGCAGCATCTTGGTCGGCACACGGGCCGCCGCCTCTTCCGCGCGCACCATGCGCTTGTGTCGTAGCTCATCGGAATAGACACGCAGGGAATCGCCGATGCTGGTGCCCAGGCGCTCGGCCTGCCGCAGCATCAAACCGAAGGTGGCGATCTCCTCCACGCCGGTGCGCAAGGCCAGGTGACGAAGCGCCTGCTCGCGCGGGACACCAGCCCGCAATTCCAGTTGGGTCAAGTGCAGCTCATCGGCCAATGCACCGCTGCTCAGGCGCATTTCCCGCTCGACCCGCGCCAAGGCCGAATCCATGCTGAGGCCCGCCTCCATGCAGATCAGCATCAGATCGGTGGCATCGGGAAAATGCTCAAAAATTTCCCGCTGGCGCTGGCGGCGGGCCACTGCCAGAAACAGATTGGGCGCATAGGATCCGGCCAGGGCGGCTACCGCCAGGGCCAGCAGCAGTTCCAGCGAGCCGGTGCGTGAACCCTGCAAAGCGGCAAACACCCCGCCGGCCAGCAAAAGGGGCAGAACGGTCTTGGCACCGAAGTAAAGCAGACGTGCGTCCTCGCGGGCGATCCCTGCCTGCAGAAAATGCAGTCTCAGCGGCGACTCCTGCCATGCGCCAGTTGGCGCCGACAGCCGGGCCAGCGGTTGCGCCCAACGGGCGGCACGTGCTGTCCAGGCGGCTGGCGCTGCTGGGTCCGCCATTTGCTCGAGGCGCTGCTGCGCCTGGGTCGGAACCAGCCACAGGTAGAGCCCGGCCAAGACCAGGGACACCGCAAGAAACACCAACAAGGCCAGCAGCATAGGCAATTTCCTCAGACACGGATGCGCACGATACGCACCATCAAGAACACACCGATGACCATCATCACCAGCATGCCCTTGAGCAGGCCGATGCCAATGGGATCCGTCCATAGCGGGCTGATGAACTGGGGATTGAATATCGCCAGCAGGCCGGCCAGGGCGAACGGCAACACCACCAGGATCCAGGCCGACAGACGCCCTTCGCTGGAGAGCACACGCACCCGCGACAGCAGGCGCTGACGCGCGCGGATGAGTTGCGCCAGCTTGACCATCACCTCGGCCAGATTGCCCCCCGACTCGCGCTGAATGAGCACAGCCACCACAAAATAGCGCAGATCGGTCAGTGGGGCACGTTCGACCAGATGGCCGAGCGCCTGCTGCAGAGTCAGACCGAAACGTACCTCCTCGTGTACCAGCCGGAGTTCACCAGCCAAAGGATCCCCCAGTTCCTGGGAGGCCATCTGCAGGGCCGAAGAAAACGCATGGCCGGCCCGCAGAGCACGCGCCATCATGTCCAGCGCATCGGGCAGCTGTGCATACAGGCGAGCCAGGCGTTGCTGACGACGCCGCAGCACATAAGCCGTGGGCAGCAGCCCCACCCCCAGCGCCAGCGAGACGGTTACCGGAGCCGGCCATCGCAGGGACTGCAACAGCAGCGCAGTACTCAGACCGGCCAACAGGCTGCCCCCCAGCCATTGCCAGGGACGCCAGCTCAGATGGGCCTGCAGCAGCGGGTCTCGCAGCAGGCGCCGCATCAGCCCTTGGTCAAGCCAATGGCTCAGCGGGCCGTGGTCCGTTGTGGACTGCAGCAGGGGCAGCCGCTCGGCAGTCTGTTCCAGCGCTCTGAGGCGACGGGCCAGCTCGCGGGCCTGAGAGCCAAAGGCCGAACGCCAGAGCAGGTAGGCCCCCTCCAGGACAAGCAACAAGGCCACGAATACGACCACAGCCAGTACCAGCGCGGCAGGATGATTGAGCCAGGACAGAGCATTCACGAGCCACACTCCATCACCCGCGAGGGATCGAACATCGCCTCTGGCAGGTCCAGGCCGAAGGCCTTCAGGCGAGCCATGATTTTGGGCCGCACGCCGCTGGGCGAAAACTGTCCAATCACCGTGCCATCGTTACCCACTCCCAGCTGACGGTAACTGAAGACTTCCTGCAGACTGATCATCTCGCCTTCCATACCGGTGATTTCCTGGATGCTGGTGATCTTGCGACGTCCATCGATCAACCGCAGCGTCTGCACCACCACCGAGATAGCCGCAGCCACCTGCTGCCGCCCGGCCCGGACCGGCAAACTCAATCCCGCCATGGCCATCATGTTTTCCAGCCGCGCCAGCGCGTCACGCGGCGTATTGGCATGGATGGTGGTCATCGATCCCTCATGACCGGTGTTCATCGCCTGCAGCATATCCAGGGCCTCAGCCCCTCTGACCTCGCCAATGACAATCCGGTCCGGACGCATCCGCAGCGCATTGCGCACCAGCGCGCGCTGGGTGATCTCGCCCTGCCCTTCCACATTGGCGGGCCGGGTCTCCAGTCGAACCACATGAGGCTGCTGCAGCTGCAGCTCGGCCGCATCCTCAATCGTGACCACCCGCTCGCCGTGCGGGATAAAGCCCGAGAGAATATTGAGCAAGGTGGTCTTGCCCGAGCCGGTTCCCCCGGAAATCAGCACATTCACCTTGGCCTGGACCAGGGCCTGCAGAAAGCGAGCCATATCCGGTGTCAGACTCTGCAGCCCCTCGCCGGCAAGATTGGCCATGGTCAGGGGCACATGCGAAAAGCGTCGAATCGACATCACCGGTCCATCAACGGCCACGGGTGCAATCGCCACATTGACCCGCGATCCATCGGGCAGGCGGGCATCAACCATAGGGCTCGATTCATCAATGCGCCGACCCACGCGGGACACAATCTTGTCGATGATGCGCATCAGGTGCGACTCGTCCTGAAAGGTGACTGCGGTCAGCTCCAGTCGACCGTGACGCTCCACATAGACCTGATGCCAGGCATTGACCAAAATGTCGGAGACGGTGGGGTCGGCCATCAGCCACTCCAGCGGGCCAAAGCCCATCATCTCGTGCTGGATGTCGCGAATGAGCTGACGGCGCTCAGCCTCATTGATCGGGGCCGGCTCCTGCTCCAGCAAGCGCTCGGTCAGGCGGGCAATTTCCTGGCGTAGAACCTCGGGGGCCAGAGCCTCCAGCGCCGACAGGTCAAACTGTTCGATCAGCCGCATATGCAGCCGACCCTTGATAAGCTGATAACGCTCGGCGGGCACAGTCGCCGCCGACACGGCAACTGGCTGGGCAGCCGGACTGGCCGCCGGTCGCAGCAGATCGCGCACACTCAGAGGCGGACTGAGCATCCGTTGCCCGGCCTCAAGCACGCTGGAACAGGCGGCCGATCAGGCTGCGCCTCTCCGGGCTGCGCGGGCTCAGGCTTCGCGCCAGTTCGGCCAGATGCCGCGTCACCGTGCTGGAGCGGGCCAACTCCAGCACCGGGGTGCTGCGGCTGACCGAGGTGCTGACATCACGATAGGCGTTGGCCACCAAGCGCAACGCGTCGACCCCCAGCGTGCGCTCGATGTCCTGCGTGCTGACCTCGCTGCCGCGCTCATAGCGGTTGAGGATCCAGCCCGTCTTCTCAGAGGGATAACCCAAGCCCTTGAACACCTTCTGCAGCCGCCGGGCATGCCGCACGCTGGGCAGGCCGGCCTGCATCACCACGAAGACCTGATCGGCCAGGTCCATAGCGCGCAGGGTCAGCGGATCGAGGTGACGCTCCAGATCCATCAGCACAAAATCGTAGTGCCGCTGAGCCAGGCGAACGATCGCCTCCAGATGCTCGGGCCTGACCTCCATGGAATCGGCCAGTTCCTCTGGCGCTGCCAGGACCGAAAGGCGCTCGCTGATGCGGGTGGTACAGGCCGAGAGAAAGGCCACATCCAGCCGGTCAATGTCACGGGCCACATCGGCCAGATGCAACTGCGCCGGCGCCTCGCGCAACAGAGACAGTGCATCGCCGAACTGCAGGTTCAGATCGACCAACAGCACCGAAGCGTCCTCCGCCAGCTGGTAGGCCAGATTTGAGGCAATGAAGGTCGCGCCGCTACCGCCCTTGCAGGCCAGAAAAGCCAGCAGGCGTGCGCGCCGGTGGCGACCTGCAGCCTGACTGCGCTGCTGCACCCGGTCGACCGCCATCAACAAAGAGGCAGGGGCCGGCGGCGAAGGCAGCACTTCACGCACTCCGGCCCGCATCGCGCGTAAAAGAAATTCAGGCGACTGCTGCGCGCACAGCATCAGGACGGCCAATTGCGGATGCTCGGCGGTGATCTGTTCGACCGGCAGCAATTCCTCCGGGTCACGGCCCATGCCGTCGACCACCACCAGATCGGGGTCATGGTCTCGAATCACCTCGGCCAGACGACTGCGGCCACCCTCGATCTGCACCACATCATGCGCGCCCCCCTGCAGCACCTGCGGGGTTGGGCCTTGCAGCACCTGCGTCATTTCATTGAGGTGCACCTTGCTCGGGGAAATCAGGGCAATTTTCATGTCAGATCCTGGTTAGGCTAAATGTGCATGAGGGGAGCACTCGGGCGTCCCCGTCCTTCGGATGGAGGAAAGTTCTTCATAGGGCACAGAGGACCGCACTGTTGGCATCCTGGCGCATGGCCTCGCGCGGAGAGGTCACGGCAATGGCCGGCAAAGGCAGAGGCGCCAATGCATCGACACCTGCAATCGGGGAAATCCACTTGAAGGCCAAACCGTTGACCCGCAGCTTCAAGGACCGGCAGTCATTGACGGTACAGGCGGCCGGGGACCATTCCACCGTCACCGACGAAATGGCGGGCACCATGCGCTGCATCAAAATTCTCACATCGGATGCCCGGGTGGTGTCATCGCAGACGGCCGCGTAACGGGCCCCCAACCGCGCGGCTTCCTGGGCCGCATGAAAGGTATAGAGCAGGCGCGTCAGGTCGATCAGACCCAGGAAGACGGTCAGAAAGACCAGCAGTACCAGCGCAAACTCGATGACACTGGCACCCGATTGGGCAAAGCGGTGGCGCAAGTTCAGCAAGCGGTACCGCATGAGGCAATCCTCTGAGTGGCCGCGATGGCGTGAAAGTGGATGCGGCCGAGCTCTACACCTGCCCAGGACACCAGCAGGGAGTTAAAGGTGTAGGATGGGACGGTCACAGTGACCAGCGCCATGCCGCTCTGGGTATCGCGTTGCCAGCTCACCTGTACCGGCTGGGAAGCACTCAAGTCGCTCAGCTGCAAGGGGCTGGTAACCGCAAGGGTGCCCCGCAGCACCAGGTTGCGGGCCTGATCGGCTCCCTCGCCCGGTTTCTGGGCCGCCAGATAACGGGCCGCCTCACGCGCCGACTGCACCAGCACCTTGTAGTGCCAAAAAGCACGGCCCAGCTCGACCACGGTCAGGCACAGCAGCAGCAAAAGTGGCAGCACCAGGGCAAATTCCACCAGCGCCACCCCCTGCTGCGCCCGCGCCGATGCCTGAAGATGACGGCCCATGATTTAACGCACCAAAGTGGCCACCAGCGGACCGAGATTGCCACCGGGCAGGCCACTGGTCAGGCACGGCGAATCGGCATTGGCGGCGTTACCGATGAATTCGAATTGCAGATTGATCATGGGCGAACTCATCGGCTGCAGCATCAGCATGCACAGGTAGTCGGTCACCTGTGCGTTGGCGTTGACCACCGGCACGAGGACGACGCGGGTACTCGATGCATAAGCCGGTCCCGGCGGCACCAGGGACTTGCTGCCCCCCGAGAACTTGAGGCCAGTGATGCTCTCGCAGTCATTCAGGCTGGTGCCGGTGTCGGCACAGGAAGCACCGGCAGCGCTCTTGGTCTGATAGTTCGCTGCCGTCGAATGCGCGCCGGTCGGCGTCGCACCGCGATAGGCCCCAAACTGCGAGGGCCAGTTCTTGGCCGTGTAGGCATAGCCGGTGCGATCGAGCAAGGCAGCAGCTTCGGGGGGTGGATTGTTTTTATGGATACCAAAGCGCAGGTTCCAGGCATCGGTGACCGAAGCCTGGGCTCCGGGCGTTCCCAAACGGTCGCCGACACGGACACCGCAGTAGCCCAGCAACTCTCTTTCGGTTTCCGCCGCGTTGACCGAGCCATCCAGATTGGCCCAGCCCAGTTGCCCCCCGGGGGCCAAACTCTTATCGCCCACCAGCGTGATCCACTGGCCCACAGTCAGCCCATAACTGGGGGCGCTGGCGCCGCTGGTGGGGCGAAAGGCGACCGGCAAAGGGCAGGCGGTCTGCGCATTGCGGCGCGCGGCCACCGCCTGCGCACCCACACGATCGGCACTGGCCATACGGGCCTCGCCCGAGAACGCACGCAGGGCTGGCATCAGCCAAGCCCCCACGCTCTGATGCGTGTGGGTGCAGCGCGCATAGCGAGCCTGAGCCGGCTGGGTGGTCAACTGCGCATCACGGTCGAGAAACTGCAGCGAGGCCGGGCTGAGCTGGGGCCGGCCGGCCCAGGACGGGGACTGGAAATTGACGGCATTGAGGTTGCCCGCACGCACACCGGCGCTGCCCGCGCGTGTCAGGGCGTCGGCACGCCCGTCGAGCTCACTGGCTGCGGCCAGGGCGCAGGCATCGACGGCATTTTGTAACTCGGCACGAATCACGAACAAGCGGCCAAAATCAAGCGCCACGCCCATAAAGCCCAGAAGAAAAAGCAGGCTCAAGGCCACGGTGAGAGCCACCGCGCCTTGATGCCTGCGCGCCTGAGGCAGGCTACGCCCCAGGCTCGCACGCGGACGCGAGGAACCCTTGTCCGAGCTGTCAGCCGGAAGCCAGGGCCTATCTTTCATCGCGTCCTCCGGTCCGACTTCAGCTGCAGGTTGCGGTGGTCAGACAGGCGTCGACCCGAGCCACAAAGTCAGCAAAGTTCCCGTTGGTCAGGCCCTTGATAGCCAGGACCAGCGCAATCGACACCACCGCGATGATGAGGGCGTACTCCACCACCTGCGCGCCCTCCTCGTCGCGAGCCAATCGCTTAAGCGCCTGTGCGCCCTTTTGCATCCACTGTTTCATAGCAAACTCCTCTTTCATGGTTGAACAATGACGCACCGACCCCCGGTGCGCCCGCGCGGCGCTTCTTGCAGTCGCCTTGCTCGACCGCGCAGCTGCATCCCCTGCAGCTGCGCACCCGTTCTCTCCTCCTCACTGGTGCTTAGGGACTCGGCGCCCCACCGCCGCCGAGATTGATCACATTGACCACCGGCGGCGGCGTCTTGAAACTGTCGCGATAGCGCTGAAAGGCGCTGCGTGCTGATCCGGCATCAAGCGCTGCAGGCTCTACCTTGCCGCTCCCCGCGGCGGGGTCCAGCACCTGGGCTTGACGGTTGTGCCGCACCGCCTCGCCGAATCGGGCGTCGTACTGCGGCGTGGTTGAAGAACATCCGGCCAGAGCTCCTAGAAGCATGACCGTGCAAGACAGATACCGGTTCATTCGTGTCATTCGATTCATGGCTGACCTTCCTTAGGGGCAGAGGGCGACCTGTCGCCGGCCGATAAATTTGGGACGGCTGATGCGGAGGGCGCGGAGGGCGCCATTGAGAGGGCGGGCACGGGCCGGGTGGTCGGCGCCCCGGGCTGCGGCGCGACCGGCTGGCCCTCGCCCTTGCCGCCCACGATCGCATCCTGCCGGCTGGGCTCCTTGTGCACATCGGTGGGTAACATCGCCGTAGCCAGGGGCTGCACCAGACGCGGCGTGATGACAAAGACCAGTTCGGTCTGGTCCTTCTGGAAAGCCGTCGACCGGAACAAGGCCCCCAGAATGGGCAGGTCCCCCAGGCCGGGGAAACGGCTGAGCGATTGACTGACGGTCTGTCGGATCAGGCCGGCAATGGCCAGGCTCTGACCATCGCCCAGTTGAACCGTGGTGTCTACCTGACGCGTGCTGACCGTAGGCAGCACCGATAGCAGACCATCGGCTGTGCTTAAAGCCGCACCGGTTTGCGACAGTTCCGAGGCCTCGGTGGTGAGCTTGAGATTGATCCGACCGCCCTCGAGCACCGTGGGCAGGAACTTCAGGCCCACCCCAAACTGGCGCTCGTCCAGCGCCACCGCTCCATTGCCCTGACGCACGGGGATATAGATCTTGCCGCCTGAGAGAAAGCTGGCTGCCTGCCCACTGAGGGCCATGATGTTGGGCTCGGCGAGCACCCGTACCAGCGCGTCCTGCGTCTGGGCATCCATACCGAGCAAAGTGCCACTGGCGCCCTGCTGACCGCCGCTGCCGCTGATGGTGTCCTTGCCAGCACCAATGTCCAGCCCCACGCCGCGTCCCACATCGACCCGGCCGGACAATCCGATATTGCTGGAAGCGGTCTTGCCCAGCAGCAGAGGATTGCCGCCAAACAGCCCGGTGAAGATGCGGGCACCATCGCCCGTGCGCGCCACCCGCGTCAGGTCGATGCCCAGCCGGTCAAGCACCCCTTTACTGACCTCGGCAATCTTGACCTCCAGCATCACCTGCTGGGGTGCACTGACCCGCAGCAGACTGACGACGCGGCGGCCCTCGCCGAGCGATTGGGCCAGGCTCATCACTTCGTCGGCCTTGAGAGCATCGCTGACCTGTCCGGTCAAGACCAAGGCGCCATCCATCGCACGCACCCGAATCTGCCCCTCACCGGGCAGTAATTCGGCCAGCTTGGCCTGAAGCGCCTCGGGGTCGACGGTCACCATCACATCGCGCAGGAAGCAGCGTCCATCGGCAGCCTGCAGGATCAGGTTCATCGAGCCGGGTCGACGGCCCAACACGAACAGCTCACTGGGCCCGAGCAGCATCAGGTCCACCTGCGCCACGCCGTCACCACCCGTTGCCGATGCCGCAACCCCTGCGCCCCCAGGTGACGGAGCCGTCCCGCCGCCGAGCCCAAGGGTGCGACTGGCCGGCGCGCCACCGACCACCATACGGACGATCGGTGCGGCCAGGCGCAACACCGTCGATTTGCCCAGAACCACCTGCGCGGGCGGATCAACGTTGACACTGCTGCAAGGCGGTAACGCCACAGCAGGCGCTGCATGCGCCGCGTGCATCGACATGCTCATCGAGCCTGCACCGCGCGAAGCTTCCCCTGATGGAGGGTGACCCGCAGTTTCTCGTGCCGGCACAGCAGCCCCCGAGACCGTCGGACGTGCCGATGCTGGGGCTGGCGATGGCAACTGCACGGATGGCGTTGTCGACGCTGCCGTCGACCCGTGCGAAGCAGCCACCCGCACAGGAGCCGCAGCAGTCTGCGCGGCCTGTAGCGACAACCCAGAAAACGACTGCTCCACCGCCTCGGGACTTTGTACAGAGGGAGCCAGACGGATGGCAGTCATCGGAGTCTGCGCCAGGGCTGGAAAGGCTTGCAAGGCACAAGCCACAGCGGTCAGAACCCACGCGTGCGGACCCACACCTGCAGCTGCCGAGCCATTCGAAACATTCTTCATGAAAGGGTCTTCCTCGCTGGGGCATCAGAAACAATGGGATACACGGCTGCCGTCATGGATCACTTCGACGCAGGGGCCAGGGGGCCTTACGGCTGCGGACGGGGCGGCCATAGACGAGGGTGCCGAGGCGGCTGTTTTCCCAAGGGCAGAACCCGAGTTGGCTCGGGCATGGCCGCTAACGTTCGACCTGGGTGTCGAAGCCGACGCAGATCGACCGGCCGAGCCCGACCGCGAGGCGGCAGAGCCATTTGTATCGGCCTCGAGCAGCTGCTGCTTGGTTGAACCCCGAGTGCTGACCCGCTGACGATCGACCTGATTGCGCAGCACCAGCGACAAGGTACCCACGCTGCGCGCCAAATCAAGTTTCTCCGCATCCTGCGGCGTCAGCTCCAGCGTGACGGCGCTGACCACCTTGGGCTGCGTCTCATCGCGGCTGGCCTGCTGAGCCACCGCCAGCACCAGCACCTGCTCAAGAACCGTCTTGCTGATCTGCGCGTCCTCACCGCGGCCCTGCTCCCGTTGCGTATTGACCATCACATCCACATAGGTTCCCGGCAGGGCAAAACCGGCTACGCCCACCACGTCGTTGACACGGACTGTCATCGCCCGCTTACCTTCTGAGATAACGGCCGACAGGCCGCCCTGACTGCCTTGCGGCGCGAGCTTGCGCTCGACGATCGCCTCGCCCTTGAGCACCCCCAGACGCAGCACCCGATCCTGCAACTGGCCCAGGTCGGAGAAGGCGCCCGCCGGTACCGCAGAGCTCGGCCAATCGAGTACCGAGAGCATCGGCGGGGTGAGCTTGCTACCCGGCTCCACATCAACCGCGGCCACCACCACTGGGCGGGAAACGGCGCCGGACTGGCGCGACATCCAACTGCCGGCATAGACCGCGGCAGCCAAAGCCAGCAATACCCCCAAAGCCAGCAAAATCAGCGCTTTAACGTTCTTCATTTGCCCATTTCCTCTCAGACCGACCAAGCCCGCGACCACTGCAAGCCCTGCGGCTCGAACAGACCCACATACAGCAAGGTGCCGACACAGATACTCAAGGCATAGGGCATGCGCCCCAGCGATACGGCAGCGCCCGAATGCAGGCGCACAAGCAAGGCGCCCCAGGCGCGCTGGCGAGCCAGCCGGATCAGGGCCAGCACACCGCCGGTGATGAAAATCAGCAGCAGCGCAGCCGGCACGTGCACCGGGCCGATGAAAGCGCCCACCATGGCGATGAGCTTGACGTCACCGCCGCCAAGGGCTCGCGCCAGGTAAAGCGGCAAGGTCAACAGCAGGCCGAGCAACCAACCCGCCGGTGCGGCCAGTACCGTCCAACCCAGGGACTGTGGATGCGTGAAGCCCAGCAGCACCGCCACCGCAGCGCCGCCGATCGTCAGCGCATTCGGAACGCGCCAGGAGTAGGTATCAATCGCGGCTGCGGCCACCAGTAGACCCATGAGAATCAGCAGACCCGGCTGATCAATCAGCAAAGCGATGAGTCCCTGGTTGAAGGTTTGCATGGTGGCGGCATGGATTTGTTCTGTGAGGAAAAATGTAGCCACCGACCCTGCCCCGGTCATGAGAGGGACGTACCAGCGCGGGCATGACAAAACTACCGTTTTGCGAAGGCGGCCGGGCAAGTTGTAGCGCGCCGGGGGCGGCGCTCCCACAAGCCCAGTGCGTGCGCTCATCGGGC
>CAZATV010000083.1:0-12977 GCA_964488145.1 uncultured Polaromonas sp.
GCGCCAGCGGGGCCTGTTTTGTGATGGGTCAGGCGGCGGGGACGGCGGCGGCGCTACAGTTCAAGCCTGACTTTTCCGTTGAAAAGCTACGGCGCTACCTGCAAGGAAAAGGGGCTGTCCTTGACTGAGGACAGCCCCGGATACGAATCGGCGCTCTAGACCGAGTCGATTTTCTCTTCCTTGCTGGTCGATGAAGCGGGCGTCACGGTAACGTTGGCACCTTTGAGGGCGTTGATGAGCTTGGGCATAGCCGATCCGGCCGTGGAAACTGCCTTGCCCAGTCGCGTCATCGCATCCTTGAGCGGTGGCAGCTTGGTCAGCGCCAAGGGATTGGAGCCCACCCCGCCGACGATACGCTGCCCGCTGGTGAGCAAATCCTTGCTTTGGAAGGCCGCCAGCAAAAGGTTACCGACGCCCGAGGCAAGACGCTTTTGTTTCTCCGCGGACATGTTCTTGACTTGCTCGTCGAGATTCTTCTCTTCGCTGGCCCGCTTGATGGAGGCGTCAGTCGTTTCAATGACCTGCTGAAGTTTCGCACCCGATTCCTGCGGATTGGTCAGGTTGTTCACATCGGCCAGAAGCGCCTGGAGCCTGGCCCTTTCCTCCTCGGAGGCGAAGGCACCGGCAATGGCCAGATAAGACCTGGAGGCTGTCTTCTCGATGTTGAGGCTCTTGCCCATGAAGTCCGAGATATCGGCATCGATATTGCCTCCACCCCCGCCCCCCCCGACTCTTCCACCAAGAAGACCACCGAGCTGGGCAAGGGCAGGCGACGAGGCGACCAAAAGGGGAACGGCGCCTAGCACCAAATTTCTACGGAGTTTTTTCATAGCAAGATCACTTTCCTTGATTAAGTTTTTCAACCAGTTTGGGCAGGTTATTCGATACGCTTTCCGCAGCCCTGAGAGCTGCGAAATTTTCTACCTGGGGCCCTGCCACCCCCTTGACGGAGATCCTCTCGGCCTGCACGAAGTTACCCACCCGCTGGCCGGCCTTCTCGAGAATGATCGTGGCGGCCGAAAGCATCTCGAACGAACACTCGGCCCCGCTGCAATTGGAAGCTTCCCGCCTGACCAGGTAACCAGGACGCAAGCAAACCTCCCCAGGAGCAGGTGGGCTGAGTTTCAGCTTGAACTTGCCCTCCTGCAGCAAGGCATTGGCGTTGGTGTAATAGTCTTCCTTGGAGACGGTGACCTGGAAGCGCTGGCTTGCATAGGCGGACTGCCGAATCACCGGAATCAGAAAATCTGAAGGATCCGAACCCGGAGCCACGTAATGGGACGGGCACTCCGAAAGCCGGGTCTGCCCACGCCTAGGCATATTGGCCACCACCAGCCGGTCTCCGCGCCTGATTTCTGTGTCTTTTCCCAGGTAGCCAAAAGTGACCCGCGGCCCCTCGACTTTGGGCGCCGAATCGGCCGGGTCGAAGGCAATGCGCCAGAAGGTCGGCTTCCCGGCGACCTTCACATCGAGCGGGCGCAGCACTTCGTAGGACAGATCGGCACCTTCTGGGATAGCGAGCCCTTCAACCGAGAAGCTCGATTTGTTGGCCGCCGTGATTGCAAACTCGGCAGGCTGGAACTTGACGTTGGCAATGAACTTCTTGGCCGCCGCTGCCGTGGCATTTTTCAGAGCGACTTCCTTGGCGTTATTGATGTCCAGCCCCCTGCCGCCCTTTTTGATCAGGCGGTGCACATCCTGTCCGATCTCTGCATGAACCACCGCCCCCTTGCGATCGACGAGGATCGCTGCCACAGTGGCGACGAAAGACTCTCGTGTCTCCACGCCGCCAGCACCGGACTCCAAGACAACCGGTGTGAAGGAGTAGTCGAACTTCAGGAAGAAGTCTGGCGCATCCTGACGGCTTTCAAAGTCCTTTCGAACAGCCTCGAAATCTTTCCAGGACACGCAATTGGCCATGCGCTCTATGCTGTCCTGCGTATCCTTGAAGTTCGAGTCAACGGCAGCAATCTGAAAAGCCGCTCCAAATCCGATGTCCTTCGCAAAAAGGTCGGCCACTGCGCTGGTCAGGTCGTTCGCAGCCACTGAGACAACAGGCATGACGCGAGGCTTGCGGGAATCGTTGGCAGCTTCCTCAAACTTGAAGATGAATTCGTCACCAACCGACACCTTTGTGTCAGTCTCCTTGAGGACGGCGTAGCCGGATTCAGCAGCCATTACCGTGAAGATCACCTCTGCACCGGTTTTACGATTGACGGCAACCGGGCTGTCGCCATCCACGAAGCCAACCTCGAAGCCCTTGTCTGCCACGATCACGCCGCCGGATCGTCCGACGAGGGTCACAACCGTCTCTTTGGGCTGAAAACCTGCCTTCATTCGATTGATCAGATCGTTGATCTGCTGGTTGAGACCCGAGGCCACGTTACTCCTGATCAAGGTCCCCACACCAGCCTGAAGTTCTGAACGATTGGCAAATCGGAAGGTGCTGTAAAGCGTTTCAGAGATTGAATAGACCACTCTGGCCCGATCGGGCTTGACCAGTTGGAGGTTCAGGGTGATCGGGATCAAGACCTCAATAACACCCCCGGGCCTGACCACCTCATACCAGGATCCGCGGGTGATGCCCACGACGGCAGCGTAAGACTGCTGAACAGGAACGAAAAAGTTATCGCCACACTGCTGACTGTCCTGATCGACGTACTGAAAAGACTTTGTGCTGCGCGTATTGCGCACCTGCTTGGCATGCACGGTGCTCGAAGGATAGGCGGCCGCGATACGCTGGGCAAAGGAGGTCACCAGGCTTTGTTGGAGCTCCGGGCTCATGATCTCCCGCACGCGTCGGTCAATCAGCGGCCGTCTCTCCGGAGGGATACTGTTGCTCACGCCCTCCAGTTCTTTCACGGCAAAGACAAAGAATTGAGACGCTGAGGCCTGACTGGCCAGCAGCGCCAAGGGCAGGAGCGCCCACTGGACGAATCGGCCCAGTCGCATTAGAGGGGCACCTGCGGGTGCCGGCCGGGCAGGATTAGTATTCACTTGGGCAACGGCCTTCCACGCATACCACCACCCGATTGCCCTTGGACTGGACCTCGGCGTTTTTCATATCGGCGCCCAAATCGTCCAAGACCCGTTCAATCCGCCGGACCAAGTCCCCGCCCTTAGCCGACAGGGTGTAAACCCGGGTGCCCTCACCTCGAGACTGCTCGCGCACTTCGCCGGCCATCTTGCGCAGAGCGTCCTCAAAGGCACCTCCGATACTGCGGCTCAGGCGCGCAGCACTAAAGAGCGTGACCGTGTAGGCTTGGCCGTCCCTGGCGATACGCTGGAGCTCACGGGTGGCCGCATTGCCCACCGTCTGCGCCAACTCGGTGGCCAGCGCGGTCGAAAGATTGGATCGGCAGTCCTGATCCGAGCTGCCCTCTGCCCTCTTGACCAGCGTTCCAGCCACCAGGCCCCGGCCATTACCCGTGCTGAAGGATTCGAGCTTGAGCATGCCCGAGCAAAGCGTCCGGCCGCTTGAGCTCTTACCCTCAGCATTCATGACCGAAGACCCGAAGACAACAAAGTTTGCGTTGTACGGGTTCTTGGCCGCTGCCTGTGTGTAGTAGTCCCAGCGCCGCTGGGTCTCGATATCGGCGATGAGCATGCGCCCTTTCCCGGTCTCCCTGAGATCGCGCTCCGGGGTGTATTCAAGACCATATTGCTTGGCCACCTGAGCCAGCCGCGGAGCGATGAGGGCCGAAGCCTGATCACTGGGCTTGGCATTGTTGACGTCGGGAAACACGGTTTTTGACCGGAAGGTCGTTACGTCTTTCTGTTCATTGGAAAAAGAAGAAGCTTGGACATTCTTGTTGTCGGTCGAGCTGGCAGACTGGGCATTCACGCTGGCGGCCATTCGGGTGTCCGAGCTGCTGGCTGAGGCCGAGGCCGACTGGGAGGCCCCCGCAAAGGAACTCTGCTGGGCGCCAGCCACCGAGGTCTGCCGCGATCCCGCAAATGAGCTTTGTTGAGCACCGGCAACCGAAGTTTGGCGGGCTGCCGCGGCTGACCCGCCCGCGCCGTCCTGCACTGCCACAGCACGCTGGTCACGGCCGGCAAAAGACGACGACTGGTTGCCGGCAACGGCCGTCCGCTCGCTGCCGGCAAATGATGAGGACTGATTGCCCGACACAGCGGTTCGCTGGCTGGCTGCACTTGAGGATGCCTGCTGCGAGGATGCGGCGACCGATCCCTTGAAAGACGAGCTGTCCGCCGACTTGCTGCTCGTATCGGAGAACGAGGAGCCCGACGACGCCGAGCTGCGGTCCTGGAAAAATTCGACTTCACTGACCAGGGGCTTGGAGGGATCGAGGTTGGTGGCAATGCCCCAGTACTCGTCGATCAAGAACACAATGGAGGAGGCCTCCATAACGTTCATGTTCTGCAAGCCCAGAGACCGTGCCAAATCCGTGAATTCCGCGCTGTCCACCGACAGAGTCGTCCGCGCGGTTAGGGTGTCCCCTTCGAGCGTGTAGGTCGTTCTCATGTTGGGGCCGAGCGTCTTGACCAGCTCGGCAATAGCCTCCTGCGCCTTCCCGCTGGAGGCATCCACATTCAGTCTGAGCTTCAGGGCAGCCCGAATTGCATCAGACTCAGCCTGGCGACGCGCCACCGCTCGGGCATTGACCTGATCCTTATTGGCCTTGACGCTCACCTCCGCCTGCCCGGTTTGGTTGACGGCCTGAGCCAGAACGATGGGGGAGCTGCCGAGCGCAAGCGCCGCTGCAAGGCTGAGAACCAGTTTTTGGGGAGCAAAAGACCTTTTCATAGCAACACCTATGGAGGAGGGAATCGAAGAACGCCGACAACGGATCCGCAGCGAGTCAGATCGCTCGGGATCCATGGAAGAAAATTCAAGGAGGCAACTTGACTGAGACAGAACCCGCCTTGGCACTAACGCCGCCCGGGCCGATCTCCACGGACACCGACTCCGAGGCTTTCGCCTGGGTGGGGGCCGGTTTTGCCGCCTCAGGCAGGGCGGCTGGCGCCTGATTGGCGGCAGGGGACGGCGTAGCAGCCGGGGAGGAGTGGACTCCGTGGTGAGTCAACAGTGCCAGAAACCTGACGTCGGTGCGCAGAGACTCGAAATCCGGATGCGTGATTAGCGAGGTCGGCTCCACAGAGCCCCCCCCGATGGCCTTGTCCAGCATCGAAAGGGCTTCATCTGTCTTACCCATCCTCGCAAGAGCCTGGGCGGCGACCAGAGAAAAGGAAGACTGCAACTCGCCGGGCTTCTTGGTCAGCGGCTCGACCTGTTCCAGCGCCTGACTAAACCTTCCCTCTGTGAGCAACTGCTGCGCAGAGGCGAGCAGCTCCTGCGGAGTTTTCGACTGCACCATCGAGGCAATTTGCTGCCTCAACAGGTCACACCCTGCCAGTCCAAATGCGACGAAACATAATGTCAAGGAGAGGATTACTCTCTTACAGTTTGGAATAATTTTTGACATATGTGTATGCTAACCGAAATTGTCTCCATCCTGAGAAGTTATTTGAAAAACTCAACTATTGAAAGAGATGAGCTAGTCTCTGACTTGAGGATCGCCGCGTGCCCATGACATTCGGCCTGACCACCCTAGCGACGATGCTCCTGTCGTCGCTGCTGGGCCTGGCCGCCTTGGCCTGGCTTCCCTCGCCAGACGAATCTCGCGAGGTGGCTGTTTGGCGGGCTCTGCCCCCGTCCGACCCCGAGGTTCAGGTGCCTCCCTATCGCGCAGCGGACTTTTGCGCAGACTGGACTGGGCAACCGACCGCAAAGGTAGACTGCCGAACGGGTTTTGTCATGGGAACCCTTGCGCCGGCCGATCACCCGGGTGCGGCGCAAGCCTGGGCTAGGGCCCACGAGGCCGCGCGAGCCCGGTTGCAAGAAGCGTCCCGCTTGTCCCAGCTCCTTCAGCAGCAACTGACCGCGCCACCCAACCCGGCCTTAAGTCAGGTGGTGTTCCATCTGAAGGCCAGGACAGACCGCTGGCAGGAAAGGTGGTCGAGGCTGGGCAGGCCGGGGGACCCGCAGATCGGCCAGGCCGCGTACACCGAACTCTTTCTTCTGCTTTTGGATCTGCATGGACAGACTTACGATGCGGTGGGCGATCGCTTCAAGTTCATCAACTGGCACCTGGCCCGTGCGCTGGACCGGCCCTCGGCGCTGCGCGCCCGTGGGCAGGCCTTGGAGTGGCACCTGAGATGGGCCCCCTGGGCCATGGTGGGCGCAAGCGCGCTCCTGCTGATAGTCGGCTGGGCTGGCTGGCGTTGGAGAGGCTGGCTGCTGATGGCCGGTCTGAGCACGATCGCCTGCGCCGGCCTGCTGGTCGTTGCCGATGCTTCGGTACGGTTTGGTCAGGGTTCGGCCGTTTTTGCCTTCAACCCGCTGGGCAACCAGATGGTGCGGCAGTCGGGCATCCTGCTGGCCGTGACGGCGCTCGTCCTCCTCATCGTGGTGGCGGCGCCCTTGCTGCGGCCTGTGCTCAGGCTTTGCAGCCTCAGGGCCGGCTGGCTGATGATGGGCCTTCTGCTGGCCATGCTGGCGGGCTACGGACTACTCGGCCCGGCGGGCGGCTCCGAGCTGCTGAAAGTGGGCATGGCCTTGACAGCCGGTTTGATCACCGCCCTGCACGGTCGAAGCGTTCACCTTGCTGGCGAACTGGCCCCCGGAGCGATGCAGCCCGGTTATTTGCTGCGTCAGCTATTCAATCGGGCGCCAAGCCACGCGCTTTCAGATCCGCTGGCCTTGATTGCCCGCAAACTGGGACCGCCCATTTTGCAAATGGCGGGCTTCACCACGCTCAGCCTGGCCCTTGCGGCCTTGGTCTTCAATGACCTGGGGGCCAGCCTGGTCACAGCTTGCATTGCGGTCAGTGCGCTGTATTTCGTCTTCGGTGCACGGATTACCCTGGCAGTAACGGCCGCGATGGTCGGGGCGGCGCTGCTGGCTAGCCAGACGACCAAGGTACAGGCCCGGCTTGCGCTAATGGTGGACCCGCTGAGCGCGTCGATCAGCGACTTCGCCCGATTGGTGGCTTTCGAGCAAGCCACGCCCAACTTCGTGGCTGGCTTTGGCAAGATCGCCTGGTGCAACGGGGTTGGATCCTGCATCCCATTGCAGAGTTTGAGTGATTACATGCCCGTTGTTCTGTCTGGCGCCCTTGGTCGATACGGCACTGTGATTTACTTTCTTGGGTTTGTGATCACCCTGATCGCCCTGGCGGCCTGGCTGATCCGTCGCAGCCTGACCCAGGGCGATCTGGAGGCGCGAACCCTCACCCTGATCGCTTTTTATCTCTTGCTGGGAACTCTGGTCCAAACCTTGGTGACCTTCCTGGGCAACTGGCGCGTCATACCGCTGACGGGCCTGGGAACGCCCCTCGTCAGCATTGGCTTCTCCTCATTCCTCGCACCCGCCCTGGCCCTGGCGCTGATCGTGGCCTTGCCACGGATCGAAAAACCGACGGGACGCGCATGAAAACCTACAGCCGAGTCATTGCGCAGCGAGCGGCCCTCATGACGGTGACCTTGTCGCTGATCATCGGTCTGGCGATGTACTGGCAATCCTCGGAGGTGGTGCAGCCCGATCATTCCGTCTACCGGCCGGCCCAGCGCATCGCACAAGTCCTTGCCGCTGGCTCTGCGATGCGTGAGTCGCCCGATTCGGCGGCGGACCAATTGGCTGCGGCCCTGCCGCCTTGCGACGGCAGGGCCCTTGACGTTTTGCGGGCGCGGCTGGTGGCCTTGGGGCAGGTTTCCATCGACCACGTGGACGAGCGTATCCGTCTGGCGGCCCGGGCGCTACCCCATTGGCCCGGTTGTGCCAGTTTTTTGCAGGCCTTTGACTTGGCCATTGCCATGGCCTCAACTTCCGCGGAAGGCCCAGCCCTGTCGGAGCGGCAGGTCGAGCAGGCGCTGACTGAAGATGTGAACTGGAAGCGGCGCCTGCCCTGCTTGCTCGGACGAGATGGGGCCACGAGCCGGCTGCTGGTCGGATCGGCCCTGATCTGCTCGGGCGCGGCAACCGAGTTGGAGAGTCTGGCCTCTTTGCCGCGAGACTCGTCTTACCGGCAGCTCGCATCGATCACCGCACGCGCGGTGTCGGTTTCTGCCATGGCCGGCAAGCTCGAGGTCGACACCGCCGGCTGGCTGTCGCTCTCGCCAGCTCTCCACGGTGTGCTCGATGCTTGGAGCACCTGCAGGCAAGCGCAGGAGTGTCCGCAGTTGCAGGCCTTGGCCTCGCAGCGTGTCGTCTCGTTGGTCTTGATGGATGCCGCCACCGGATTGATCCTGGCGGCCTGGTGCGATGGTCGGGCCTGCACCGACCTCGGGCGCAAAGCCGGGGGCAGCTGGCCCGCTACCCTGGTTGAGGCACCGCCGGCTTCGACGGCCAAGTTGATGTTTTCGCTGGAGCTGGCGCAGGCTCGGGACATTCAACCCTTGTTGCTTCAGCGGCAGATCAAGACCTCGGGCCAGAACGACGGCACCGTGATCAAACGCAACGAGTGGTGGGAGCGCCAGGCCATCTGCGATTCAAGCAAGAAAGCCAGTTGTGATGTGCCGGCGCGCACTCGCCTGGTCGCAGAGGCTTTTGGCTTTAACGTGGCTTGCGACCAGGGCGCGGCCGCCTGCGGTCGTTGGGGTCTGGTGCAAAAAAGTGTGCCCGGGCTGAGTCCGGGGACCGTGGGACGAATTGCCCTGGATCGCCCTTCAGGCAAGCCGGTGCGCATGCTCGACTGGAACACCTACGAGGCTGTTCGGCAAGGCCGGCAGTCACCCCGCGGCCTGCAAGGCTTCGAGCCGGCCTCGAGGGCCATTCAGGCCGTGCTGGGCGCGGGAGACTCGCGCACCAGCGCCCTGGGCCTGGCTTTGATGTCGACCCAAATCTGGAGATTGTCTGAAGGTCTGCCTCTGATCGTTCCGCGGGCGGTAGATTTTGGAACGGGGGTTGAACCGGCGGACTACAGTCTGCAGCCCGGCTTGCAGCAGGCGGCCCAGACAGTGCTTGGCGGTATGCGCAAGGTGGTCGAGCCGGCAGAGGCTGGCTGGCAGGGGCCAGGCACGGTGGCCGGCGCCCTGGAAAGGGCTTTGGGCCGTCCTTGCAAGACCGACTGCGGGCTCTGGGCCAAAACGGGCACGGTCAGCCGGCAAGACAAGGTGTACGGTGGAACCACGCTGCTGACGGCCCTGATCGATATGCGCGCGCTCAGCCAGTGGAGCGAGCGGGCGCCATTGCTGCCTGAGGCCGGACCAGTGCTGGCTCTGGGCGTCATCGCCATGCCCGGCTCCGTTGCGGGCGAAGGTCACGCCGCCAGCCAGATCGGCATGGGGCTCGTGCGGGAGTTGCTGATGGCGGTCAACAAGCCATGAATCAGTGCTTGTCCTTCCATCCGCAGGCCCCGGCTGCCCAGCAATTGCTGGCTGCTTGCCTGGTTCTCCGAGAGGCCCTAAGACGGCACCCGCGGCTGGATCTCAGCGTGCCCCTTTCGATTCACCGGCAAGTGTCGGAGTCAGTTTTTGGAGCGGTCATCTACGACACGCTTGCAGCAGAATTCCCTGATCTGGACAATCGTCTGCAGATCAGGGTTCGGGCTGTAGATCACTTCTTGATCTCTGCGCCCTCCCAGGGAGAAGCCTAATGAACTTGAAAAGCCTGTTCGGTCGACGTGCTGAGGAAAAGGGCGTCGAGCACCTGAACACTCGCGAGACTGATTCTTTTGCCAACGGTGTCTTGTTCGAAATCAAGGCCATTGTGGGAAGCGCGATCACGCAGGCGCTGCAGGAAAAAGAAGGACGCTACATGCGCAGCATCCTTCAAGAGAGTCACTTTCTCTTGCAGGGGGTGTCCATCAAGGCCCTTGATCGCGAGACAGCAAGGATGATGGAGGACTTCATCGCGACCCACGAGTCGATTGAGCCGGATTTCCGCCGGTCGTTTTTCCGGCAGATCCTGCAATCGGAATATCGCTCCAACGGTGGAGCCAGGGTCAGGGTCTCCCCCGATCTGGTGCCCGTGATTGAATTGGACCAGCAGACCCTGGAGCCGCAGACCGAAGACGAGAGCTTCGTCCTCTCCCTCAAAGGCCGCCGTGTCCGCTTTGAGGCTCAAGCGGTACTTGAGGGGCCGGTAAAAAATGCGTCGCTGGCCCCGGCTGCGGCGCAGCCGAACCGGCCGATAGCATCTTCCTTCGGTCGGGCCGCCTCAGGCCCGGGGCCCGAACAGCGTGCGGGGCCGGGTTTGGCGGCCAGCCCTGCTCCGGGCCGGGAGGTGCGCATCACCGTTCATGACCGCGCGGGTCGGCGCACCCACCAATTGCCCATGCCTGTGATTGTCGGGCGAGATGTTGTGCACATGCCGGCCGCCCAGGGCGCGCGCGGGGTGGAAATCGATGCCACCTATGCGTCCCGGCGCCAGTTGCTGGTCTTTGAACTCCTGGGGCAGATTTATTGCTTCGTGCCCCGATCAGCGAGCCTGACCTTCAGCACCCCCGATCAACGGGTTCTGCGTGCCGATTGCCTGCAATTGCTCGAACCGGGCGCTGGTCTCCATCTGACCGGGGGGGTGCCAATGGACACCCTGGTTCCGCCGGCCGATCGGCACTCGGTGGGCGACTATCCGGTGATCGAACTGCAGTGCGTTGATAGCCAATCGACGGGCCAGGAGCCCACCCCCAGACCGCGGGCGGTATGAGCGCTACGAGTCTCGTCTGCGGTCGCTGCATCAATCACGGCCCGTCCGACCGACTTGGCTTTGATGCCTATGCTGGCAGCCCCGAGAGGGGGGTCTTCGTCCTCTGCGATGGGGCCAACAGTTGTCCGGACAGCGGCCAGGCGGCCCTGTGGCTTAGCCAGGCTCTGGCCTCGGACCCGCGGCTTGAGGAGGAAAGGCCAGGCTTTGAGTGCAGTCTGCGCCACCTGCATCTGGAGATGATCGAGCGATTCCCCATGACTGCCGCGACCGTTCTGGCGGTGCAAGCCGGCGGCTACGGCCTAAGGCTGGCCAGCGTCGGCGACAGCCGACTGGTCCTTCTGGCCCGCCGCTGGGGTGGCTGGGGCTCCTGGCGCCAGATTCATGAAATGCCTCGGGACATTGATGCGCGGGGTCACCCGACCCAGTTGGTCGGCTCCGAGGTGCTCGATGTGATCCATCAGGCCCAGTTCCCGCCCAGGGGCCGCTGTCTTGCTGTCATGATGACCGATGGCTTGGCCGATTGCCTGACTGATCAGGAACTGCTTCAGACCGTCTCCGCGCTGGGCCGTCATCAGCCTTCATCGGGGGATTTGGACTACTTGTGCCAGACGCTGGCGGCCCTGGCGCTCGATCGCGGCTGCCAGGATGATCTGTCGGCGGTCATGGTCTACTCAAGCTTTGATTAAAGTCGGCGCCTGGATGGACCTCACCTTTCAAAAGCAGTTCGACGATCGCTACACGCAGTCGCGCGAGCACCAGATCCTGGACTATCTCAATCAGCGAGGTGCGGCAGTCCCGCGGGTCATTCTCAGCCACGCCGAGCGTGGCTACCTCGAGATGAGCCATGATGGATCCAACCTGGCTCAGTGGCTCGGTGCGCAAAGCCGCGTAGAGTCCCCGGTCTTCGATGCGCTGGCTCAATCCATACGCGTGGTCTTGGAAGTGAGCAAGCTGGGCATCTGGCATCTCGATGTCGCTCCGCGCAATTTCCTGGTGGGGCCGGCCGACGACGAGAGCGTGCGCGTGTCCCTGATTGACTTTGGCAATGCAGTCAGCTCGCTTTTTCCTTTGCAAAAGCCGCTGTGGATGCGGCCCTCGGCCGAACAGCATCGCTTGCTCAGGCAGGCCCTGCAGCAGGATTGGCAGGCCTTCTATCGACGCCACGGTCTGGCCGAGCCGGCCGACTGGGAGCGCAGTTTCGACGTGCCGCAGGACACCTATCGCTCCGACTGGACAGGCCAGTTGCAGGTGGAGGTCATCGCCGCCCGACCGTGTGTGCTCGCCCATGGTTTGGGGCAAATGCTTTGCAGCACCGCGCGAATTCTCGATTGGACGTCGTCGCCTCGCAGCGATCTCGGCCGAGCCCTGCTGAATCTGGAAAGTGATGATCAGGCCCTGCTAGGTATCGGCGTGGCCCTGAGGCAACTGCAAGCCTGGGTCCAGGCTTGGCGCCCCACGCCCAGGCCCAAGCACCGGTCGGATCCGTCTGCACCTGCCCACTTGATGACGGTCGCCGCCGATGATCCGGCCCTGCGGGCGACCGCATCCCTCAAGCTCCAGCCGAGTGATCCGATCGACGATCGGGTGCCGAGGACTCGCAATTCGCCGCCAATGTCCTCCGCGGGCTCCGAGCCCATCGAGTCATGGCCATTTCAGGCGTCGGCCGACGGGGTCGCCGAACGTCCAGCCGCGCCAGCTGCAAGACCGCCAGAGACCGCGATCGAGACATCACCGCGCCGGACCAGGCGGCGCCGCTGGCTGCCCATAGTCTCCAGTGCGGTCGTGATGACCGTCGGCTGGGTCATGCTTGATTTGATCCATCAGACCGCCTCGAGCCAGGCCGCCCTGGCCTTGAAGACTCCCGTGCTGGCCCTTGGTGGCGTGGGGCTCGCTGTGCTCGGTTCTCTCATCGGTCTGGGCGGCCTCCTGTGGAGCACGCGCAAGCTGAGCTGGTGGCGAGGGCTCCTGTGGGTCCATGCTGTGGGACAGGGCCTTTGGGTGCTCGAATTTTGGCTGCTGCAACTGCCCTACCCTGTCCTCTGGTTTGCCATGGCCTGTCCGCTGCTCATGCTGCTGCTGGCAGCCGTCGTGCTGGCCGAGCCCAGACCCTCCGACACCGCTTGATGCCTCGTGGCCTGACGGCCCGCTTGCTGCTCTGCCTGGGCGTGCCAGTCTGCTGGCCTGATCCGCAAGGGGCCTCAGGCCAGCTTGGCGACCCTGGCGGCCTTGCGCGCCCGCATCACCAGCCAAGTGGCAATGCTCAGATTGAGCAAATTCCATGCGATCCCATTTAAGAACGCGGCCCGAT
>CAZATV010000084.1:0-12865 GCA_964488145.1 uncultured Polaromonas sp.
GCCCGTTGGACAGAGCCTGCAGATAAAGTCCGCGCTCGAGCTGGCGCAAGGGCACGATCTCGGGCGTGCCGAAGACCTGGGGCCGGTAGGTCTTGCGGCACAGGTCCCGTAGGTCCGTCTCGGGGATGTCGTCGATGTAGAGCTTGAGAATCTCAAAGGCCAGGTCGGCATAGCCGCGATGGACCCAGACCTGACGCAAGGTGTCCAGCCGATCGCCCGCTTGCGGATAGCTTTCGGGCAGGTACAGCCCGCCATCGGGCGCCAAACCTTCGAGCAGGATCTCACAAAAACGCCTGCGATCGGGATGGCCGCGGGTGGAGAGGTAGCGCATCAGGCCAGTTCCTCTTTGCGGATGCGAATGATGGGCGCAAGCACGCTGCTCAGGGCCTGCATCGCGGCCATGGCCTCGTTCATGCGCGCCTCGACGCAGTCGTGGGTCAGGATGATCAGGTCCGTCTGGTTCGAGCCCTCGCCGCCCACTTCATCGGCCTCGCGCTGCAGCACTGCATCGATGCTGATACCGGCCC
Organism: uncultured Polaromonas sp.; assembly: GCA_964488145.1. Lineage (GTDB taxonomy): Bacteria > Pseudomonadota > Gammaproteobacteria > Burkholderiales > Burkholderiaceae_C > Polaromonas. The sequence continues at coordinate 528 of CAZATV010000084.1, forward strand.
CGGCCAGGATGCCGGTCACGCGGGCCAGCACGCCGGCCTCGTCGGCCACCCGCAGACGCAGGTAGTAGCTGGTGCAGACCTCGCTCATGGGCAGGACCGGCAAGGCGCTCATGGCGCCGGGCTGAAAGGCCAGGTGCGGCACGCGGTTGAGCGGGTCGACCGTGTGCAGTCGGGCCACATCCACCAGGTCGGCAATCACCGCGCTGGCCGTAGGCTCGCTGCCGGCCCCCTTGCCGTAGTAAAGGGTGGTGCCCACTGCGTCGCCCTGCACCACCACCGCGTTCATGGCGCCCTCGACGTTGGCGATCAGGCGCTTGGCCGGCACCAGCGCAGGATGCACCCTGAGCTCTATGCCCTGGGCGGCCCGCTTGGTGATCCCCAGCAGCTTGATGCGATAACCCAGCTGCTCGGCATATCGGATGTCCTGTGCCTCCAGTTGGGTGATGCCCTCGACATAGGCCTTGTCAAACTGCACCGGAATGCCGAAGGCAATGGCCGACATGATGGTGGCTTTGTGGGCCGCGTCCACGCCCTCAATGTCGAAGGTGGGGTCGGCCTCGGCATAGCCTAGGCGCTGCGCCTCTTTGAGAACAGCATCAAAACCGAGCCCCTTGCTGCGCATCTCCGACAAAATGAAATTGGTGGTGCCGTTGATGATGCCGGCAATCCATTCGATGCGATTGGCCGTCAGACCCTCACGCAGCGCCTTAATGATGGGAATGCCGCCCGCTACAGCCGCCTCGAAAGCCACCATCACGCCCTTCTGGGAGGCCGCCGCAAAAATCTCGGTGCCGTGCACCGCCAGCAACGCCTTGTTGGCGGTCACCACGTGCTTGCCTGCAGCGATGGCCTCCAGCACCAGCTGTCGAGCTATGCCGTAGCCACCGATCAGCTCAACCACGATGTCGATCTTGGGGTCTGCAATCACGGCTCGGGCATCGGAGACCACTGGCACCGCGTCGCCCACCCATCGACGAGAGCGCTCCACATCAAGATCTGCCACAACAGCAATCTCAATGCCACGACCTGCACGCCGCGTGATCTCTTCCTGATTGCGCTGCAGGACGGTGAAAACGCCACTACCGACGGTGCCTAAGCCCAGCAATCCAACACGGATGGGCGCCAGGTTTTTATGGTTCATGATGCTTTAAGAAAAAATGGATGACAAGTCTTGGCCGAACCGGCCGGAGCTGCAAAGGGCCGCCCTCAAGAGGCCCTGGCGGCGAGGGTACCGTGCCGCTTGCGCCAGCCTTCCAGGAACCGGGCCATGCGTTCAATCGCCTCGCGCAGATCGTCCTCATGCGGCAGAAACACGATGCGGAAATGCTGGTGGTCCGGGTAGTTGAAGCCAGAGCCCTGCACCAGCATCACGCGGGTGGCCTTGAGCACTTCCATGAAGAATTGCCGATCGTCGGCAATCGGATAAATCGCCGGATCTAGCTTGGGGAACATGTAGAGCGCGGCCTGCGGTTTGACACAGCTCACGCCGGGAATGGCGGTGATGAGCTCATGCGCCAAATCCCTCTGGCGGCGCAGGCGACCGCCTTCTTTGACCAGATCGTTGATGCTCTGATAGCCGCCCAAGGCGGTCTGAATGGCGTACTGCCCAGGGACGTTGGAGCCTAGCTTCATATTGGCCAGCATGTTCAGGCCGTCGATGTAATCATTCGCCAAGCTCTTGTCGCCCGAGATCACCATCCAGCCGGCCCGGTAGCCACAGGCGCGGTAGGACTTGGACAGTGAATTGAACGTGAGGGTCAGCACATCGCTCGAAAGGCTGGCCAGCGCAGTATGCCTGAGCCCGTCATAGATCACCTTGTCGTAGACCTCGTCGGCCAGCAGCACCAGATGATGCTCTCGCGCAATCTGTACCAGTCCGCGCAACAACTCGTCGCTGTAGAGCGCGCCCGTCGGATTGTTCGGATTGATCACCACCAGGCCCTTGGTACGCGGTGAGATCTTGGCGCGAATATCGTCCAGGTCGGGCATCCAGCCATCGGCCTCGTCGCAGACATAGTGGACCGGCCGGCCGCCGGAGAGGCTGACCGCAGCCGTCCACAGGGGATAGTCGGGCGAGGGCACCAAGAGCTCATCGCCATCGTCAAGCAGCGCGTTGGTGGCCATGGTGATGAGTTCACTGGCCCCATTGCCCAAATAGATGTCGTCTAGCGTCACCCCTTGCACCCCCTGCTGCTGGGTGTAGTGCATCACCGCCTTGCGCGCCGAAAAGATCCCCTTGCTGTCCGAATACCCCGAGGCATTGGGCAGATTGCGGATCATGTCCTGCTGGATTTCCTCAGGCGCATCAAAACCGAAGGGCGCCAGATTGCCGATGTTGAGCTTGATGATCTTCTGACCCTCGTCCTCCATCTGCTTGGCGACCTCCACAATCGGGCCCCGCACGTCGTAGAGCACATTGGCCAGCTTGGCAGACTTGGTGATGGACTTCATGGCAGTTCAGGCCGGCTGGCCAGGGTAGAGACTCTCTGGCGGCCCCGTGCCACCTCAAGCCCCAGGGCTCCGGTCGAAGTGAAACCTATAATTTGACCACACAAAGGCCGTCAGTTCGCCGGCCGATGGGCCCTGCCGCCACCGGGCTCCTGACCGCCAAGATTCCGCCATGAAGCTGCAACCGGACCGATCGGACGCGCCAACCATCCTGGGCTACGGCCCCGACTGGATCGGCATCGGCCACCGCGGCACTGCCGAGAAAGTGCACCACAGCCTGGTCATCGACTCTCGCGGTCCGACCTTTGACTGGCAGTGCGCGCGCTTTGAGGCGCTGGAGTCCAAGCACTTCGATCGCCTGGCCGACTTGGCCCCTGAACTGGTCATCTTCGGCAGCGGAGCGAGGCTGCGCTTTCCCGCGCCGGCCCAGCTTCGTGCCCTGATGGCCCGGCGTATCGGCATCGAGACGATGGACACCGTGGCGGCCTGTCGCACCTACAACATCCTGGCCGGCGAAGGCCGACAGGTGGTGGCCGCCTTGCTTCTGGAATTGCCATGAGAGGCTGCCTCGGCGGGAGGCAGCGCACTTTGAGGCTAAAATGTGGAGCTCGACACCCGCGAGGACCCATCGTCGGACCCCGACCCAAAGTCGGTCCAGGCGATCCCTGGTGGGACTGCTCGATCCACCGAACAGCCACAACAACTAAAGGCCCCCCGGCCCAAAGCATCTTTCGTCAGGGTCCCCGCAGCATGGCAGTCGTTCTGAACAAACTCATCCCCGAATTCGAAGCGGTCGCAACCGGTGGCGTCAAGGTCACCCAAGGAAGCCATCTGGGCAAGATCGTGGTGCTGTACTTCTACCCCAAGGACAACACCCCCGGTTGCACCACGGAGGCCATGCAGTTTCGCGACCGCTACAAAGACTTCGTCAAAGCAGGTGCCATCGTCTTCGGTGTCTCGCGCGACAACATGAAATCGCACGAGGACTTCAAGGCCAAGCTCGGGCTGCCCTTTGAGCTCATCGCCGATACCGAGGAGAAGATGTGCCACATGTTCGGCGTGGTCAAGAACAAGATCATGTATGGCAAAAAGGTCAAGGGTATCGAGCGCAGCACCTTCCTCATTGGTGTGGACGGCCAGCTCAAGCAGGAATGGCGTGGCCTGAAGGTGCCCGGCCATGTCGACGAGGTACTGGCCGCGGTCAAGGTGCTCAAGAAATCCGGCTGAAGCGGGGGCTGCGCGTTTTCAGTCGGGTCGTGCATAATGATCCGCATGCCCTTGAACGCAGCAAGAGCCACTGCCCCACAGATAAAGCCGCCTGGCCCGTCCGGCGGCTTTTTCGTTGGTGGATGGGCCGCCTGGCGTAACCGGTGCGCCCCACCCGCCTGACCCTCTGATCCAGACCCGCACACCATGCCCCTGCCCCCTGCTCCGACCCATCGCGCCAGCATGCTCCCCCGTCAGGCCTATGAAAACTCGGCGCGCAGCGCGGGTCGGCATGAAGGCCGGGCTGCCTCCACTCCCGGTCAAGCAACCCTGGCTCGACAGGAGACGCAGGCCGAGCACCCCCACGCTTTCCAGCCCAGCCCCGACAAGCCTGCCAAGCCGGCCCGGACCGGCGCCCGCCGCAAGTCGGAAGGTCCCCCGGCCGAGTCCCCCGCCCAAGACGAGCCAGCAAGCCCGGCCGTAAAAGCTGCACCCGCTGCGGCCCGGGCAGCCGGCCGCGCCAAGGCGCGCAAGTCGCAAGGGCCGACCAAACTGTTTGTGCTCGACACCAATGTGTTGCTGCACGACCCGATGTGCCTGTTCCGATTCGAGGAGCACGACATCTTCCTGCCCATGATCGTGCTGGAAGAGCTCGACGGTCACAAGAAAGGCATGACCGAAGTCGCCCGCAATGCGCGGCAAACCAGTCGCACCCTGGACGCGCTGGCCGCCGAAGGCAGCGATATTGCCAAGGGCCTGGTGCTGGCCAGTACCGGACACAGCGAGGCGGGTGGTCATCTGCTGTTCCAGACCCGACCTCTCAGCGGCGAACTGCCGATGGCGCTGCCACAAGGCAAGGCCGACAACCAGATCCTCGGCGTGGTCGAAGCTCTGCGCAAGGAACTGGCACCCCGCGAAGTGGTTCTGGTGTCCAAAGACATCAATATGCGCGTCAAGGCCCGCGCCCTGGGCCTGTCGACCGAAGACTACCGCAACGACAAAACCCTGGAAGACGGCGACCTGCTGTACAGCGGTTCACTGGCCCTGCCGCCGGACTTCTGGACCCGGCAGAGCAAGACGGTGGAGAGCTGGCAACAGGGCAGCCACACCTATTACCGCATCACCGGGCCCATCGTCGAGAGTCTGCTCATCAATCAGTTCACCTACTTTGAGGCGGCCGGCGAGCCGCCGCTTTATGCGCGTGTGACCGAGATCCGCGGCAAAACCGCCGTCCTCAAGACTCTCAAGGACTACACCCACCTCAAGAATGCGGTCTGGGGCGTGACCATGCGCAACCGCGAGCAGAACTTTGCGATGAACCTGCTGACCGACCCCGACATCGACTTTGTGACCCTGGCCGGCACCGCAGGCACCGGCAAGACCCTGATGGCTCTGGCCGCCGGCCTGACCCAGGTGCTGGACGACCGCCGCTACACCGAGATCATCATGACCCGGGCCACCGTCTCGGTCGGTGAGGACATCGGGTTTCTGCCAGGCACTGAAGAGGAGAAGATGGGCCCCTGGATGGGCGCCCTCGATGACAACCTTGAAGTACTGGCCAAGAACGACACCGGCGCCGGCGAATGGGGGCGCGCTGCAACCAACGAACTGATCCGCTCACGCATCAAGGTTAAGAGCCTGAACTTCATGCGCGGCCGCACCTTCCTCAACAAATATCTGATCATCGACGAGGCGCAGAACCTCACGCCCAAGCAGATGAAAACTCTGATCACCCGGGCCGGGCCTGGCACCAAGATCATCTGCATGGGCAATCTGGCGCAGATCGACACGCCCTACCTCACCGAAGGCTCCTCCGGCCTGACCTATGCGGTCGATCGCTTCAAGGGCTGGCCGCATGGCGGGCACATCACGCTGGCGCGCGGCGAACGCTCGCGGCTGGCCGACTTTGCCAGCGAAGTGCTCTGAAACCGGTCAGCGCCTGACGGCGCCCATGTTCTCGCGCAACTTGCCGAGCAACTGGTGCAATTGCTTCATGTCGCGGGCGCCCAGCCCTCCCAGCAGTTCGACCACCCAGCGCTCATGCTCAATGGCCATGCGGTCAAACCAGGCCCGCCCGGCCGGTGTCATTCGCACGATCAGGGCTCGGCCATCGCTGGGATCGGGGGCTCGCTCGACCCATCCCTCGGACACCAGCTGATCGGTCAAGCCAGTGACATTGGCGCCGGTGACCATCAAATGGCTAGACAGCGAGGTCATGCGCAAACCCTCGGGAAAACGGTTGAGCTGTGCCATGTAGTCAAAGCGCGGCAGCGTGGTGCCAAACTGCGAGCGCAACAAAGCCCGGATGGACTGCTCAATCTGCGTACTGCAGGACAGCAGGCGCAGCCAGAGCCGGATGGCCTGATGATCCTCTGACGAAACACCGGCCTCACGACCGAGTTCACGAGGGCTCTCCAAAGTCTTGCGCGCTGACCCCATGCCGCGATTGTGCAATGGCAAACTCTCTTGACCTTTACCGGTCTTGCGCGCATCATCACACCCTGTCGTTTCTGTATGGAAACTACGTTTCTTGTATAAAACAACCAGCCCGACTTGTGTCATGAGTATTCAAGGCATTGACGAGATCACCCTCAGCTCGGAAGACCTGCCGACCTGCCGTCGCTTCTTCACCGATTGGGGCTTGAAGCTGCAGGAAGAATCGCCGCAGGCGCTGGTGTTTGAATGCCTCAATGGATGCCGGGTGATCGTGGCGCATCCCTCGCGCCCCGGCCTGCCCCCGGGTCTAGAAAACGATCCGACGCTGCGACAGGTGGTGTGGTCGGTGCAGGATGCGGCTGAACTTGAGCATTGGGCGGGCCGTATGCAAGATCAGCCAGGCTGGCGGCGTGAAGGCAATCGACTGCTCTGCCGGGATCCGATGGGCCTGTCGGTCGGCGTGCAGGTCAGCCGCAAGCGCGCCCTGGATCTGCCAGCAGCGCAAACCAACACCTGGAGTCAGCGGCCACGCATCAACCAGGCTTCGCCAGCCTACGATCGTGCGCAACCGGTGGAAGTGGGCCATGTTGTCTTGTTCACCCGCGACCTGGCCGTCACTTCGCGTTTTTACGAAGAGGTGCTGGGGTTCGTGATCTCCGACCGTTATCCCGGCCGTGGGCATTTTCTGCGCTGCTCGGTGCGTGGCGGCCATCATGATTTGTTTTTGCTGCAGCCGCCGCAACCGCGCCAGGGCTTAAACCATGTGGCCTTTACGGTGCGCGACCTGCACGAGGTCATCGGTGGCGGCATGCACATGTCTCGGCAAGGCTGGCAAACCGAACTTGGGCCCGGCCGACACCCGATTTCCTCGGCCCTGTTCTGGTATGTGGTCAGCCCGGCCGGTGCGCTGGTGGAGTACTACACCGATGAGGACGAACTGACCGAGGCCTGGCAGCCGCGTGAATTTACGCCGGGCCCGACCGTGTTTGCCGAATGGGCCATCGAAGGCGGTATTGACGGCCACACCCGGCGCCAGCCGCATGCCCAAGCCCCCGGCGGCCGCTTCATGACCGACAAGCCCAAACCTTGAGAGACCCATGAACACCCTCTACAACGAAACCCACCAAAGCCGCCAAGCGACCCCTACGGCCTACGAAAATCTGTTGGGTGATGCGATTGAACGCGCCTTTGCCGCCGGCATCCATGACCTCGACGGATTGGTGCGCTATCTCAACGAGTCCGGTCAGGCCGGCCCGGATGGGCAAGCCTGGACCGCCGAGAACTACCAGCGGGAAATGGCCCGCCTGAGCGCCTGATGCGACACCGCCCGGAGAAGCGAAGATGAAACACGACACCCTCGCCCTGCAATCGGATCCGATCGATGCGGCCCTGGCCAACGGCCTGAAAGATTTGTGGTTTCCGGTCTGCCCTTCCGGTTTTGTACAAAGCACCCCGGTATCGCTGCGGCGCATGGGCCACAAGATTGTGCTGTGGCGCGGCGCCGATGGTCAGGTGCATGCCCTGGAAGACCACTGCCCTCACCGCGGCGCGCCGCTGTCCTTGGGCGTGAACCTGGGCGACCGGCTGGCCTGTGCCTATCATGGGGTACAGGTGCGCTGCGACGGCACGGTCACCCGCGTGCCCGGTAGCCCGGGTTGCAAGCTCGAGGGTTCGCGCGCCGCCCGCATGTTTCACACGGCAGAGCGCAACGGCGCCATTTTTCTCTTCAATGCGACCGACCCGTGGCTGGCAGCGCCACCGCCGCTGCAACTGCCCGAGCAACTGACCTCACCCGAGTGGTCCTCCTTCCTGTGCTACACCGAGTGGGGCTGCGATTACCGCTACGTGATCGACAACGTCATGGACCCCATGCACGGCGCCTACCTGCACAAGCAGTCCCACTCCATGAGCGAGGGCGACATGATCGCCGAGTTCCAGATCCGCGAGTTGCCCACCGGCTTCATCTTTGAGAAGAAGGGCCAGCGCGATGTCAATTTCGACTGGACCGAGTGGATGGATACCGGCATCCACCTGATGCGCCTGGAAATCCCCTACCCCAAGACCGGCGGGCCCGGCGGCAACTTCACCATCATCGGCAGCTACACCCCGATCGGTCCGCGCACAGCCGGTGTGTTCCATTGGCGCTGCCGCAAGGTCAGCGGCTGGCAGCGCGACACCTGGCGTTTTCTTTACAAAAACCGGCTCGAGCAGCGGCACTGGAATGTGCTGGAGCAAGACCGGGTGGCGGTGGAGAACATGGAGCCCGAGGCCAACCAGCGCGAGCACCTGTATGCCCATGACATGGGTATCGTGCGCCTGCGTCGGCACCTGCGCAAGCTGGCCCAGCAGCAACTCGAGCGACAGGCCAGCACTTGAGCGGCCACCCCGCCGGCGTAAGATGAGTCCTGGGGCCGCTGTTGCGCGGCCCCAATGCTTGAAGCCTCTGCCCCATGACCACCACCGATACCTTGAAAACCTGGGTTCACACCCTGCGCCACGAGGCCCAGGACATCATCAGCATCGAACTGCGGCCCGCCGCTGGCGTCACGCTGCCTCCGTTCTCCCCCGGCGCGCATATCGACCTGCACCTGCCCACCGGCCTGGTGCGCAGCTATTCGCTTTGCAATGAAGCGGGATCGACCGATCGCTATGTGATCGGCGTCTTGCGCGACAAGGCCAGCCGCGGCGGCTCACGGGCAGTCCATGAGCAACTGCGCATCGCCACGCCGCTGAATATCAGTGCACCGCGCAACCATTTTCCGCTCGACGAGTCGGCCTCACACAGCGTATTGATCGCTGGCGGCATCGGTATCACGCCCTTGTTGTGCATGGCGCGGCAGTTGACCAAGCTCGGGCGCTCCTACGAGGTGCTTTACTCTGCGCGCAGCCGCGCTGCAGCCGCCTTCATGGAAGAACTCAAATCACTGGGCGCCCGAGTGCACTGGCACTTCGACGACGAGGCTGGAGGCCCGCCCGACCTGCGCAACCTGCTGATGCAGCGCCGGGCCAAAGACACCCACTTCTATGCCTGTGGACCCACCGCCATGCTGGACGCCTTCGAGGCCCACTGCAAGGACCTTGGCATCGCCCACATGCACCTTGAGCGTTTCAGCGCCAAGCCAGTGCAGGCGGCCAACGACGCCCGGACGCAATATGCCGTCGAACTGCGCAAGAGCGGGCTGCACTTTGAAGTCGAAGCCGGTAAGACGCTGCACGACATGCTGATTGAACTCAAAGTTGACGTACCCTGGAGCTGCGAGGAAGGCATCTGCGGCGCCTGCGAGACGCGGGTGCTCGAAGGCGTGGTCGATCACCGCGATATGGTGCTCACTCCCTCGGAACAGGCCGCCCATAAAGTCATGATGGTCTGCGTCTCCGGCTGCAAGAGCGAACGGCTGGTGCTCGAGCTCTGAAACGCGGGTTCTCCGCGCGGAAGTATCCCCTCGGCGCTGGGAGAAGGCCATCGCGCTGAGGTCGGCGCTCCCACAGACCGTGCATCGGCTGAAGCGACTCGCCAGAGGGCCGCAGTCACCGCCCTCGATAGATCTTGCGGGCGCCGCGCCCTCGCGGCGAGGCTGCGCTGGCTCCGGCGCCCCATCGCGCCGAGGGCGGCGCCCCCACAACCCCACACCTTGATCGTGCCGCAAGGCGGCAGCGCTGGAGCGCCGACATGCCGCAGATGCCGCAGATGCCGTGCCCTCACGGCAAGGCGGCCGCCTTTAAAACTCAGGCCGATGCCGTCGGTCGAGGACTGTCGTCAGTGGACGCCAGCATGGCTCTGAGCAATTGCTCGCTCAGCTCATGTCTGAGGGCTCGGCTGCCCGGTTCGAACCAGAGATTGCGCAATTCGTGCGGATCCGACTGCAGATCGTAAAGCTCGCCCCAGTCCTGACCCTCGTAAACGGTCAGTCGGTGCTGCGCGGTGCGCCAGGTTCTCATGCGCAATCGCCGATCCAGACCGAAATCTGCACGCTGGCTCTCCTCCTCGATCACCACACCATGACGGGCAGGCCCGTCGTTCAAAAGGTCGCGCCCCTGAAGGCCATGCGGGGTGGGCAAGCCCGCACGCTTCAAGACAGAGGCGGCAATGTCGGTGGTTTGCACAAGGTCCTGACGCAAGGCCGGCCGACGACGCGCCGCCGTTTCGCGCCAGAGCAGCGGTACCCGGGTGATGCTGCCGTAATGCAGCCCGCCCTTGAAAAGCAATCCACGGTCTCCGAGCAGGTCGCCATGATCGCTGGTGAAGATCACCACGGTGTCCTCATCGAGTCCCAGCCGCACCAGCGTGGCCATCACGCGGCCGATGGCCTCATCGATGAAGGCCAGACTGCCGAAGTTGAGCGCCAGCGCTTCCCGCACCTCCCGCTCGGTGGCCGCAAAAGCAGCATACGCCGGCCGGAATGAGGGTGACTGTGCCCGCTGGCGGCGTAGGGCCTCAATGGCCGGCGGCGGGCGGTGCAAGGGCGCATCAAAGCTCACCGGCAAGGGCACGTCGGCCGGCGCATACAAACCCCAATAGCGACCCGGGGGGGTGAAGGGATGGTGCGGATCGGGAAAGGAACATTGCAAGAAAAACCGCTCACCGCCTCGCGCGTACTGCTCAAGCAGGGCGCAGCTTTGATCAGCAATCCATCGCGTCGGATGCAGTTCCTCCGGCAACCGGGTGCGCCAAGCCTGGCCCAGGCGCGTGAGCGCCCAGTCGGGCGTGGGCCACGCATGGGCCGGGCCAATCAGCCGCTGGGCGTCAAGGGTCTGTCGGGCCAGCCAGCGCCGCCAATGGCCTTGCTGATCATCCCCATGCCCAAGGGTCAGCTGGACCTGCTCAAACCCGTAGTAGGGCAGGTCGAGCTCAAAACTCTCATCTTCGGCCCAGGCACGCGCCACCTCCTGTCCATAACGCCCCGGATAAGCACGGGACGAATCCGGCGCTGCGGCGGCTGCCTGTGCCGGCCAGGCCGCAGGAACGGCGGTGATGTTCTGCAGATGCGACTTGCCCACCAGGGCCGTGCGCCAGCCGGCCCGGCGCAAGACTTCGACGAAGGTCAACTCGCCATGCGAGAGCTCGCGGCCATTCATCTGCACCCCATGAACGCTGGGCATGCGTCCGGTCATCAGGCTGGCCCGATTGGGCTGACAAATCGGGGTGGCCGCATGGGCCTGGCCAAAGCGCAGCGCTTGCTGCGCCAGCGCGTCCCAATGCGGGGTGCGCAAGACCGGATGGCCCTCAAAGCCCAGATGATCGGCGCGCTGCTGATCGGTGATGAACAGCAGAAAGTTGGGGGCCGATGACTTCACGGCTTGAGGGCGCGACGGGATCAGCTGGAGCCGCCGCGACGGCTTTAGTCCGCCTTGATATTGAGCTCTCGAGCCAGTTGCCCGTAGCGCTGGGTATCGGCCTTCATGAAGTCGGCCAGCACCTGAGGCGTGCCGCCCAGGGGTTCGACCCCCGCGCCAATCAGGCGCTCACGCACGTCGGGCAACTTGATCACGGCATTGATTTCCTGATTGATGCGCTGTATCGCCGCAGCTGGCGTGCCCACAGGGGCAAACACGCCGTACCAAGCATTGACCTCGACGTTGGCCACACCCTGCTCGGTGGCGGTCGGCACATCGGGTAACAGGCTGGAGCGGTTCCTCTCGGTCAAGGCCAGCGGCACCAGCTTGCCCGACTTGATGTGCTGCAGCGCCCCACCGACTCCGGTGTAGAGCAGCTTGACCTCACCGGCCAGAGCCGCCGTGAGCGAGGGAGCCACGCCCCGATAAGGCACATGCATCAGGTCCAGACCCGAAGATCGCTTGAACATCTCGCCGGCGAAATGCATCGGCGATCCGTTACCGGGGCTGCCATAGGCCAGACCCGGCTGCTTGCGCGCCTGTTCAAGCAGGCCCTTGAGGTTGTTCACGCCCAACTGTGGGCTGGCCACCAGTACCAGGGGTGTGGTGGCCGGCGCAATCACGGGCACCAGATCGCGGTTGACATCCACGCCACCGCCAGCGCCCGCAGGCAAGACGTGCGGCGAAATCGCCATCGTGTTGGGCGTGAGCAGCAGGGTGTGTCCATCCGCCGCAGCCTTGGCCACAAAACTTGCCCCGAGCAGCGCGCCTGCGCCTGGCCGATTCTCGACCACCACCGGCTGACCCAAGCGCGGAGCCAGCTTCTCCGCGATCACCCGAGCCGCCACATCCGGGCCACCGCCAGGCGGAAAGGGCACCACCAAGGTGACTTGCTTGCTCGGAAAGGTCTGGGC
>CAZATV010000085.1:0-12765 GCA_964488145.1 uncultured Polaromonas sp.
TCCACAACTTTTCCAACAGGAGTCGAACGTGATCGCTTTCCGACAATCGATGCTTGCCTTGCTGGCTGGCCTGTTTACCCTCAGTTCTGCCTGGGCGGACCCGTGCCAGCAGTTGGCGCCCACCCGGGGGCAAGCCGGCAAGGATGTGATCTGGATCCCGACCCCCGAGGGCCTGATCGACAAGATGCTCACGGCGGCTAAAGTCACGCCGCAAGACCGCGTCTTTGACTTGGGTGCTGGCGACGGCATCATTGCCATTACCGCCGCCCGCAAGTTCGGCGCTCAATCGGTGGGCATCGAATACAACCCGAAGATGGCTGATTACGCCCGCTGCAGGGTCAAAGAGGCCGGCATGACGGATAAGGTGCGCATCATCACCGGCGACATCTTCCAGGAGAATTTCTCTTCGGCCACGGTCGTCACGCTGTACCTGCTGCCTGACCTCAACCTGCGACTGCGTCCGACCCTGCTCAAGATGAAGCCGGGCACCCGTATCGTCTCCCATGCCTTCACCATGGGTGACTGGGAGCCCGATGAGACCATGAACCATGAGTTTGCGCGTGGGTATTTCTGGATCGTTCCCGCGCAGGTTGATGGCGACTGGATGATGACTGGCCTGGAAGGCGGGCCGGTGCGCATGAGCCTGCGCCAGAGCTACCAAAACATTGGCGGCACCCTGACCCGGGCCAGCGTGCCCCTGCCTTTGCTGGGTGCCAAGCTGCGGGGCGAGGAAATCAGCTTCCAATTCAGCACCCCTGACCGTGTGGTCCACACGTTCACGGGTCGTGTCTCGGGTAACCGGATCAGCGGGACCGTCTCCACCTCGGGCTCGCAGGTTTCAGTCGAGGCCACCAAGCTTTAAGTTAGCGGGGAGGTGACCCCGAGAAAGTCTTTTGCCGTGAGTTCGAACGACAACGCACAGCCGCTGCGTCTGCTTCACCCCTTTGCCGCCATCACGCTGATCGTGGGCATTGTCATCGGGGCGGGCATCTTCAAGACGCCTTCCCTGGTGGCCGGTATCAGCGGTGATGCAGGCTGGGCTTTGGTGCTCTGGCTGGCCGGCGCCCTGATCTCCATTGCGGGCGCGCTGTGCTATGCCGAGTTGTGTACCGCCTACCCGCATGCGGGCGGCGACTACCATTTTCTGCAGCGTGCTTTCGGGCGTGACCTGTCCTTCATGTATGCCTGGTCCCGGGCGACCATCATCAACACCGGCTCGATTGCGCTTCTGGCCTTTGTGTTTGGGGATTACATGAGCACCCTGGTGCCGCTGGGGGCCTACTCCAGCGCCATCTGGGCGCTGGCCATCGTGGTTGGGCTGACCGCCGTCAATCTGATCGGTATCCAGGCTTCGTCCCGGGTACAGGCCTTACTCACCGGACTGGAGGTCATCGGTCTTCTGGCCGTGATCGTGGCGGGCTTTTGGGTCGATGCGCCCGCATCCGGCGTGATTCAATGGTTTGTGCAGGCACCAGCCCCGGCCCAGTGGGGTTTGTGTCTGGTCTTCGTGCTGCTGACTTTCGGCGGCTGGAATGAATCGGCTTATGTCTCGGCTGAGGTGCGCGGAGGTCCGCGCACCATGGTCTGGGTGATCGTGGCCAGTATGGCTGCGCTGACCGCGATCTACTTGTTGGTTAATCTGGCGCTTCTGATGGGCTTGGGTCTCAAGGGTCTGAGCACGAGCAAGACGGCCGCATCGGATCTGCTCGGTCTGGCCTTCGGTCCCTGGGCTCACAAGGCGCTGGGCCTGTTCGTGGCGATTGCTGCGTTGACCAGTATCAACGCCACCATGATCGTCGGTGCCCGGACCAATTTCGCGGTGGGCCGGGACTGGAACGCGCTGAGCAAGCTCGGGCAATGGCAGGCTCAGATTGGCAGCCCCAAACAAGCTTTCTGGATGCAAGGGCTGATCAGCGTTGCATTGATCCTGCTGGGCACGCAAGAGGCCGACGGCTTCTCGGCCATGGTGGAGTTCACCGCGCCGGTGTTCTGGGGCTTTCTCTTCATGGTCGGGGTGTCGGTGATTTGGCTGCGTCAGACCGATGGACAAACCGAGCGTCCCTTCAAGGTTCCTTTGTACCCCTTGCTGCCGGTCGTGTTTTGTGCCGCCTGCGCCTGGCTCACTTATTCGAGCGTTACCTACGCCATCAGCCAGAAAGCCATTCACGTCTCAATGTGGTTAATGGCCAGTGGTGTGGTGGCGCTCTTGATTCTGCGCTGGCGCGAGAAGAGCCTGGCCGCCGCCTGATGCGTGGGAGCGCCGCCCCCGGCGCTATCGAACGGCCACGACGCGACGGATGCCCGGTACGATCAGGATCTTCCTGATCTGCTGACCTTTTTCCTATGCGCGGCAAACTCCACGACTTCAAACTTTTTCTCCAGCGGGTCTGGGCGCTGACCCTGCCCTATTTCCGGTCTGAACAGCGCTGGCAGGCGCGCGGCCTGCTGGCGGCCATCGTGGCCCTCAATTTGGCTGCGGTCTACATGCTGGTGCTGATCAACGATTGGAACCGTCTGTTCTATGACGCTCTCCAGGACAAGAACGAGGCGGTCTTCTGGCGCGAGCTGCTGCGTTTTAGCTATCTGGCTTTCGGCTTCATTCTGATTGCGGTCTATCGCTTCTACCTGACGCAGTTGCTGCAGATTCGCTGGCGGGCCTGGATGACGCAGCACTATCTGCAGCGGTGGCTGGACGGACACCGCTTCTATCGGATGGAGCTGGCCCGTTATGCCGGCGAGTCAGCCGCGCCCGACAACCCGGACCAGCGCATCCAGGAGGACCTCAACCTCTTTACCAATTACACCGTGTCCCTGAGCATGGGGCTACTCAATGCGGTGGTCACGCTGGTGAGCTTCGTCGGCATTCTCTGGAGTTTGTCGGGGCCATTTAGTTTCACGGTGGGCGCGCAGACCTACACCATCGAGGGTTTCATGGTCTGGATGGCCGTGCTGTACTGCCTGGTCGGTAGCATCATCACCCACTACATTGGTCGACCGCAGATTGCGCTCAACTTTGCACAGCAGCGCTACGAGGCCGACTTCCGGCATCATCTGGTGCGGGTGCGTGAGTACAGCGAGTCGATTGCCCTGGATGCAGGCGAGACGGTCGAGCGCACCCATCTGGATCTGCGCTTCTCGCGGGTGCTGGGCAATTACCTCACCTTGATGCGCAAGCAAAAAAATCTGCTGTGGTTCACCAACTTCTTTGGTCAGGCCGCCGTGGTGTTTCCCTTTATCGTGGCGGCGCCACGGTTTTTCAGTGGTGCCATTGCCCTGGGTCAGCTGATGCAGATCGCTTCGGCCTTCGGCCGGGTTCAGGATGCGCTGAGCTGGTTTGTCGAAAACTATCCAGCCCTGGCCGCTTGGCGAGCCACCACCGACCGGTTGACCAGTTTCGAGGCGCACATGGGTGCGCAACGCAGTCAGGCGCTTGAGCGGCCGATGGATGCCCGGGCCCCGTCTCTGCAGGCGCAGGGTCTGGACCTGTCCCTACCCGATGGCCGGCAGCTGTTGTCCAACATCCATCTGCAGGTGCACAGCGGAGACAGTGTGCTGCTGCAAGGCCCATCGGGCAGTGGCAAATCCACATTGTTCCGAGCCTTTGCGGGGATCTGGCCGTTTGCCCGCGGCCGGATCCAGATGCCCGCCGAGGCAATGTTCATTCCGCAGCGTCCGTACTTTCCTGATGGCAGTTTGCGCGAAGCGCTGTCTTACCCGGAGTCGTCGGGACGCTACACCGACTCGCAGCTCGAGCAGGCCCTGCGCGAGGCCTTGCTGCCCCAATTGGCGATGCGACTCGACGATGAGGACGCCTGGACGCAAAAATTATCCGGAGGTGAACAGCAGCGCCTGGCCTTGGCTCGGGTGCTGCTCAAGCGTCCGCGCTGGGTGTTCGCCGATGAGGCCACCAGCGCCCTCGATCCTCAGGCCGAACAGACTCTGTATGCCCGGCTGCAGGCGATGATCCAGAGCCAGGGCGGCGCACTGGTCTCCATTGCGCATCGACCGGCGGTGGCACAGTTTCACCGCAGTCGCTGGCAGCTCGAGCCGGAGCCACCCGGCAGCGCATCGGCTTATCGACTGGTGACGCAGACCGCCTGATCGAGTTGTGCCCGAAGGGCGCCCGGGGTGATGCTGCAGCCCCAAGGCCTGGGGCGCCGCGCTCAGGTGCCCGCATTCAGGCGCAGTCGCAAGCCCTTGCTCAGCGCTTCCAGTCCCACGTTCTCGGCCTCGGCCAGGGCCTGCAGATCGCCCCATTGAATCGGCCGATAGCTTGCCACCGGGGCGGGTTCGACCGGCCGGTCGCTGGCCTCGAGCTCTAGGTCGATCAGCACTTTTCGACTTTGCTTGTGCACGCGCAGATGCAGATCCCCGGCTCCGCGGGCGCTATCGCCCAGATGTAGCACGGCAGCCGGCAGGACCGTCCGGGTGACCGACGCCGCAACGCGCAGAGGTCTGTCGTGCGGATGGTGAAACAGATGAAGGCCTTGCAGACGCAAGCCGGTGCTCACCATTTGCAGGCATTCCTCCACCGCCGTCTGCAGATCGGCTGATGCCTCGGCCGTCGGCACCAGCCAGCTCATCAGGCTCATGCACCGCGCAGCCGCCTTTCGGGATAACTGCCCCAGCGCCACCGCATGCTCGACCAGGGGGTCTGAAGGGCCAGATTGCTTGAGCTGACGTTCGATCAGGGCCGCCATGATGCTCATGGGCTGGAACTCACCGGCCAGGTGGTGCCGCAAGGCTGGCGCCAGCCGGCGCATCAGGGCATAGCGCGCGGCTTCCTGCCTCAGGTCTGAAGCGGGCAAGGACGGCTCGGGTTGCTGAGCTGTCAAAAGCGGAGAAATCATGGCAGGGCACTCCGATGGGGCAAACGTCCATCCTAGTCCTATCGCCCTCCAAGGCAAGCTCATGCGTTGGAAACGGACACCTGGGTTTTACCCTTCATGCAGGAACGGGCCGGCCGACGCACCTCACAAGAGCCCTTGACCCCGCAGCCCCGAGGGTGCTGCGCTCGCAAGCTCAGCCGCAGGCGCAGGCGCAGGGTCGGGTGCTACAGTCCTTTGGGCAGCCACTGCCCCCAGCACTTTGCCTTGATGCCCCAGCCAGCTCCAATTGCGCAGCGTGCGCGCCGCATGCCCAGGTGGTGGGTCGGGTGCGTGGGCGGCTTTTTGCTGTGCGTGGTCCTTGGCAGCTATTTCGCAAGCGAGCAGATCACCCTGCAGGCCTTGCGCGAGCATCAGCAGACGCTGGCCCAGTGGCATGCCGAGCACCCTTGGCAGGTTCGCGGCGCCTATGTGGCGCTCTACCTGGTTTTGACCAGCTTGTCGCTGCCATCGGCAGCTGTTCTTACCTTGGCCGGCGGTGCCATCTTCGGCTTGCAGGTCGGACTGGTGCTGGTGCTGTGCTCGGCCACAGCGGGGGCCACCCTGGCCATGCTGATGGCGCGCTATCTGTGGGTTGATCTGGCGCGTCGCCGCCTGGGCCCATGGCAATTGGCCTTCGAGCGCGGCATGGCTCGGTACGGTGGTTTCTACCTGCTTTCCTTGCGCTTGCTGCCGGTCATGCCTTTTTTTCTGGTCAACCTGGCCATGGGCCTGACCCGCATGCCGGTGGGCACCTATGCCCTGCTGACCTTGCTCGGCATGGCACCGGCCACCCTGGTCTATGTGCAGGCCGGGACAGCTCTGGCCACCCTGTCGGCCACGGGTGACCTCTGGTCGAGCGATCTGTTGTTGGCACTCACCCTGCTGGCCCTGATGCCTTTGCTGGTGCGATTCATCCTGCCGCTGTGGCGCCGTAGCCGCGCCCTGCGCCCCTGGCGTGCCCAGCGTCCCCAGCGGTTCGATCGGAACCTGGTGGTCATTGGGGCCGGTGCAGGCGGTCTCGTCAGCGCCTACATGGCCCGCGCCCTGAAAGCGCAGGTCACACTGGTCGAGGCAGACCGACCGGGAGGCGATTGTCTTTATCGAGGTTGCGTGCCCAGCAAGACGCTGATCGAGGCAGCCCGTCAGATGGCGCAGATACAGCAGGCGACGCAGCATGGTCTGCAAGTGGGCCCGGCCCAGCTCGATTGGCCGGTGCTGATGCAGCGCCTGCGGCAGGTCATCCGCGAGATCGAGCCCCATGACAGTGTGGCGCGCTACACCGGCCTCGGCGTGGATGTTCGGATCGGACGGGCCCGCATCCTCAATCCCTGGACGGTCGAGATCACCACCGACACCGACCGCCAGCTGGTGACCACGCGGGCCGTGGTGCTGGCCACAGGCTCCGAGCCCATCCGCCCCAAGGTGCCCGGCCTGGACCAGGTCTGTGCGGTCACCAGCGACACCTTGTGGGATCACCTGGCGGGCTTGCCGAAGAGGCCCGATCGAATCGTGATGCTCGGCGGCGGTGCGATGGGTTGCGAGCTTTCGCAGGCCCTGGCGCGACTCGGCGGGGTCGTTACCCTGGTCGAACGCGGGTCAGCCCTGTTGGCGCAGGAGGGGCCAGCGGTGAGCCAGAGAGCGCGGGATGCGTTGGAAGCTGCCGGTGTTCAAGTGTTGCTGGACAGCCAGCTGCTTGAATGCCGGGCGGGTCAGCCGCCCTTGGCCCTCTTGCAAACGCCGGGCGGCCCGGCCTCGATCCCGTTTGACTTGATGATTCTGGCCGTGGGTCGAAAGCCGCGCTGGCAAGGGATGGGTCTTGAAGAGCTCGGCGTGCAGTCCCTCGAGCTCGATGAGGGCCTCGAGACGGCCGTGCCTGGCATCTTTGCCGCAGGCGACGTGACCGGGGGCCTGCAGCTGACCTCTGCAGCAGCCCACCAGGGTTGGCATGCTGCCCTCAACGCCTTGCAGGGTTTGTGGCGCTTTCGACCTGACCGGGTGCTGATACCGCAGGTCATCTTCATGGATCCTGAAATTGCGCGGGTCGGATGCACCCTGCAGCAAGCCCAGGCGCAAGGCCTGGATCCCGAAGTCACCCGGGTGGATCTGGCTGAACTTGATCGGGCCATCATCGACGGTCGGCGCAGTGGCTTCATCGAACTCATCACCCGTGCAGGCAGCGACCGCCTGCTGGGCGTGACCATCGTCGGCGCGCATGCCGGGGAGTTGCTGTCCGAATTCACGCTGGCTATGAACAACGGGCTGGGGCTCAGGAAGGTGCTGGCCAATGTGCATGCCTATCCGACGCTCTCCGAGATCGCCCGGCTGGCCGCCGGCGCCCACCAGCGCGCGCGCCAGCCCGGCTGGATAACCGTCTGGCTGGAACGCTGGCACGCCTGGCGGCGCGGTTGATGGATCGATTGCCAATCGTGTCCATCGCGCCAAGGGCGACGGACCCACTCCCCGGGGGTCTCGTTCAGGGCTGTGTGGGGCCCGCGGCCTCCGCGGCGATAGGGCCCTGAGTGACCGGGTGCCGCGTGCGATCGGGGCGACAATCAGCCTTTCTGTCCCTGTGCCGATGCAGCTTTCTGATCAACCCGTCTTGCGCGACATGGTCCTGGTGGGCGGTGGGCACAGTCACGCCGTTGTGCTTCGCCGCTGGGCCATGCAGCCCCTGCCCGGCGTGCGTCTGACGCTGATCGGTCGCGACACCCACACCCCCTATTCGGGCATGCTGCCGGGCTATGTGGCCGGCCTGTACAGCTTTGACCAGGTGCATCTTGATTTGCGCACCCTGGCCCAGGCGGCCGGCGCCCGTTTCTTTCGTGCCGAGGTCACGGGGCTGGACCTGCACAACCGGCAGGTGATCTGTCAGGGCCGACCGCCGGTTCCTTACGACCGCCTGTCCATCAATATCGGCGCCACCCCGAACCTGGGCGTGCCGGGTGCGCAAGCGCATGCGGTGCCCGTCAAGCCCATCCATCGATTCCATCAGCATTGGTTGGGCTTGCTCGAGCGGGTGCGCGCCCGGCCTGGCCGGATGCGGCTGGCGGTGGTGGGCGCGGGGGCCGGCGGCGTGGAATTGGTGCTGTCCATGCAGGCGCGCTTGCACCGTGAGTTGCAGCAACTCGGGCGCGATGCGGCGCAACTGCAGTTTGATCTTTACAGCAGCACGCCGCAGATACTGCCGACCCACAACCCGTGGGTCAGGCGCTATTTTTTGCGCCTCTTGCAGCAGCGCGGCGTGCAAGTGCATGTCGGCCAGGCTGTCACCCAGGTCTGGGCGGGGTGCTTGCAGACGGCCAGCGGTCAGGTCTTCGATGCCGATGAGGTGGTCTGGGTCACGCAGGCCGCCGGTGCGCCCTGGTTGCGATCCACCGGCCTGGCGTTGGACGAGGCGGGCTTCATCAGGGTCAATGAGAAGCTGCAGAGCGTCAGCGATGAAAACGTGTTTGCGGCCGGTGATGTGGCCAGCCTCAGAGACGGCGTGGTCGAAAAAGCGGGCGTGTTCGCTGTGCGTCAGGGACCGCTGCTCCATGACAATTTGCGCCGCAGTCTGATGGCGCAGCCGCTGCGGCCCTATCGGCCGCAGCGTCGTTGGCTGGCCCTGATCGGCACCGGCGATGTACGGGCAGTCGCCTCGCGTGGCTCTTTTTTCGCCGCAGGCCATTGGGTTTGGCGATGGAAAGACTGGATCGACCGCCGCTTCATGGCCCGTTTTTCCGATCTGCCTGCACCCATGACGTCGACTGCGGCCAAACCCTTCTTACCGTTAGAAGAGGACGAGCAGTTGCAGGCCCTGTCAGCCCAGGCCATGCGCTGTGGCGGGTGCGGGGCCAAGGTGGGCGCCTCGGTGCTCGGGCGTGCGCTGGCCCGTTTGCCGCGGCAGTCTTGTACGCGCTCCGAGGTGTTGCTGGGGATGGGCGACGATGCGGCGGTGATGCGTGTGCCGGCCGGCAAGGCGCTGGTGCAGTCGGTGGATTTTTTCCGCGCCTTCATCGACGATCCCTTCGTCTTTGGTCGTATTGCCGCCCATCATGCGCTGGGCGATTTGTTCGCAATGGGAGCCCAGGTCCACAGTGCGCTGGCCTTGGCCACGGTGCCGCCCGGCCTGGAGTCACGTACCGAAGACCTGCTGGTGCAGATGCTGGGCGGCGCCTTGCAGACTCTGGACGAAGCCGGCTGTGCCCTGGTTGGCGGTCATACCGCCGAAGGCCGTGAACTGGCGCTGGGCTTTTCGGTCAACGGATGGGTCGATGAGACCTTGCAGGGCCTGATGACCAAAGGGGGCTTGCAGGTCGGTGACCTGTTGCTGCTGACCAAGCCGGTGGGGACCGGTGTTTTGCTGGTGGCCCACCAGAAACTGCGCGCACGCGGCCAGTGGATCGATGCGGCGCTGGAGACCATGATGCTCTCGAACCAAAAGGCCTCGCAGATTCTGCGAGCCCATGGCGTGCGCAGCTGCACCGACCTGACCGGCTTTGGCTTGGTGGGTCATCTTCTGGAGATGATTCGCCCTTCGGGTGTGGATGTTGAGTTGCATCTATCGGCCCTACCGGTGCTCGAAGGGGCGCTCGCATCCGCAGCGGCCGGGCATTTGAGCTCCCTGCACGCGGCCAATGCCCAGGCTGGGACAGCCCTGCGATCGGTGCCGGCGGGGCATGCAGTCCTGCCTTTGCTTTTTGATCCGCAGACAGCCGGCGGGCTGCTGGCCGGAGTGCCGGCCGCACAGGCCGATGCCTGCCTGGCGGCTCTGCATTCAGCTGGTTATGGCCAGGCCGCCGTGATCGGCAGGGTCCTGCCCCGCGGCCAGGACCCCGCGCCCTTGTGGCTCAAGGCTTGACTCTCCAAGACCGCATCGCTGCGAGGGCGCGGCTCCGACCCATCCCGGCCAGGCCGATGAGTGCGGTGTCAGGGGCGCCGTCCCCTGCGCAATGGAGTCCCCGGCTGCTCACCGTCGGGTCCGCTCGATGCCCAGGGCCGCCTCCAGGCCGATGTATTCGCAGCTCACCCCCTTGTGCCACAGGTCGGGCGGGGCCAGGCAGTGCTGGTGAAACTTCTCCCCATCCAGGTCGGAGAGAAAGTAGGAGCGCAGAACGGCTTTGGTGGTCGGGATCAGTGTGACATTGCGAGCCAGATCGCATTTGTTCCTGAATACGCATTCGTTGGCTTCGGTGGCGCTGCGAAACAGATGGAGCTTGATCCGACCCGTCCCCACCCCCGACTTGGTCACGCCCAGGGCGCAAGCCGAGCCGTCGACCCGCTCCAGGCCGTGGTTGCGGGCCAGAAAATTCATTTCGGCGGTGACCAGCTGCAAGAACCATTCGCCCACCACCCCGGCACAGCTGTAGTAGTCCACCTTGATCTGCTCGTAGACGACCGGCGCGTCAGGCAGTTCCTTGCTGTTCATCCGCACCATGGGTTCAGGCCCATTGGACGGGCCCAGCGGGGGTATGCGCACGATCTCGTGGTTGGACCGGATGTCGGTTGGATCGGTGCAGCCCGAGAGCGCGGCCAGCACGAAGACGCCCAGCAGGGCAAGCAGGCGGCGCAGGAAGGAGGGCGTGTTCACCGCACCATGGTCGCAGAAAGCGAAGGTTCGCGTCAATGGCGGGCTTTAGCCGGCCAGGTGGGGCAGGGGCGCCACGGTCGTCGGCGGTGTGGGGGTGCGGCTGGCGTTCATCACCATCGACAGCAGGGTGTAATAGCCGTTGATGCCGATCAGATCGACCACCCCCGGCTCGCCAAAAAGCGCAAGTGCCCGTTGCCAGCTGGCGTCGCTCACGCCGCGGTTGTGATGAAGCTCGGTGCAAAACGCGTACAGGGCCGCTTCATCATCGGCCAACGCCGGGGGTTGCCGCCCCTGAGAAATGGCCTCGATGGTGCTCGCTGTCACGCCGGCCTTCAGGGCAATCGGGGCATGGATGGCCCATTCGACCTGCTGCGACCAGTGACGTGCGGTGATCAAGATGGCCAGCTCCGACAGTCGCAGCGGCAGAGTGCTGCGGTAGCGCAGGTATTCGCCCATGCGCTGGGCATGGCCCATGAGTTCCGGGCTGCGCATCAGAGGGATAAAGGGCGAAACCAGGGCCCCCCGCGGCCCATCGATGATGGCCTGCGCCTCGCGGCGCTGCGCGTCGGTCCATTCAGAGGTGGGAATGGGCGGCAATCGGTCGGTGTTCATGGCATGGAGGGACGCTGGGGATGATTTATTCCGGATTATCAGGGCCTCGCTCGAGCGCTGGGGGGGGTGGAACTGCGGTCACCGGCCGCACCGAATGCTGCGCGGTGGCTGATGCCTCCCGCCACCGGGAAGTCACGGTTTGCGAGGGTCTTCGCCTCAAACCCCAGACCGGCTAAGCCTGCGGATCTGCGCAGAAAAACGGCAGATATTGCTGCTCCACCTGCACAAACACCACTTGTGCGCGCTGGCCGATTCGAGGCACCTCACCCTTGGGCGCCAACCAGCGACTGAGCATGCGGGGGCCCTCCAGCAGATCGATCAACACCACTGAATAGGGCAACTGGTTTTGCCAATGCGGCCCCTGGAAGGGCACATGAATCTGGCTGTAGCTGTAGACCTGGCCTCGGCCACTGGCCGCTTGCCATGCCAGCTCGGTGTCGCCGCAGGCCGGGCACAGGCGCCTGGCGTAATAGAAGACATGGCCGCAGCTTTTGCAATGCTGCAGCAGCAACTGCTGTCGGTTGCAGCCTTCCCAGAAGGGCCGCGAGTCTTCGGTGGCTGGGGGCCGCTCGGCCAGCAAGGGCTCGTGGGTGTGCATGCTCAGGCCTCCATCACCATGACGCCACAGACGGAAAACACGCCGCCGTTGCCACTGACGACCGCACGCCGGGCGTGTGGGACTTGTCGCCTGCCAGCGGTGCCGCGAAGCTGGTGCACCGCCTCGGTCACATGCAGCATGCCCCCGATATGCGCCTGCGACAGCAAGCCGCCGTGCGGATTGAGCGGACAGCGCCCGCCCAGACTGGCGTGGCCGGCGCGCAGGTAATCTCCGGCGCCGCCCGGCGGCGAGAAACCCAGGGCATCGAGCGTGATCAGCACAGAGACCGTGAAGGCATCGTGCAAGAGCGCTACCTGTAGATCTTGCGGCCCGATGCCAGCTGATTCAAAAGCATCACGGCCGGCCGCGGCCATGCCTAAATCCGCCAGGTCGGGGGTCTGTGCCACGCTGTTGTGGGTCGAACGCATGGCCATCGAGCGGATATAGACCGGTTTGAGTCCACGCGCCAGCGCGCGTTCACGGCTCATCAGGATCAGCGCGCCGCCGCCATCGGAGACTTGCGAGCAGTCGAACAGCCGCAAGGGGCTGGCAATCATTCGGCTGGCCAGATAGTCGTCCATGGACATTGGCTTGCGCATTTGCGCGTTGTCGTTCAGCAGTGCGTGTCGGCGGGTGATCAAAGCCACCTCGGCCAGATCTTTCTCGCTGGCACCATACTCATGCAGATAGCGCTGCGCCAGCAGGGCATAGGGCACCACCATGCCATGCAGCCCGAAGGGTTCTTCCCATTCCTCACCCCCGAGCAGATTGCGCAAGGCCAGGCCGCGTGCACCCTCGGGCCGGCCCGTTAGCGTGTTCTCGCCATAAACGCAGGCCGCAATCTCGCAGTGCCCTGACTCGATCGCCCACACCGCCTGCTGCAGCATGGTCATGGCAGTGACCGTGCCGCCCACATCGACGGTGCTGATGAACCGGGGCCGCAGGCCCAAGTATTCCACCAGCGTCGACGAGAACATCGAGTTGGGAATGGCATAGGGGTCCAGGTTGATGAGTCCGTCGATCTCGGGGATCTTCACCCCACCATCGGCGGCCGCCTCCTGCACCGCCCAGGCCTGAATCTGCACCGACTCCAGGCCCGGCAGCTTGCCCACGCGGGT
>CAZATV010000086.1:0-12458 GCA_964488145.1 uncultured Polaromonas sp.
GCGGTGGTAACCCGCCCATTTGGTCGTGAAGCTTTAGATTGTATAGGAATTTAGTGCTTGAAGCAAAGTTTCAGGGTGCAGGCGGATGACGAGCGGGCGGTCCACCCACAGACTGAAAATCGACCACTGAAGACAAATCCAGAAAAAATAACAAGTTCTCAGGTCAGGCCGGCTTGAGTCGACTGCATCGTTTGGAAGGCCGAATTGACGAGCATGCGGGTGTAGGGGTGCTGAGGCTGCGCAAGCACTTGCAAAGCCGGTCCCTGCTCGACCACCTCGCCGTCCTTCATCACCATCACCTCATGAGCCATGGCCTCGATCACCTGCACATCATGGGTGATCAGCAGATAACTAAGACCGCGCTCGCCCTGAAGGCGCTGCAGCAAGCCCAGGACCTGTTTTTGCACAGTGACATCCAGCGCGCTGGTCGGCTCATCCAGGATCAACAGGCGGGGCTGCACCGCCAGCGCGCGAGCGATGGCAATGCGCTGCCTCTGCCCCCCTGAAAATTCGTGTGGATAGCGCATCAGCAGGCCAGCGAACTGGGCCTCGGTCAGACCTACATCGGCCAGGGTCTGAACCACCTGCTTCCTTCTTTCAGTCTGCGTCATCTCCGGGTGGTGGACGCGCAGGCCCTCACCCACAATCTCTTCAATCGTCATGCGCGGAGACAGAGAAGAAAACGGATCCTGAAAGACCACCTGCACCTGTCGGCGCAAGGCCTTGTTGGCAGCCGAGCCCGCGCCCCAGGGCTGATCGCCCATCGTCACCTCGCCCTCGAAGGCTTGCAAGCCCAGCAGGGCCAGGGCCAGAGTGGACTTGCCTGATCCGGACTCACCGACCACGCCCAGCGTGCAGCCCGGTGCAATGGCTACGTCAGCCCCTTGCACGGCCACGAAACTCCCGGAGCCGAACCAGCCCAGGAAGCCGGGTTTGCGCACCGGATAGCTCACCCGCAACCGCCTGGCCTTAAGCCAGGGGGCGGCCGACGGATCGGGATCGACCACCTGTCGCTCGGGCCGGCTCTCCAGCAGCTGTCGGGTGTAGAGATGCCGCGGCTTGTGAAAGACCTCCTCCACCGGACCCTGTTCAACGATATGGCCCTTCTCCATCACCGCCACCCGGTCAGCGAAGCGGCGCACCAAATTGAGGTCGTGGGTGATCAGCATCACCGCCATCTGATGGTCGCGCTGCAGTTGTCCGAGCAGATCCAGGATTTGTCCGCGTAGAGAAACATCCAGCGCAGTGGTGGGCTCATCGGCCAACAACAGTCTGGGCTTGCAAGCCAAAGCCATGGCAATCATGGCCCGCTGCCTTTGACCTCCCGAAAGCTGATGTGGAAACGACCTTGCACGACGCTGTGGCTCGGCAATTCCGGTCTGAGCCAGTGCCTGCACGGCGGCCTCCCAGGCCTGCGAACGCGTCAGACCCTGCTTGAGTTCGATCACCTCGGCGATCTGCTCGCCTATCGAGAAAAGTGGATTGAGGGCGGTCATCGGCTCCTGAAAGATCATGGCGATGTCCTGGCCTCGCAAACGCCTGAGATCGGACTCGGGCAGGCCCAGCAGGTTTTGCGTGCCTTCCTGCGCGGTCTGCATCAGGGCCCGACCGGTGGTGCGGGCATTCTGGGCCAGTCCCAACAGGCCTAGGGCGGTGACCGTCTTGCCCGAACCCGATTCACCCACCAGAGCGAGCTTCTCTCCAGCGGCAATTTCAAAATCGATGCCGTGCACCACCTCTTGGGAGCCAAAGGACAGCCGCATGCCCCGAACCTGCAGCAAAGGCGTGCTCATCGGTCGGCCTTCCGCGGATCCAGCGCATCGCGCAGCGCATCGCCCATGAATGTCAGCAGCAGCAAGGTAGTGACCAACACAGCGAAAGTGGACAGCGAGATCCACCAGGCGTCGATACTGTTCTTGCCCTGCGACAGCAATTCACCCAAAGACGGCGTTCCAGGCGGCACGCCCAGGCCCAGAAAGTCGAGCGAGGTCAGGGCCAGGATGGCGGCGCTCATGCGAAACGGAAGAAAAGTCACCACCGGCGTCAGACTGTTGGGCAGCACATGGCGGAAGATGATCTGCCAGTGCGACAGCCCCATGGCCCTTGCGGCCCTTACGTAGTCCATTTGCCGATTGCGCAGGAACTCGGCCCGCACATAGTCTGACAGGCCCATCCAGCCAAACAGACTGAGCAAAATCAAGAGCAGTGCCACGCTCGGCGCGAACACCGCGCTGAAGATGATGAGCAAATACAGCTCGGGCATCGACCCCCAGATCTCGATGAAGCGCTGGAAGGCCAGATCGGTCTTGCCGCCGAAATAGCCCTGGATGGCACCCGTGATCACGCCCAGCAATACGCCGGTAATGGTGAGCGCGAAGGCAAACAGCACACTGACTCTAAAGCCATAAATCAGCTGGGCCAGCAAGTCGCGACCGCGATCATCGGTACCCAAAAAATTGTCCGCGGTCGGCCTGGAGGGATTGGGCTCCCGCGCAAAATAGTTGATCGTCTTGGGCCCATAAGGATTGGGCGCAAACAGGGCCCAGTTGTCACCCTCGCCCAACTTCTGGCGAATGAAGGGGTCGTGGTAGTCGGTGGCGGTGTCGAAGTCTCCGCCGAAAACCTTCTCGGGGTAATCCTTCAGGATGGGCGCGTAATACTGGCCCTCGTAACGCACCAGCAAGGGCTTGTCGTTGGACACCAATTCGGCCGCCAGGCTCAGCAGCACCAGCACGGAAAACAGCATCAGGCTCCAAAAGCCCAATCGGTTGCGCCGAAAACGCAGCCAAGCCCGGCGCGCTGGCGAGCTCGATGGAACCGCTGTCATGGCATCAGTCGAAGCGGACACGAGGATCGACCCAAACGTAGCAAAGATCACTGATCAGTTTGGTCACCAGACCGATCAGGGTAAAAAAATACAGTGTCCCCAACACCACCGGGTAATCACGACGGATCACGCTTTCATAGCTGAGCAGGCCCAGCCCATCGAGTGAGAACAGGGTTTCAATCAGCAGAGAGCCAGTGAAAAAAGCGCCTACAAAGGCGGCCGGGAAGCCGGTGACGATAGGAATGAGTGCATTGCGAAACACATGCTTGTAGAGCACCTGCCCCTGCGACAGGCCCTTGGCTCTGGCGGTGATGACGTACTGTTTGCGAATTTCTTCCAGGAATGCGTTCTTGGTCAGGATGGCCGTCACGGCAAAACTGCCCAGTACCATCGCGGTGACCGGCAAGCAGATGTGCCACAAGTAGTCCACGATGCGCGCGCCCCAGGACAGCTCGGCCCAGTTGCTCGAGGTCAAGCCGCGCAGGGGAAACCATTGCAACTGCCCGCCAAAAACCACCAGCAGCACCACACCCAGCACAAAGCCTGGGATCGCATAGCCCACCAACACCAGCAAGGTGGTGACCATGTCAAAACGCGAGCCGGCCCGCACCGCTTTGGCAACACCCAGCGGAACGGCCACCAGATAACTGATGAAAAAGGTCCACAGGCCCAGGCTGATGGAGACCGGCAGCTTTTCAATGATGAGATCAGAGACGGCCTTGTTCTGGAAAAAGCTCTTGCCTAAATCAAAGGTGGCGAACTGCCCGAGCATCTGGAAGAAGCGCTCGTGGGCCGGCTTGTCAAAGCCGTAGAGGGCCTTGATCTGTTCCAGGCGCTGCGGATTGACTCCCTGCGCACCCCGGTAGGCCAGGCCCCCTGCCTCCGCCCCGCCCCCGCCTGGGACCGCCTTGGCCTCGGCCAGGTACTGTTCGACCGGCCCTCCCGGCACAAACTGAATCACCACGAAGGTCAGCAGCAGCACCCCAAACAAAGTGGGGATCATCAGCAACAGACGTTTGATGATGTAGGCCAGCATCAGCGACTCCACCAAGTCATCAGCGCCCATCCTTCACCGGTAACGTAGGGCGGCATCTTCTCAGGCCGCGCCAGCCGCTGCTGGTTGAAAGCCATGCGATGGGTGGGCGCTGACCATTGCGGAATCAGCACATGGCTGTGCGCGATCACCCGTTCAAGCGCCCGGCAGGCCGGCAGGAACTCCTCGCGGGTTTTGGCAGCGACCATGCGCGCAATCAGCTCGTCAACAGCGGGGCTGCTCATGCCGGTGAGGTTACCCGAGTCTTCGGTAACGGCAGCCTTGCTGCCAAACAGATCGGCGTATTCCTGGCCGGGGCTGTGGGTGCCGCCGTAGGCGATGGTGGTCACATCAAAGTCAAAGCGCTGCAGCCTTTGCTGGTACAGCGCAAAGTCCACCGGCCGGAAATTGAGCCGTATGCCCAGCTTTTCAAGGCTGCGGGCCCAGGGTGTGACCACCCGCGCACCGGCTTCATTGCTGTCGAGATACTCAATGACAAAAGGCTGGCCCTGCGCATTGCGCAGCACGCCCTCCTGTATGGTCCATCCCGCCTCGGCCAGCAGATCGCGGGCACGCCGGAGGTTGCCGCGCAGGCTGTTGGAGCCATCGGTGCGGGGCGGCTGCGCCATCGGGCCGAAGGCTTGCGCAGGAATCTGGCCGCGCCAAGGTGCGAGCAAGGCCAGTTCGGCCGCATCGGGCTGCCCGCTCGCCTGACAGTCGGTGTTGCCGAACAAACCTACCACCCGTCGGTAAGCGTTGTAGAAGAGCTGCCGGTTCATCCATTCAAAGTCCATGGCCAGACCCAGTGCCTCGCGAACACGCGGATCCTTGAACTTGTCACGGCGGGTGTTGATGACAAAACTCTGAAAGCCTGCAGGCAGGCGATGCTCGAACTCGACCTTGACCAGTTCGCCACTGTCAAAGCGCTTGCCCTTGACTCGGCGCGCCCAGTCGCCGGCAGAGAAGAACCGCATCAGGTCGAATTCGCCAGCTTTCAGGGCCTCGAGCCGCGCGGTGTTGTCTTTGTAGATTTTGACCGTCACCCGGTCAAAGTTGGCCATGCCGCGCCGGACATTGAGATCTCGCGCCCAGTAATTGGGGTCACGCACATAAGTGATGTCCTTGCCGAAGCGCACCGGCCCAATTCGATAGGGTCCACTGCCGATCGGGATGTCCATGACCACCTGATCAAAGCGCTTGGGCTTGCCGCCCTCCATACCCCACTGGCGGCTGAACACGGGCAGGCCGCCCACGGTCAAGGGCAGCTCGCGATTGGGTTTGCGAAAGCGATAGCGCACGGTGCGCTCGTCGAGGATGTCCAGACCGGCCACATCTTCCAACAAGGTCTTGTAGGCTGGTGAGGTGTGCGGGCCCATCAGGGTGTCGAAGCTGTGCTTGACATCGGCCGCCAGCACCGGCTGTCCGTCATGAAACCGCGCCTGCGGTCGCAAGCGGAAGGTGGCGCTCAAGCCATCGGCCGACACGCTCACCTCTTCGGCCAGCAGTCCGTAGGCCGAGCCGGTTTCATCGAGCGAGCTGGCCAGCAGGCTGTCGAACATCAGGTCGGACAGGTAGGCCGGTGCGGTGCCCTTGATGGTGAACGGGTTGTATTTGTCGAAGGTCGACGCCCTTGAGTTGCTGACCAGACGCAACTCGCCGCCCCGTGGCGCCTTGGGGTTGACGTAGTCGAAGTGCGCAAATCCATCGGGGTACTTCAGGTTCCCCCAGAGGGCATAGCCGTGCGCTGCCCAGGAAGGAGCCGCCCCCAGACAGGCCGCCAAAGCCAGCATGCGCAAGTAGTCCGCGACAAACCTCATGCGACAATTCTGCCCCATTACTCAGGGCCGATGAGAGCGCGGGGAAAACCCGGGCACGCGCCCGGCAAGGACTGACATGGGATTTCTGCAAGGCAAAAAACTGCTCATCACGGGCGTACTGTCCAACCGCTCCATTGCTTACGGCATTGCCCGCGCCTGTCACGCCCAGGGGGCGGAACTGGCCTTCAGCTATGTCGGCGAACGTTTCAAGGATCGCATTACCGAGTATGCGGCGGACTTCGGCTCCAGCTTGGTGTTTGACTGCGATGTGGGCAGCGACGAGCAGATTGAGCGACTCTTCAAGGACCTTTCAGCCCATTGGCCCAGCTTTGACGGCTTTGTGCATGCCATTGGCTTTGCCCCGCGCGAGGCCATCGCGGGGGACTTTCTGGAGGGCCTCTCGCGCGAGGCCTATCGCATTGCGCATGACATCAGCGCCTACAGCTTTCCGGCCATGGCCAAGGCCGCAGCGCCCCTGCTCAACCCAAAATCGGCCCTGCTTACCCTGTCCTACCTGGGCGCGGTGCGAACCGTGCCCAACTACAACACCATGGGTCTGGCCAAAGCCAGTCTGGAAGCCTCGGTGCGCTATCTGGCTGAGTCCCTGGGCCCGCGAGGCGTGCGAGTCAACGGGATCAGCGCGGGTCCGATCAAGACACTGGCAGCCAGCGGCATCAAGGGCTTTGGCAAGATCTTGAGTGCGGTGGCCGAGACCGCTCCGATAAGACGCAATGTCACGATCGACGATGTAGGCAACGTAGCCGCCTTCCTGCTTTCTGACCTGGCTGGCGGGGTGACTGCAGAGATCACCTATGTCGATGGCGGCTTCAGCCAGGTGGTGGGCGGCTTGGCCGAATCGGCTGTGGAATAGTCCGCCATTCATCGCGCCGAGGGCGGCGCTCCCACACCCCCACGCGACGATCGGCTGGATTTTGCAGGGCCACTTTCCGCCGACTGCTCCGACATTTGCTGGAGCAGCGCCCTTGCGGCGATCGGGCCCCCTTCAGCCCGTGCCCATCAGCCCTTGACGCAATCGGCGTAGTAGCGCATCCGGCCTGCCGCGTCGGCCTCCTCCACCAAGCCATGAATGTCGGTTTCGAAGCCCGGACACTGGGCGTTGAATTCCCGAGCGAACTTAAGGTAGTCGACGATTTTTCGGTTGAAGACCTCGCCGGGTACCAGCAAGGGGATACCTGGCGGATAGGGGGTCACCAGACCCACGCTCACCCGCCCTTCCAGATCGTCAATTTCAACCCGCTCGGTCTTGCGGTGAGCAATGTGCGCGTAGGCGTCGCTGGGCGTCATGGCCGGCTCGAGGTCGCTCAGGTAGACCTCGGTGGTCAGACGAGCGATATCGTATTTGGCATACAGCTCATGCACATGCTGGCATAGATCGCGCAAGCCCATGCGCTCGTATCGCGGATGCTTCTGGCAGAACTCGGGCAGGATGCGCCACATCGGCTGGTTCTTGGCGTAGTCATCCTTGAACTGCTGCAGCGCCGTCAGCAGCGTGTTCCAGCGGCCCTTGGTGATGCCGATGGTGAACATGATGAAGAAGCTGTACAAGCCGGTCTTCTCGACGATCACGCCGTGTTCGGCCAGGAATTTCGTCACGATGCTGGCCGGAATACCGGTCTTGGCAAAGCGTCCGTTGAGATCCAGACCCGGTGTGACGATGGTCGACTTGATCGGGTCAAGCATGTTGAAGCCCGAAGCGATCTTGCCAAAGCCGTGCCAGTTGGGCGACCCGTTGCGCGTGTTGCTACGCGCCGACTCTCCCTTGAGGATCCAGTCGTCGGCCCGGCCTATACCCTCTTCGGCCAACGCATCAGGGCCCCAAACCTTGAACCACCAGTCTTCGCCATACTCCTCATCGACCTTGCGCATCGCCCGCCGAAAATCCAGGGCTTCTGCAATGCTCTCCTCCACCAGAGCCGTACCGCCAGGCGGCTCCATCATGGCTGCCGCCACATCGCAGCTGGCAATGATGCTGTACTGCGGCGAGGTGGAGGTGTGCATGAGGTAGGACTCGTTAAACAGGTGGCGGTCAAGCTTGACGTTCTGGGAGTCCTGGACCAGAACATGGCTGGCCTGGCTGATGCCAGCCAACAACTTGTGGATGGACTGGGTGGCATAGACCACTGACTCCTTGGGCCGCTGCCGGTTCTTGCCCATCGCGTGGTAGGAGCCATAGAAGGGATGAAAGGCCGCATGGGGCAGCCAGGCCTCATCGAAATGCAGGTTGGCGATATAGCCGTCCAGCATGGTCTTGATGGTCTCTGTGTTGTAGAGCACACCGTCGTAAGTCGATTGAGTCAGGGTCAGCACACGCGGCTTGATGGTTTGCGGATCCACGTTCTTGAGCAGCGGGTGCGCCGCCATCTTGGCCCGAATGGCTGCCGGCTCAAACTCCGCCTGCGGGATCGGCCCGATGATGCCGAAATGGTTGCGCGTTGGCTTGAGAAAAACCGGAATGGCCCCCGTCATGATGATCGAGTGCAAGACCGATTTGTGGCAATTGCGATCGACCACCACCACATCGCCCGGAGCCACCGTGTGGTGCCAGACCATCTTGTTCGATGTACTGGTGCCATTGGTCACAAAAAAGCAGTGGTCGGCGTTGAAAATCCGTGCCGCGTTGCGTTCGCTGGCACCGATGGCACCATCGTGGTCGAGCAGCTGCCCGAGCTCCTCCACCGCGTTGCAGACGTCGGCGCGCAGCATGTTCTCACCAAAGAACTGGTGAAACATCTGCCCCACCGGGCTTTTCAGGAAAGCCACGCCTCCCGAGTGTCCCGGGCAATGCCAGGAATAGGAGCCGTCCTCGGCGTAGTCAAGCAAGGCCTTGAAGAACGGCGGCTGCAGACCTTCCAGGTAGCTCTTGGCCTCGCGAATGATGTGTCGGGCCACGAACTCCGGCGTGTCCTCAAACATGTGAATGAAGCCATGCAGTTCACGCAGAATGTCGTTGGGGATATGCCGCGAGGTCTTGGTCTCGCCGTAAACGTAGATCGGCACGTCCAGGTTCTTGCGCCGCACTTCCTCAATGAAATTGCGCAGGCTCAGCACTGCCGGATCGAGGTCGGGGCCCGGTGTGAATTCCTCATCGTCAATCGACAAAATGAAAGCGCTGGCCCGGCTTTGCTGTTGGGCAAACTGCGACAGGTCCCCGTAGCTGGTCACGCCCAGTACCTCAAAGCCCTCCGACTCAATGGCTTGCGCCAGCGCGCGGATACCCAGTCCCGAGGTGTTCTCAGAGCGAAAGTCTTCGTCGATGATGACGATGGGAAATCGAAATTTCATGGCGCCGGGCACCCGAAGGGCCTTAGAGGTGGTGACGATGCCGACAGTGTACGGAAATTGACAGACCGACCGGCGTCCGGGCGCACCCATCACCATAATTCGGGCTGTCTCAAGCCCATCTGCTGGTTGCTTCACCATGAAAACGCTCAACGTCCTCGGCGCTGAACTGCAGCCCTGCTCCTACGACCCGCTGACCGGCTACTTCCGCGATGGCTGCTGCCGCACAGACGAGTCCGACACCGGCTCGCACCTGATCTGTGCGCGCATGACGGCTGAATTTCTGGAGTTCCAGCGTGCGCTGGGCAATGACCTGATCACGCCCCGTCCCCAGTGGCGCTTTGCCGGCTTGAAGCCCGGCGACCGCTGGTGCGTTTGCGCCGCCCGCTGGAGACAAGCCCTGCTGGCCGATCTGGCCCCCCCGGTGATCCTGGCATGCACCCACATCGGAGCTCTGGAGTTCGTCACGATCGAAGACCTCAAAAGGCATGAGTACCGCGCGGCGTCACCCCGCTAAAAGCCCACCTGCCCTGCCTCGGACCGGTCGCACCCGAAGGCCACTGCTACAATCTCGCCTACCTGCGGAGAGGTGGATGAGCGGTTTAAGTCACACGCCTGGAAAGCGTGCGTGGGGTAAAACTCACCGCGGGTTCGAATCCCGCCCTCTCCGCCAGAACAAGTCCTGCTAACTCGCTCAGTCGGGTTGCAAGGCGCTCAGAGCCCCGCACCACGCGGGGCTTTCTGCTGTGCGCTGCTTTTCATCATGGAATCTGCAAAAGCGCCTTCATCTTGGCCCTGACATGCAGCATGACTTCAGTGCTGACTGTGGCCTTCTTCTTGGCGCGTCGGATTTTCCAATCGAGAGACTTCACTTGATCGGACAGGACCGCGCACTCGATACCGTCGATCTCGGTGACCACTTCAAATGGGTGCCCTTTGATCTTGGTGGACATCGGGCAACAGACCATCAAGCCGGCTTTGCCGTTGTAGTTGGCCGGACTGATCACCAGGGCATGACAGCGCCCCGCCTGTTCATGCCCGGCCCGCGGATCGAATTGCAGCCACACGACCTCGCCGGTATCAGGAACATAGGCACGCGATGGCATCAAAGTGCCTCATTCCCAACGGGTCGCCCGAAGTTGACCTCATCATGGGTATTGCCCGTATGGATGCCGTTCACCAGATCATCAAGGTCGTATTCAATCTTCTTGGAGGGTTGAATGATGATCCGGCCGCGCGAGACCACAAGATCCACCTTTTGCTCAAGTTGATACCCCGCCTCCTTCAGGACTGCAGTGGGCAGGCGAAGGGCTGGGCTGTTGCCCCATTTTCGGATGACGGTTTCCATGGGTTCAGACTCCTCAATAGTATCTACATCGTAGACACGACAGCGCGAGCGCGCAACTGCCGGTGGCCTGCCCTGCGCAGGGATGGATCGAGCCTGGAAGTGTTCGAATCCCAGTGACTGGCTGGCACTCATCAGAGTCATAACGGACTCGTGAGGCCCTTACGCTTCCCGAGTGGCGATTCGGTCTAGGAGGTCTTTGTGACGATAAGCCCATTGAGACAGGCCTTGCTGCACTTCATCGGCATCCGCCGGCGCAGCAGGATTTGACCTCACTGCCGGCTGAGCAGTCATGCTTTCCGCGTTGACCGGGGGATACCCGAAGTACAGCGAGCGACGCAGGAAGATCGTGCAAAGTTCCTGCGTGGCGCCTTTGATACGAGCACTGGTCTCGGGTCCGCTGCGCGTGGTGCGGTCAGTGAAGATGCTGTGTCCGCCCGTGTTGTAAACCGCCAGGGTTCCGGGCGATTTAGCCATGGCGTCAAAGATGGCGATGCGGTCTTCGACCGTACTGCGGTACCCGGGCAGGTTGATGGTGTCCTCGAGGCTGGTGATGTGCAGCGTTGGCACGCTGACGCTACTGAGCACCTCCTGTGCAGGTCCTTGCCCCAGAAGAGGTGGTGCCGAAATCAGGATGGCAGCCTGGATGCGTCTATCCCCAAGTTCGCCGGCGTATGCACTGCCCGCATTCACCCGTGCGCCGGCAACCAGCATGGCCGTATTTGCGCCATAGGAGTGACCGGCTGCTGCTATCTTCCCGGTGTCGATCAACGGCGCCTGTTCAGATGCGAGGATCTGGTCTAAAGCAAATCGCACATCCCGCACGCGTGCCAGCGCTTCAGACTCGCGTGCCGCCGCCTGCAGGCGCTGCAACAACTCAAGCGGGTTGCCCTGCCACACTCGGCCGTCACTGCCTACATGTTGCGGATGCAGGCTGGCCATGCCGGCATTGGCCCAATGGCGGGCGAGGTAGCTGTAGCCCATGCGCGAGCCGCCCAGGCCGTGCGAGAACACAACCAGCGGCACCGGCTGCGCAGGGCTGGCCCGGTGGGGCAGGTACAGGCGTGCGGGCACGGGCCTTTGTCGGTCGGCATCAAAGAGCTCCATGTCCAGGATCCGATGACCCTGTGCAGGAGATGCCATCGTCCCACCAGCAGGGCCTGCTGCTACGAGGCCGACCGCACCCGTCGCAAAACCCAGAGAGCGGGTGAGGAATTCGCGGCGTTTCATGGGCTCTTGGCTTCGGCTGCGCGCCTGGCCAGCCACGGTCGGATCCACATGAGCAGGCCCGCACCGGCCACCACTGGAAACACGCCCCACTGAACGATGGCTACAAAAGTTGCATTCTCCTGCAAGGGGCTGGCATACACGAAGGCACCCAGGACAGGCGTGGCGGCTAGATGGACATTGCGAAGCAAGCGATGAGACAAGCGCATGGTCAGACTCCAGGGGGGCCGGTTGACAGCCTTATTGTGCCGATATTGCTGCTCAATGTAAACGGCGATAACATAACCCCATGCAAAAAGAAGAATGGCCTGTTGATCCTTTGTGCGCGAGCGAATCGAAAGCCCGACCGCGAGCCTTTCATCACGGCAATCTCCGGCAGGAACTGATCGACGCCGCGCTGGCTGCACCGGACATCGAGGGGCTTTCGCTGCGACAGCTCGCCGCGAGTCTGGGCGTCACGGCGGCGGCCGCCTACCGTCACTTCGACAGCCGCGAAGACCTGTTGTTCGAGGTTGCCCGCATTGGGTTTAACCGTCTGAGGCAGCAGTTTGCGTCTGCTTTTGATATCGCCGCTCCGCCAACAGACGCCAAAGAGGCTCGGCTCCGTCTGAGCCGACTGGCACAGGCCTATTTGCAATTCGCCGACGACGAGCCAGCCTTGTGGCGGCTGATCTTTGGTGCACAGGCTCAGGCCTATCGCCAAAGAGTCGATGCCGAAGGCAAACCCGACAGCTACGAATATCTTCCTGCGGCTTTGCTGGGCTTGTATTTGGAGGGGGTTGTTTCCACTCGGCCGAGTGAGCGTGACGCGCTGTTCGCATGGAGTGCTGTCCACGGCGCAGCCACCTTGCGCTGCGGGCGCGTCCCGGCAGCCCTCATTTCCATCCCGGAACTCGCCCACGAGGTGGC
>CAZATV010000087.1:0-11859 GCA_964488145.1 uncultured Polaromonas sp.
CTCAAGTCGGCTTTTGTCGAGTTCCTGCACCGCATGCCCTTTTACGGCGCGGCCATCCTGTGCACGGACGACGCGGCGGTGCGCGACATTGCCGCCCAGGTCTCCCGTCCGGTCACCCGTTACCGCCTCAATGAGCAGGCCCACGCCCGGCATGCCTTCATCGTCAGCCTCGGGCGCGACGCTGATGTCGACGCCGCCTTCGACCAGCGCCTCGGTGGTCTGCACCAGATCGAGCGCCAGCCGGCCACCGATCAGGCCGTCGTTGGCCGCCAGGGCCCA
This sequence comes from uncultured Polaromonas sp., assembly GCA_964488145.1. Classification (GTDB taxonomy): domain Bacteria; phylum Pseudomonadota; class Gammaproteobacteria; order Burkholderiales; family Burkholderiaceae_C; genus Polaromonas. Next base: position 280 of record CAZATV010000087.1, read on the forward strand.
GCGCGACTCAGTGACGGCACTCACCGACAGGCTTTGCGCGGTGATCTGCGCGCCGTCGCTGATCCGCACACGCGAGGTGGTACTGCCATTGACCTCGTAGTAGCCGGTGAGCATCACCTCCTGCTCAAGCTCGACCGAGACCTGCGCAGCCAGCACCAGATTGCCCACCACCTGCACCGTGCCGGCCACGTCGATGCTGGCACTGAGCTCCAGGTCGTCGGCGCCGATGGTGAGCTGACCGAGATCGCCTGCGAAGCTGTCACGGGCCATCAGCAGAACATTGCTCTGTCCGGTCAGCGTGCTGCTGGCTGGAATCTCGATCGCCTCGACATCGACCGACAGCCGCGTCGAGCCCAGGTCGACGTTGTCGATGATCAGACGGTCGATGCCGCCTTCACCGCGGATCCCCAAGATGCTGGTGGGCTTGGCAAACACGAGTTCATAAGGCGAGACGCCGTCGACGCGCGACAGGCGCAGCATGCCGTTGGCGTCATTGCTCAGGCTCATCTGGCTGTCGCCGTCGCCCAAATCAAGCACCAGGGCCTGTAACTGCGAATTGAGCTTGAGCAGCGAGGAAGTCGAGCCGGTCCAGTTGAATTTGCTGTTTTGCTGCGACTGCGGACGGGTCAGATCAATCAGGGTCGCGATGCTCGAGACGGTTTCCAGATCAAGCGGATCGATCGGTCTTTTTTTGGAGCTGTGCTCCAGGTTTTCAACCACCAGCGGCTGCTCTTCATCGGACCGATTGAACTGAATCAGGGGCTCGGCCGAAAGCAGGATGCGGTCTTCCAGGCGTTCGACCGAACTGCGTGACCGGCGGAACACGTGACGCAGCCGACTTGAACTCCAGCGCTTGATGTTCTTCATGTTGTACTTTCTGATGCAAGAGGCATTCGCTCAGATGCGGTCACCGTCGATGAGGTGAGTACTGCGCGAACCTGGGCGCTGCTGATGGCGCCATAAAACGTTAAAAACGGGAGCGTCCGGCGATCCAGGCCGGCGTGCAGCCAGCCCAAATCCTGCTCGGCCCGAGATCGGGTGAGGTCGGGGTGGTCTTTCAAGTTCAAATCCCAGGCCGCATCAACCGGCGCAAGACAGCTCAGGAGATCGGCTACCTTCAATCCGCTGCCATAAAAACGTACCGCGACGCCCTGTCGAGGGCTCGCCTCATCACGCACTACCAGCAAACGCGCGTCCTGCCAATCCGGAGCCCGCCGCAAGGCCCACTGCAAGCTGTCGGCAAGCGCCCCATACGCCGATTGCAAACCAGCCGGTAAGGATTCGCTTTCTCGCAGCAATTGCACGACCGCCGCACCATCGACCCCTGACAGGCGCCAGTATTCAGTGCGCCCACTGAGCGCGGCTGCCTCCTGCGCCCCGTCGCAACGCCATTTGCAGGACTGAATTTGCAAGGCCACCCGACGCTGGTCGGGTGGCAGTGCAATCTTCTCGGGCGCGGGCAGACGGTATTCCAGATAGACCTTGGCCACCACCTGCTCACCGGTCTGCTCCACGGCCAGCCCGACTTGTCGTGCATGGCGCCAGTTCGATACAAACCAGTGGTCGTCATCGGCCGGCATGCCCAATCGCTGTGGCAGACCGTCCAAGCGCTGCGGCGAGACACCGACGGGGGAAAAGCCGGCCAGCCACCGCCCGCTGTCCAAACCGGCCGGTGACAGCCGGACCGAAGCCTCGCCACCCGTGACAGGCAGCCCCTCAAGCTCGCCAAGCATGGCCCGCAAGATAGCCTGGGCCGCATCACGCCAGGCGAGCCAGGAGGTCGGGCTTTGCTGGAGCGTCATGCACTGCCTCGCTGATCAAAGGGCAGGGCCGATGCAAGCCAGTCGTCGTGTCTCAGCACGGAAAACCGGCGCGCGAAGGCATCAGCCTCGGCCCGACGCTGGGCCCATACAAAGGCCCATCGGGCCCAGCGCGCAACACGGTCCAACAGGCCCGTTGGAAGACAAGCCAAACCCAGACGCAGCCAGGCGGGCATGTAACGCTGAACCAGGATCTCCTGCAAACACAAGTGGAGCGAGACGCTGCCCGGATCCCCCTGGCGGCCACAGCGGCCAGCCAGCTGCCGATCCACGCGGGCTGACTCATTGATCTCGGCAACAATCACATGCAGACCGCCGCTTGCTTCCACCGCTGCACTGAGCTTGATATCGGTGCCACGACCCGCCATGTTGGTGGCGATGGTCACGCGCGCGGGCTCTCCGGCCTGTGCCACGATTTGGGCTTCCTGGGCATGGTTGACCGCATTGAGCACCGAAGGCTGCAAGCCGCGCTCCTGCAACAGGCGGGCCACCCTCTCGCTCGATTCAACGCTTCGCACGCCCACCAAAACCGCACGACCGGCACGGTGCATCTGCATCACCTCATCGGCCACCGCCTGCCATTTGATTTCGCGGGTCAAGAACAGGCGTGGCGGCATGATCACGGTGCGGCGCGGTCGGTGCGTGGGGATGCGAGCCACGCGCAGGCGGTAGACGCGCCAGAGTTCATCGACCGCCTCCCAGGCCGTTCCCGAACAACCCGACAACCTGGAAAAGCCACGAAAGAAGGCCTGAAAGCTCATCTGGCTGAGCGACTCGTTCGGATCGGTGATCTCGACCTGCTCCTTCGCCTCAATGGCCTGATGCAGACCCGCCGTCAGGGTTCGACCCGGCGTCATACGACCGGTAAATTCGTCCAGCAGAACGATCTCGCCCTCATGGACCAGATATTGATGCCCAGCCCGAAAGAAGCAGTGCACCTGCAGGGCCTGACGCAGCAGCTCCTCCCGCCGAGGTGCCGGTCGCCAAACCGCAGGCAGGCGATCGGCCACTTGCTCGAGCGCCGCCAGTGCGCCGGACTTCAGAACGACGGTTCGAGTACGCTCCACTCGCTCGTAATCAAGGTCGGTTCTGAGCGTCGGGGCCAACTGAGCCAACATTTGTACCGCCTCCCCGAGCCCGCGGCTTGGACGCCGGGTGGAGAGGATGAGCGGTGTCACGGCTTCATCAATGAGCACGCTGTCGGCCTCATCGACTATGGCCGTATGCAGACCGCGCACCAGCAGAAGAGACGGCCCCCGATCAGACCGTGCCTGTGCATCGCCCGAGAGCCAGCGCTGGAAATCCTGCCAATCAGCGTCCTGACCGTCCCCAGCAGCCAGGCGGTCACGCAGATAATCGGCCAGCAGGTCTTTGGGGGTGACATAGACCACATCGGCCGCGTAGAGCGCCGGCCTTTGCTCCGGTTTGATTTGTCCGTACACCGATGCCAGCGTGACGCCGCAGGCCTCAAACAACGGGCGCATGGTTTGCGCATCGCGTTCGGCCAGGTAATCGTTGGCGGTAATCACATGACAGGGGCGGCCACTCCAGCCGGCCATCACGGCAGCCAGCGCCACGGTCAGCGTCTTGCCCTCTCCGGTGGCCATCTCCGCGAGCCAGCCCTCATGCAGGGCCAGCGCGCCCATGAACTGCACCGGATAGGGCCGCATGCCCATGACACGCCAGGCGATCTGGCCCACCAGCGCCAGCGTCTGCACCATTTGACCCTTGGCCGCCAGCGGATCGCGACGCAGCGCCTCCTGCGCCTGCTGCAGGGCCAACCCAAGCGCCGCTTCTTCCAGGGCATCGAGGGCCAAGCAGTGCTGGTAACAGGCCTGCGCGTGGTTCCACAAAGGGCTGGCATGAAAAGCGCGTCGCCGATACCAGCCCTGAGCCCGATCGGCCCACGCATCGAGTCCCTTGGGAAGCTTGTGCAAGGCTCGCAGCTTGCGGGGCGGCGCGGAACTGATCGCGCCGTCAGACTCCAAGGCTGGCCACGCGGCGCTCATACCCGGAACTTCCTTTGCAGAAATTGCCTGGCACCTCGCTCCCACTGCACCAGCAGGGGTGAATCAGGCAGGGTGATACGCATGGTGCCCAGTCGGCCGTGCAGCCGACGTATGTCCTGGCCTGCGGACGATCCTGGGGGCGGCAGCTGGGCATGGATGCGAAAGAACGGCTCGGCCGCCGCCAGGCCCTTGGGGTCGGACGATTGAACGGCAATCTCGCCACCACCGGCCATGCCGAGGGCGACCGAGGGCAGCTGTCCTTGCTCGAAAGGCATGACTTCGGTTCTGGTCGACAGGAGATTGAGTTCCTGCTGACCACGGATCCGGATCTCCGATCGCACCACGCCCGCTTCAAACAGATGGGTGCCCACCTGGGGTAAAACGGCCACGAAACGCCAGGCCCGGTCATCCACGAGGGTGCCCAGGCTGGCGCCACGGGCAATCCACTGGCCCCGGCTGGACTCCAGCTCGCCGGCGCTCCAGATACCCTCGATCGGAGCAATCAGCACCAGCGCCCTTTGCTGGCTTAGCAACTGCTCGATCCTCTCCTCGATCGCCTGGCGCTGTCGCAACAGAGGTTGCAGGTTCCCCACCGCAGAGGCAACGGCCTGCAGCTCCTGCGCCTTGATCTGCTCACGCTGCCGCCTGGCTGCTCGAATTTCGTAATCGATCTCCAGATTTTCCAGGCGGGCCAGCGGCTGCCCTGCCTGCACCCAGCTGCCGGGCTGAGCCAGCAACTGAACCAGCGTGCCGCCGCTGTCGCTGTAGAGCTCCCGAAACTCACTGGCCTGCAACACCCCCTTGACGCGTACCCGCTCAGGTAGAGGTACACCGGCTACCAAAGTCGCGGCTGCCCCGCTCAACAGCACGGTACTGGTGATGGCTCGCAATCGCTGATGCTGCAATCGGGGGCTACTGACCAGGTGCTGGATGAACTTGAGCACCGGCAACCCCAGCGCGGTGAAAAACACAATCCAGGCCAGGGCGATGCCGACTTCAAGGTACTGCTCGGCGATGAAGAAGATGATGGTGCTCATCAACATCAACCAATAGACCAGGCTGACGATGCCATACGTCGGCAGCAGCCAGGCCTCCTTGCGGGTGCGTGCCGCCGGCTGCGCGGTCTTGACACCGAGCACGAAACGCTCACCGAGGTACTTGAGCTGATCGCGCGAGCGCTGGAACAGGTTGGGCACTTCCAACCAATCCACCAGCATGTGATAGCCGTCAAAGCGCATCAGCGGATTGAGATTGAACAGCAGGGTCGAAACGCTGGCCACGAAGATCACGTTGTAGGCCAGCGCATTGATCACGCCCGGCGCCGTGTTGGCCCATATCAGGGCGGCCACGGCCGCCACGGCAAACTCGGCCAGCACGCCAGAGGCGCCCACCAGCAGGCGATGAAAGCGACTGCGAAAACCCCAGCTGGCGGTTGCGTCTACGTAAGGCAGGGGCGCGAACAGCAGCAGCATCACACCCATCTTGTGCACTTCGCCGCCAAAGCGCTTGCAAGCTGCGGCATGACCGAATTCGTGCACCAGTTTGGCCACCACCAGACCGACGTAGAGCAGTCCCAGGTTGGCCGGCGCCAACAGGCCGGCCGATTGATCAAACAGCCGCCCCGATTCGTCGACCAGGGCCTTGAGGCCCAGCACGATCAGTGCGCCGTAGAGCAGCCAACCGAACGGCCCCATCAGCCATCGGATCAGCGGCAACATACGATCTAGAAAGCGATCAGGATCGATCAAAGGAATTTTGATCGCCAGAAAACCCATCAGCAGCGCCTTGATCTCGCGGCCGCGTCGTTCGCGGTAGCGCTCGAAAAGACTGCCGGATGCAGCCCCACGGTCGAACTGAAGCAGGTTGGACAGGTGCAACTGACCCAGTAACTGGACTACCTCTTCCTGCGTCAGCGCCAACTCCGGCTCGGCCTCCAGCCACTCGACCCAGACCTCATCGATGGTGCGATGGGGACTGAGCCGACTGAGGAAGGCGTACGCCTCGGCCGTGACACGGAAAAAGTCGCTGCTCAGACTGTCGCGCAACACCACCCAGTCTTGACCACGGAAACTCTGACGGTGGGCGCGCACGCTGCTGCGCAGGCAGGCCCGCACAGCCGCAACCCGGTGCCAGGCATCGCTGTAGGTCCGGCCGCTGGCCTCGTCCATGCTCATAGCCAGAAAAACTCCCGCAGAAAACGCACGGTCCGGTGGGTCATCACCCAAATCAGGGGGCGCTCGCCCACATCGATACGGGCCGTTCCCCCCATGCCGGGACGCCACCATGCGGCCATGCCGCCATCGGCTCGCCCGCGCGCCAGATAGACATTGCGACCCTCGCGGGCGGTAGCGGCGGGGTCGATGCGGTCGACCTCGATGGCAAAGCGCTGGTCGGGCCGGCCCACCAGGGCAAATTCGCCGCGGGAGCCCACCCTGACCTCATGCACATCACTTTGATCGATTTCCAGCTCGAGATAACTGCTTTCGGTCTGGGCCAGCTTGAGCAGAAGGTCGCCTTTGCGTAGGGGGGCGCCGAGGTTCTTCTTGAGCTCCCCCTCAACGACTACCCCATCCTGCGGCGCCACCACCTTGGCATTGGCCAATTGATGGCGGACCAGCGCCAGACGTGAAGCCGACTGATCGCGACGCGCGATCGAGATCTGCATTTCAGCCAGTTGGCGCAGCGCCTGGGCTTTTTCTGCTTCCCGGCTGTATCGCAGCACATCGGCCTGCGCCATGGACTCTTCCAGGGCCAGCTCGCGGGTGTCGAGCTGCATCAACACCTGGCCAGCCTTGACCCTGTCACCCATCTCAACGTGAACCTGCCGCAAATAGCCGTCGAAAGGCGCCGTGATGAACGCCAGGTCCTTGCTGCGCATGGTCAGCCGCGCATCCACCCGGTAGTCCCAGGGAATCAAAAACAGGGCCACCAGGCCCACCAACGAGGCCAGGCCCGCCAGCTTCCAACCCACATGCCGGGGGCCCCGATTGGCCTGCCGCTCCGTCAGCGCGCTCCACAGGCGCGCTCCCCACCAACGGTCACTGGCCTGCTGCTCAGCCAGGGGATACACCGTGGCCCGAGCCAGCAGCCGCAGCTCCCACAGTTCGTCGGCACTCCATCGGCCCTGACGCTTTTCCAGACAGATCACGCCACGCACCCGGTCCTCATCCATCAGGGGAACGCTGACCACCGCAGCCACTCCCTGCATGAGCGCATAGGATTCGTGAGCCCTGCACACCAGGCGGGAGACCTTCGGGGCCGGAAAGACGATCTCCTGGCCCTGATCGGCGGCCTCCTCCATCGCGCCTTCCATGGCCCGGCTCAGGGCCGACAGACGGTCGAACTTCTCCACATGGCTGATGGCCTTCAAGCGTACATAGGGCCCCTGGGTCCAACCGATGGAGACACGATCGGCCTCGAAGCGCACGGCCAGGGCGTTACACAGTTCGTAGGCGCGCTGCAGAAAACGTTTCTGCTTGAACAAGTCTATGGACAGCCGAAGAATCTGATAGAGCCGCTGGGCGTGGGGCTGGTCCAGGGGGATATCGGACAGCTCAGCGGACATCGCCGGCGGGCCAGGGAAATTCTGGTTCGGCGTATGGGCCCGCTGGGCATACAGAGCCGGCACCCGGCCGACCTCAGCGGCCCAGGGCAAGAGCTCTGAAGCATCCTGGTCAAACTCCCCCGAATGCAGCGCGATGATCGCAACCACCGCCCCGCCCGCTGCCGGGGCCTTCAACAGGCGCATGGACAGTGCTTGGCCGCCCTGGCCCAGACGATCGAGTCGGGGTTGATCATCAACCAGGCGAGAGAGGATCTCCAGGGTGTCAGCCGCATCATCGTTCCACTGCGGGGCCTCGGCTGGCCACTGGGCCAAGGCCTTCCAGGGAAGTCCCGGCGCGGAGGTCAGCAGCAAAACACGACGGGCCTGCAGATGCTCACCCCATGCGCGCAGGAACAGTTCCCAGAAGTCCTGCACCGAACCTTCAAACCGCGCGAGCTCGGCCCAAGTCTTGCCTTGCCGGCGCAGGGCGGCGGCGTACTCGGCCTGGGCTTGTCTGGAATCGGCGTTCATGATCGACCCAGCTCAAAACAACATCCGACCGGTGATGCCGGGACGCACCGCACCATCGGCGTTGTCGAACTCGGCAATGGCCTCTACCAGCCCGCTGGACGGATCGGTGACCGGAGAGACAAAGACCAAACGGGCCGGGCGGGTTTTGACCGTGCCCTCCTGACCTAGCTCCACTCTGACGCCGGCTCCGACGCGCAAGCGGTGTCCCACCGAGGCCGGTACGGCTGCAATAAAACGGACGCGGCTGGTGTCGACCACGGTAATCACCGGTTCGCTCGGTCCGATGCTCTCGCCCTCCTTGGCTGCCAGTTTGGTGACAGTACCGCTGATCGGAGCGCGCAGGTGCCGACGCTCATAGGCCTCTTGGGCCAGAAGCAATTCGACCACTTCTCTTTCCTTGGCAGCCTCCAGAGATCGGCGCTCGGAGCTGACGCTGCCCAAGGCTATTTCCTCATCCTCCAGCTGTTTGCGTGAAACCCCGCCAGTCTCCAGCAGGGGGCGCAAGGACTGGACCTGCTCAGTCAGGATCTTTTCCTTCTGCCGCAGCTCGTTGATACGCTCACGATCTTGCACCAGCAGCATGCGCCGGCGCACTTCAAGCTCCTCCAACCTGCGGTCGAGATGCAGGAGCAGATCCCCCTGACGAACCACGCTGCCTTCGCGCACCGCCAAGGATTCAATGCGACCCGCCACCGTCACGCTGAGCTTGACATCCTTGAGTGCCTGCGTGACTCCGGGCGCCGACAGGCCGACCGCCGGCGACGGGCTCTGCGCCCAACCCTGAACGGCTGAAAAAAAAACCAGCCCCATGAGCCAAGTCAGTCGCAAGTCCTTCGACAAGGTGTCTTCTCCTCAGGACGGCCAACGCCTCAACAAGATCCCCTGGGCCGACTCCAGCACCACCTGGGCCTTGGCATAGGCCAACTGCTGCTCCAAGACCATGAGACGAGAGTTGATCGTTCTCTCCTCGCGAATCAGGATTTCACGCATGTCACTTCGGCCCGCCGCGAAACGCCTGCGCTCGACCTCCAGCTGCTGCTGTTCACGGCGGGCGATATCGCGCCAGTGTGTCCAGCGCTCGGCCGCGCTGGCCAGCAGGCTCAGGCTGTTGTCGATGTCATTGGCAATTTGAACCTCCAGCGCCTTGAGGGCCAGGAGGGCGTTCTCCCGGCGCAGCTGCGCCGCCGCGATATCCGCCCGACCGAGCTTGTTTTCTCCCAGGGGGACCTGCACTTGCACCCCCACACTCCACGTCGGATAGTCGCTCATGGTGCTCCAACGGTAGGCCTGGGACGCGGAAAGGGCCAGGCCGTTTCGGCCGTAAGTGGCCACCAGATCAACTCGCGGCAAGGCCTGATTGCGTGCGTACGCCAGCTGCACGCCTTCCCTCTCAATGACCTTGCGCTGCATGAGGTAGTCGGCACGTGACTCCAGCGCCAACCGCGTCGCCTGTTCATGCACAAGAGAAGACACCGCACTGGAGACCTCGGGCAGCTTGTCGGAAGCCTGCCAGCTCTTGAGTTCAGAGGTCTTGTTCGACATGGCCAGGGTATGCAAGCGGTTCTGCCTATCCCTTCGACCCTGTATCGCTTCGCTCACGCCAGCCTGGTATCGGGAAACGGAGTTTTCAAGCTCGAGCAACTCCGACTCTGAGAGACGGCCCTGGCGCGCCAAATCGCGCGCCTGCAGCAACAGCCGCTGACCCGTGCTTCGCTTCTCCTCAGCCGCCTCAACGCGGTGCTGGGCCAAAACCAACTCGTAGTAAGCCATGGCCGCCTCGGCTATCACACTGGATTCGGTCTCGACCTGCGCGTGCGAGGCCACCTCGACATCGAGCCCGGCAATCACCGTCCGCGCTTGCGTGACTGTGGTACCGCCGTCTTTGGCCAGGGGCTGGGTCAGGGTCAGCCCCCAGAAGGTGCGATGGTCATTGTCGCCAGGCGAACGACCGTCTTTCAGGTCCTTCTGATTGATGTTGGTGATGAAGCGCGACAGCGTGGTCTTGGCCTCAAGCTTGGCGCCAGTCGGCAATAACTGGCTGATCCCCGCCGAATAGTCCTGACCGTCGCGCAAATAGTAGCTTTCCGAGCTGCGCGACAAACTTTCCTCGTAGGTATTGGGCTGACGGTTGCGTCCATCCGTACCAGACAGAGCCGCCATAGGCTGGAACGCTGCCGAAGCACGATCAATGCCTGTGCGAGCGATCTCTGTCTCGGTGCGCTTGATCTTCACATCCTTGTTCGATTCACGAATTCGGATGATCAAATCACGCAGGCTCAACGGCACGGCCTGCTCGGCAGTCGTAGGCGGGACAGGCAGAGCCATTGGACTGGCTTGTGCCCACACCCAGCCCGCACAGCAGGCCCAAAGAGTCACACTGCAAAAGCTCGTTCCTGGTTTGGGAAGGTATCCCATGCCACACCCCCTCTCTAAGGCCTAGCGATCCGCCACAGCGGTCCGCTCGGACAGCCGCAGTCTTACTGCAGGGTTTGCTTGGTGCGGCGCGATCCGACGGCCGGTGGGGCGGGTTCAGCCGACGCTGTTTCAGCAGCGGGCTTCTTCAGACCAGCCAGACGCTCAATCTGCGACAGAGAGATCAGATGTGCGTAGATGGCTGGCAAGTAGCCCTTTTGCCGAATCTCGCTGAACTTGCTGTCGTTGAAGTTGTTCAAACGCTCTTCATTGATCACGTAGCAACCCGTGATATTGCGCACCTGATTGGCTGCATTCACACGCATATTCAACGGTGTCAACAAATTGTTCTGTACCAGGAAGCGGCTGAACTCATGGGTCATGGTGTCCATCTGCTGCAGCTCGCTGAGATATCGCTTGACGTTCTCAATGACCTGAGTGGCGTTGCCCTGCTCATCAAACAGCGGCGCGCCCTCGGTGTCGCTGAGCAGATCGCTGGCTTCATCAACGCAAACAATGAAACGGTCAGCCTCAGCCGCCTTGGTCAGGGCAAAGGGATAGCGGCGAATGATGGCCGGAATGTAAGAACCGACCCATTGCCCCTGACTGTCTACAAAAAGGTTTTCGCCGGCATCGAGCCCCATCAAGGCAACCGGACGAAATTGATCGTTGTCCTTGTCTTCGAGAAAGACGAGCGGATAGATCGCCGCAGCGCGAGCAAATTCATGGACCGTCACATAAGCCACATGAAACTTCGAGGCAAAGCGGAAATCGTTGCTGGCTCGCACCTTTTTTCCAGCATGGCGCTCTTTATTGACGGGGACAACGCGTTCGAACATGACGATCACTCCTATAACAAAACAACAGGCCGGGGAAGGCGCCCGACCAGGGAATCTGTCCAAGAACACAATCCCCGGCAAGCTCATCCAAACGAAAAGGGGGACATCATAGTTGGAATGCAAAAAATCCTTATAAGGGTTACCAAGAGAAAACATAAGCCGGTGTTGCAGACGATCCAATAGAATACTTTCTTCTATTTTTTAACTGGGCGCGTCGCTCACCGATCGGAAACCCGATCCCAAGCCCAGGGCTGAGGGGGCCCAAGCGGGAAACCTTGGCCCTTGACCAAGGGTTTACCCTAGACTCGAACCCAGACTGAACAGGGCTCATCACCTGGGCAAAGACCCAGCGACATTGATCGCATCGGGGTCAAGAAAGCGATCCACCAGCTGCGGAATCTGGGCCAGCATCATCTCGCGTCCTC
>CAZATV010000088.1:0-11841 GCA_964488145.1 uncultured Polaromonas sp.
GCAATGCTCAGATTGAGCAAATTCCATGCGATCCCATTTAAGAACGCGGCCCGATAGCTGCCCGTGACATCGAACACCCAGCCCGACATCCAGCCGCCCAGGGCCATGCCCATCATCGTCGCCATGAGGACAGCCCCTACGCGAACGCCGGCCTCCTGGGGCTTGAAGTGTTCGCGCACGATGATGGCGTAGGACGGCACGATTCCACCCTGGAACAGGCCGAACATCGCAGAGACCAGATACAGCGAGACAAGGCCGTCAAACGGCAAAAACATCAGCAAGGCCGTGCCTTGAAGGACCGACCCCAGCAGCAGAGTTTTCAGGCCACCGATGCGATCGCAGATCAGGCCCGAGATCAAACGGCTGGCAATCCCGCAGGCCAGCATCACCGACAGCATCTGCGCGCCTTGGGCCGCACCAAAACCCAGGTCGGTGCAGTAGGCCACGATGTGAACCTGCGGCATGGCCATAGCCACACAGCAGGACACTCCGGCGACGCACAGGAGGACTTGCGCCTTCAAGGGCGACAAGCCAAAGGGCCGGTCAGTCCCGGTTCCCGGTCGGGCCGCAGCACTTGGGACTGCAATCAAGGGCGGACGCATCCGCATCGCGAAGGACAGCAGAGCCATACCCAGGCCGCAAACCAGGCCCATGCCGACATAGGTTTGCCGCCAGCCCCAGGTTTCGATTCCCCACTGAACCACAGGCGGCCAAAATGAGCCCGCCAGGTAGTTTCCGCTGGCGCATATGGCCACTGCTATTCCACGGCGCCTGTTCCACCACAAGGCGGTGTCGGCCATCAGGGGGGCAAAGGTGGAGGAACTGCCGATCAGGCCCAGGAGCAGCCCGTGCGCCAGTGCAAAGGCCCAGATGCTGCTGGCCGAACTGGCCAGCAGGTACCCCCCACAAACCGCCAGAGCCCCCATCCACAACACCCGCATGATGCCAAAGCGATCAGCCAGGCGTCCTGTGATGATTCCACCCAGACCTAGGGCCACCATCATCAAGGTGTAGGGCAGCGACGCCTCTCCCCGGCCGACTCCAAACTCGGCCTGCACGGCCGGAAGCACCACCGACACCACATACATGCCGCTGTTACCCAGTGCCACCAGGCCCAGCGTGGCCAGCAGGCGCCAAGCGGCATAACGGGAGTCGATCAGCGCAGGATCAGCGTGCAACGTCTGCATCAGAGAAAAAAATTATTGACCCCGTCAGGCCAGGGCGATTTGAGTCCGTGGCGCCCCAGACGCGCGGCTTCGGACATGGCTAGGGGCCGACCGGCTCCAGCCGGATCAAAGCTCCCTCAGTATCGTCGGTCAACAGGTAGATCAAATGGTCCGGGCCGATGCGAACGTCCCGAATGCGACCGACCTGTCCTTGCAAGAGTCGCTCTTCCCGCAGCACTTTCTCATCGTTGAGCTCGAGCCGCAGCAGCATCTGACCGCGCAGAGCGCCGACCAACAGGTGACCGCGCCAATTGGGAAACTTGTCACCCGATATAAAGGCCATGCCCGAAGGAGCGACTGACGGAGTCCATACATGCAGGGGGGGCTCCATCCCTGGCTTGCTCCTGCCCTCGCCGATGGAAGTCCCCGTCCCGTAGTTCACCCCGTGGGTAATGGTCGGCCAACCATAGTTGCGACCGGCGCGCATCACATTGATCTCATCGCCGCCCTGCGGCCCATGCTCATGGGTCCACAACAGTCCTGTTTGCGGGTGCAAGGCAGCGCCTTGAATATTTCGGTTACCCAGCGTCCACTTCTCGGGCCGCACGCCCGCACGGCCAACGAAGGGGTTATCCGTCGGGATCCGTCCATCATCATGTAAGCGAATCACTGAGCCCGCGTGATCATCGAGCAGTTGGGCTCGATCCTTCTCGCCCCGGTCGCCCAAGCTCAGATAGACCAAGCCCTGCCGGTCAAAGACAATACGTCCGCCGAAGTGCTGACTGCCGCGACTTTTAGGCACCATGCTAAAAAGCACCTGGACATTCGTCATACGGTGACCTTGCAGTTGGCCACGAGCCATGGCCGTGCCCCAACCCCCGGCGCCCGGCGCGTTGTAGGCCCAGTAAATCCATCCGTTGCGCGCATAGTCGGGGTGCAGCACCACATCAAACAAGCCACCCTGCCCTCTGGCCACGATTTCAGGCAAGCCCTCAATAGGCTTTGGATGAAGCTTGAAGTCCGGGCTGATCAGCCGCAGCCGACCTTCCCTCTCGGTGACCAGCATGCGGCCATCCGGCAGAAAAGTCATGGACCAGGGGTTCTCCAGGCCGGCGACTAGGGTGACCAGCCGAAAGCGTTGTTTGTCGGATTGGATGACCGTCTGGGCGGGGCTTTGCGACAGAGCCGGCACTGTCAGCCCCAACGCAACGACCAGCCCTAAGGTGCGAAGGACAAGCGGAACCAGGGCGAAAATAACCCCCGCTCTGCAGAAGATAAAACAGCGCATGTTGGCCTGGGCTTGACGCGGTCAGTCCGCCTTGATGTTGTTATCCTTGACCACTTTGCCCCAGAGATCCATCTGGCGCTCCATGAAGACGCGGGCCGCCTCGGGGGTGCCGCCTGCCACATCGATCCCTTGAGCATCAAGACGTTTGGCAAGCTCGGGCATTTTCATCACCGTATTGAGCGCCTCGTTCATTCGAGCCATGATCTCCGGCGGCGTACGCGCAGGGGCCAACACAGCCCACCAGGCGGGCGCCTCAAAGCCGGTGAAACCCAGTTCCGCGAGCGTGGGCACGTCAGGCAGATCCGGCGAACGTTTGCTGGTCGTCACCGCCAGAGCCCGCAGACGTTTGTTGTCAATGAATGGCTTGAGCAGGAAGACCGAGCCGATGGCCAGCGGCACATGACCGGCCACCGCATCGTTCATCAGGGGACCACCGCCCTTATAAGGGATGTGCTGTAGGTTAAGGCCAGCCCCCTTGCCCAGTAATGCCATGGCCAGGTGCCCCAGACTGCCCGAGCCTATAGAGCCGTAGCTCGCGCCCTTGGCGCTGCGCGCCGTGTTGACCACATCGGAAAAACTCTTGAACTCAGAAGCCGCCGGGGTTCCCAGCACCATGGGAGCGGTGCCGATCAACACCACAGGGGCCAGATCTTTCTTCGAATCAAACGGCAAATTGGGAATCAGGCTGGGGTTGACGCCGTGGCTATCAAAGACCACTGCGAAGGTGTAGCCATCCGGTGCAGCCGCCGCGACGGCCGCCGCACCAACAGACCCGGAGGCCCCCCCGCGGTTTTCGACGATCACGGTTTGGCTGAGCTGCGCCGACAAAGCCGGCGCCAATAAACGCGCCACCTGATCCACCGAACCACCGGGCGGAAAGACCGCCACCAGCTTGATAGGCTGACGCGCTGGCCAGGCCTGAGCCCAGACCGCGCCCGCCAGCAGCAGGCCGAGCCCCGCCAGTAAACCACGTAAACAACGCTGAAGAGTCAGGGACATGAGCAAGCTCCCGATGGATGGGGTTAAGACCCCGAAGGCCCATTGTTGCTCAACTGGCGCCTTCATGGGCAAGTCTTCGGCCAGGCCATCGCAGGAGCGTCACCGACCCTGTCAGCCCCGGAAATCAGGGCATCAAATCGGTTGCTTGGAGCCTAGGCCAGCCAGGATCACTCCCACTCAATCGTCGCCGGTGGCTTGGAGCTGACGTCGTAGGTCACGCGATTGATCCCGCGGACCTCATTGATGATGCGGCTGCTGACCCTCTTGAGCAGCGCATAGGGCAGTTCAGCCCAGTCGGCGGTCATGAAGTCGCTGGTCTGCACCGCGCGCAGCGCGACCACATAGTCGTAGGTGCGGCCGTCGCCCATCACGCCCACGCTCTTGACCGGCAGGAAGACTGCAAAGGCCTGGCTGGTCAGGTCGTACCAAGTTTTGCCGCTGGGGCTGTCGGTGGTATTGCGCAGTTCTTCAATGAAGATGGCGTCGGCCCGTCGCAGCAGGTCGGCGTATTCCTTCTTGACCTCGCCCAGAATTCGAACGCCCAGGCCGGGACCGGGGAAGGGATGGCGGTAGACCATGTCACGCGGCAGGCCGAGCGCCACACCGAGCTCGCGCACCTCGTCCTTGAACAGATCGCGCAGCGGCTCCAGCAGTTTCAGGCCCAGCTGCTCGGGCAACCCCCCCACGTTGTGGTGGCTCTTGATGGTGACGGCCTTTTTGCTCTTGGCCCCGCCGCTCTCAATGACGTCCGGATAAATGGTGCCCTGGGCCAGAAAGGTCGCGCCTTTGTGGCCACCCGCGGCGGCCTTGAGCTTGGCGGCCTCGGCCTTGAAGACATCCACGAACAGCCCGCCGATAATTTTGCGTTTGTGTTCTGGGTCGCTGATGCCCGCCAGCTTGCCTAGAAACAGATCACTGGCGTCCACCCGGATCACCCGCGCATGCAATCGGCCCTGAAACATCTCCATGACCATGTCACCCTCGTGCAGGCGCAGCAGTCCATGATCGACAAACACGCAGGTCAGCTGATCGCCAATGGCCCGATGAATCAGCGCAGCGGCCACCGAGGAATCCACGCCACCTGAAAGTCCCAGGATCACTTCCTCCTGGCCCACCTGCTGGCGGATGCGGGCCACCGCCTCTTCGATGTAGTTACCCATCACCCAGTCGGGCCGTGCTGCACAGATGCCCAGCACGAAACGTTCAAGCATGGCCCGCCCCTGAACCGTGTGCGTGACTTCCGGGTGAAACTGAACCGCGTAGAAACGGCGGGTCTCGTCGGCCATACCCGCAATTGGGCAGCCCGGTGTGCTGGCCATCACCTTGAAGCCCGGCGGCATGGCGGTGACTTTGTCGCCGTGGCTCATCCAGACCTTGAGCATGCCGTGCCCCTCGGCAGTGCTGAAGTCCTCGATGCCGCGCAGCAGTTCGGTGTGACCATGAGCCCTGACCTCAGCGTAGCCAAACTCCCGGGTCTGCCCCGCCTCGACCTTGCCGCCCAATTGACTGGCCATGGTCTGCATGCCATAGCAGATGCCCAGCACCGGCACAGCCAGCTCGAACACTGCCTCGGGGGCACGGTCGTCGGCTTCGTAGACGCTGGCGTGCGAGCCCGAGAGGATGATGCCCTTGAGCCGGCCATCGCTGGCATAGTCGCGCACCCACGCGCTGCTGACGTCGCAGGGGTGCACCTCGCAGTACACATGGGCTTCGCGCACCCGCCGCGCAATGAGTTGAGTGACCTGTGAGCCGAAGTCGAGGATGAGGATTTTGTCGTGGGCCATGTTCGGGGGGGTCAGCGCACCGGTCAGTCAGCGCGGTAATTGGGCGCTTCCTTGGTGATTTGCACATCGTGGACATGGCTTTCGCGGATGCCTGCTGCGGTGATCTCCACGAACTCGGCCTTTTGATGCAGTTCGGCAATGCTGGCGCATCCGCAGTAGCCCATCGCCGCGCGCAGGCCACCGGCCATCTGATAGATGATGGCGACCACCGATCCCTTATATGGCACGCGGCCCTCGATGCCCTCAGGCACCAGCTTGTCAGCGTTGGGGTTGCCGCTGCCCGACTCCTGAAAATAGCGGTCAGCGCTGCCCTGCTGCATGGCACCTATCGAGCCCATGCCGCGATAGCTCTTGTAGCTGCGCCCCTGATACAGGATCACCTCGCCCGGGGCCTCTTCGGTTCCGGCAAACAGGCCGCCCATCCTCACCGTGCTGCCCCCCGCAGCGATCGCCTTGGCAATGTCGCCCGAATATCGTATGCCGCCGTCGGCAATCAGGGGAATGCCCGAGCCCTTGAGGGCAGAGGCAACGTTGTCCACGGCCATGATCTGCGGAACGCCTACGCCGGCCACGATGCGGGTGGTGCAGATGGAGCCGGGGCCTATGCCCACTTTGACGGCATCGGCGCCCGCCTCAGCCAGCGCCAGCGCTGCAGCGCCGGTGGCGATGTTGCCGCCGATGACATCCACCTCAGGAAAGTGGTTCTTAACCCAGCGCACCCGGTCGATCACCCCCTTGCTGTGGCCATGGGCGGTGTCGACCACGATTGCGTCTACCCCTGCCTTGACCAGGGCTTCGACGCGCGCCTCGGTGCCCTCTCCCACCCCCACAGCAGCGCCTACGCGCAGGCGCCCAGCGGCATCACGCGCGGCGTTGGGGAAATTGAGTTGCTTGGTGATGTCCTTGACCGTGATCAGCCCCTTGAGTTCGAAGGCTTCGTTGACCACCAGCAGTCGCTCGAGCTTGTGCTTGTTGAGCAAGGCTTTGGCCTGCTCGGGCGTAGTGCCTTCCGGAACCGTCACCAGCCGCTCGCGCGGGGTCATGATTTCGCGCACCTTTTGCTCGTAACGGGTTTCGAACCTCAGGTCGCGGCCGGTGACGATACCCACCACCTTGCCGCCATCGATCACCGGAAAGCCGGAAACGCCCAGCTCTTCCGATAGCGCCATCACCTGACGCACGGTGGTGTCGGGGGCGATGACCACCGGATCGCGCAACACGCCAGATTCATAGCGCTTGACTTTAGCCACCTGCGCCGCCTGCTCCTGGGCGGTGAGGTTCTTGTGGACGATGCCGATGCCGCCCTCCTGGGCAATGGCAATGGCCAGCCGCGCCTCGGTCACGGTGTCCATGGCGGCCGAGACCAGAGGCAGATTCAGCCTGATATTGCGGGAAAACTGAGTGGAGAGTTGGGTGTCCTTGGGCAGGACCTGGGAGAAGGCGGGGACCAGCAGAACATCGTCGAAGGTCAACGCTTTGCCGAGAAGGCGCATGGGATGGCTCCAAAAAAACGATTCTACCCAGCCGCAAAGACTGCCTGGCTCGAGGCGGGAGCACCCGTCGCGGCGATCGGGCCGCAGGCCCCGCGGTGGTCAATAACCCGGCTTGGCTCCGGGGCGCCGCTTGGCGAACAGTCCCGCTCTTCTCACCCCCTGCCCCTTGAATCGCTCGCGCCGGGCGAGTTTGGGGTCGACGCGCAGGTCACGATAGATTTCAACCCGGTCGCCCTCTCGCAGCAGCGTACTTAGCGCGCAGCGCTTGCCCCATACGCCCACCAGCAAGTCGGGGGCGTTCAAAGCATCCGGTTCGAGACAGCCGCCTTCGCGAAGGGCGTCACCCACCGTTGCGCCGGGCGGCAGATCGACTGACCATTCCTGCACCTGGCGTGGCCCCAAGCTGCGAGCCAAGGTAATCTGCATCGGTGGTCCTTCAGTGTCGTCCCGGCAGCGCGGCCCTGGACGCCCCTTCAACTTGCGCCATAGACCTGATGCGCCCTTTTGACAAAGGCATCCACCAAGCTGCCGGCTATGCGCTCAAAAACCGGCCCCACCAGAGCCGATAGCGCGCCGCTGCTGAAGTCGTAGCTCAGGCGAAACTCAACCTTGCAGGCCCGCTGGTCCGGCTCACCCACGGGGGTGAAGTCCCAGCGACCGTCCAGACGGGAAAACGGTCCCTCGACCAGTTCCATCCGAACCTGTCGGCCAGGCTGGTGCAGATTGCGTGTGGTAAAGCTCTGCCGCAGACCCCCGATGGACATGCCCACCCGAGCGGTCATGGCGTCCTGCTCACGCACCAGTATTTCAGCCTGATCGCACCAGGGCAGAAATTGCGGATACCGATCCACATCCGTCACCAGAGAAAACATCTCATCGGCGCTGAACCAGATCAGAACAGACTTGTGAACCGTTTTCATACAATCGAGGGCTTTTCTCATTGTAGAACCGGCAAGTTGAGCAATTTTTAATGGCAAAAAAATCTCCCGACAGCAGCAGCCCTGCCGCCAAAAACGGCGGTCGCATCGCGGAGAACAAGCGCGCCTTGTTCAACTACCACATTGAAGAGCGTTTCGAGGCCGGCATGGTGCTCGAAGGCTGGGAAGTCAAGGCAGTGCGGGCCGGCAAAGTGCAACTGACCGATGGCTATGTCGTGGTCCGGGAGGGTGAACTGTTCATCATCGGCTGTCAGATCAATCCCCTGGGGACCGCTTCCACGCATGTCAGGCCCGATTCGGTTCGCACCCGCAAACTGCTGATGCACAAGGATGAAATCCGTCGGCTGATCGGCAAGACCGAGCAGAAGGGCTACACCCTGGTACCGCTCAATCTACATTGGAAAAGCGGGCGTATCAAATGCGAAGTGGCCCTGGCTAAAGGAAAAGCCGAGCATGACAAGCGCGACTCCATCAAGGAACGCGAGGGCAAGCGCGAGGTGGAACGGGCGATGAAATCGCGCCACCGCTGAAGGATTTCTGCCCCCCCTTGGCTGTTAGCTCAGACCGCCCCAAGGGGCCGCCCCGCGCTGCGGCTCAGCGCAGATGGCGCAGCGGATGGTGCTCCGGGGCCCAGGGGCTGACAAAAAATTGCGCCACTTCCGCAGGGTCGACACTGCCCACATCGGCGGGCTTCCAGACCGGCCGGTGATCCTTGTCCACGGCCAGCGCCCGTATGCCCTCCACCGTCTCGCTGTCAGCAACAGGCCGCTGATGAAAGCAGCGCCACACCATGTCGCGCTCCATGCGTAACTCATCGGCCAGCGTCATGCGGCGCGCGCGTCGGATTTGCTCTAGCGTGACATGCAGCATCAAGGGTGAGCGTTCCCGCAGGGCCGCTGCCGTCTGCCGGCACAGTTCGTCGGGGCTGGCATCAAGCGCCGCAAGTATCTGCGTCACGGTGGTCTGGCTAAATGCCGCCTGCAGCCCTTCGGGCAGGGTCGGACCTGCCACGGCTAAAGGCTGGGGCAGGCTGGCCAGAGCTTGAGCGCCGCTGCTAAAGGGTGTGCTGGCCAGACTTTGCCAAAGTCCAGTCTGCTCGGCCGCTGCAATCTGCCGATCGGCCAGTCCATAGGCAACAGCCGCACCGGCCCCGACGATCTGGCCCGTCAGGGCCAAATATTCACCCACCGCGCCCGGGCACCGGCTGAGAAAGTAGCCCCCTCCTACGTCCGGAAAAAGACCAATCTTGGTTTCGGGCATGGCCATCTTGGTTTTTTCGGTGACCAGGCGCAGCGCAATCCCCTGGCACAAGCCCATACCACCGCCCATCACCACACCATCCATGAACGCCACGATGGGTTTGCCGTAGGTCTGGATCAGGTGATTGAGGGTGTATTCCCGCGTGAAGAAATCTTCCAGTGCTGCATCTGCGGATCGGGCTGCATCGTGAAAGAAACGAATATCGCCGCCCGCACAGAAGTGTCCAAACCAGCGCTCCGGGGTGCCCGCGGCGCCAGCCTTGTTGCTGCCGCGCAGCGCCACCAGCGTGATGGAGGGATCCTCGCGCCACTCCAGCAAGGCTTCGGTGATGCGGACGATCATCTCCAGCGACAAGGCATTCATCGCCTCAGGGCGGTTCAGGGTGATCAGACCAACGCTGACACCACGCTCAATCAGGACGGTGGGCAACGGTGAATGGGTCATGACGCTTCCCTCAGGCGTTTCGCTGCCGCATGCCGACGAGCTCATTGACGACCAGTGCGCCGATGACCAGGGCACCGCCCGTCAGCACATTGGGGCCAGGTGCCTCGCCTGCACCTATCCAGGCCCACAGGATGCCGAAGATCACCTCCAGCAAGGCCAGCAGGGAAATCTCGGGCGCCTTGAGCGCTGCCGCGCAGAGTACCGACAGCACACAGGGAATGGCCAGCTGGGTCAGACCCAGGAAGGCCAGCCAGCCGATGTCATGAGCACTGGCGGAGAAAGGCAAGGCCAGAGGCAAGGTGGCCAGACTGGAGATGACTGCACCGACCAGCACGGCCGGTACCAGGTCAACCTTCTGGCCCAGGTTCTGACTGCGTTGTACCAGGGTCCAATTGATGGCGCCGGCAATCGGCACCATCAAGGCCACCGCCGTCCCCGCGAGCTGCTGCGCATTACCCACGGCAAATTGCTGGCCGTGCATCCAGGCGATGCCGATACCCGCTGCGGCAATCGCGCCCCAGGTGTGAGGCGCGATCCGATGACCGATCACCACCCGGGCGACCACCGCCGTGAGCAGGGGACCGATGGCTAGCGTGACCAGGACATTGGCCACGCTGGTCAGGGTCAGCGCCAGCATGAAGGCGGTGAACATCACACTCCAGCACAGACCGGACAACCACAGCGTTTTGCCTGCGGAGGCGATGCGCGAAAACACGGCGCGACCCTGGAACAGCGGCAAGATGATGATCAGGGAGACCACTGTGAAGAAGCTGCGCCAAAAGGTGATCTCGAAGCTGCGGGCCTGCTCGAGTTGGCGCGTCACTACCCCTGCGGTTGACCAAAGCAGAGTGACGAAGACCATCAGTAAGACGGCTCGGCGGTGTGTGAGGGTCATGAGGCTAAATTTTCTACGGAAACAAACAGGGTTTAAGCCGGACCTGCGGCCCGCACACCCCTAACGGCGGAGGATACGATGGAACACAGGCCCGTCGGAACAACCCGGCCGGCCCGCTGATCAGGCTTCGCGGCTGGCGCGCTTGCGCTCATGCTCCTTGAGATGGCGCTTGCGCAGCCGAACGCTCTTGGGCGTGATTTCCACCAATTCATCGTCTTCGATGAACTCCACCCCGTATTCCAGCGTCAACTCGATCGGTGGCGTGATTTTGATCGCATCCTCCTTGCCGCTGACCCGGAAGTTGGTCAACTGCTTGGTACGCGTGGCATTGACCACCAGATCGTTGTCCCGGCTGTGAATGCCTACGATCATGCCTTCATAAACCGGATCCCCGGCCCGGACAAACATGCGGCCCCGGTCGTCGAGCTTGCCCAGGGCGTAGGTAAAGATTTCACCGTCGTCCATGGAAATCAGCACGCCGTTCTTGCGGCCGCCGATCTCGCCCTTGTGCGGCTCATAGCTATCAAAAATGTTCGAAATCAGTCCCGAGCCTCGGGTCAGGTTGAGAAACTCATTGGAAAAGCCGATCAGTCCGCGGGCCGGTATGCGGTATTCCAGCCTCACCCGACCGCGCCCATCAGGCTCCATATTGACCAGCTCTCCCTTGCGCTCGCCGAGGGCCTGCATCACGCCGCCTTGATGCTGTTCCTCGATATCGGCGGTGACCAGTTCGATCGGCTCGCAGCGCTCACCGTTGATCTCCTTGAACACCACACGTGGCTTGGAGACCGCCAGTTCATAGCCCTCACGGCGCATGTTCTCCAGCAAGATGGTCAGATGCAGTTCGCCCCGCCCGGAGACTTCAAAGATGCCGTCTTCGTCGGTGGCTTTGACCCGAAGGGCCACATTCGATTGCAACTCCTTCTGCAGCCGATCCCAGATCTGGCGGCTGGTGACATACTTGCCCTCGCGCCCCGCCAGAGGCGAGGTGTTGACGCAGAAATTCATGGTCAGGGTCGGCTCATCGACTCTGAGCATGGGCAGAGCTTGGGGTTCGATTGGGTCGGTGACCGTCACCCCAATGCCGATCGCGTCGATGCCGTTGATCAGCACGATATCCCCAGGTCCCGCCTCACTGACCTGAATGCGGTCAAGCCCCTGAAACTTGAGAACCTGGTTGATTCGGCCCTTCACACTGGCGCCATCCGGGCCTTCCATGACCAACACGTCCATGCCGGGACGCAGGGTGCCCGAATTGATCCGGCCGACGCCAATACGCCCGACGAAGGTGGAATAGTCAATGGCCGAAATCTGCAATTGCAAAGGCGCGGCGGGGTCACCCTGGTGGGGCGCCACATGCTTGAGAATCGTCTCGAACAGGGCTGACATGTCGGTACCCCACTGCTGACCCGGTTCGCCCTCCTCCAGCGAGGACCAGCCGTTGATGCCAGAGGCGTAGACCACCGGAAAGTCCAATTGCTCGTCATTGGCACCGAGCTTGTCGAATAAATCAAAGGCCGCGTTGATCACCGCATCCGGTTTAGCGCCGGGCTTGTCGACCTTGTTGACCACCA
>CAZATV010000089.1:0-11574 GCA_964488145.1 uncultured Polaromonas sp.
TGTTCGAGGCCCGCACGCCCAAGGACAAAGGCATCCTGGCCGAGGTGACCGGCACCATTTCCTTTGGCAAGGAGACCAAGGGCAAAGTGCGGCTGCAGATTACCGACCCTGAAGGCAAAGTCTGGGAAGAACTGGTGCCCAAGGAGAAGAACATCCTGGTGCACGAGGGTCAGGTTGTCAACAAGGGTGAGACCATCGTCGACGGGCCGGCCGATCCGCAGGACATCCTGCGCTTGCTGGGCATGGAAGAGCTGGCGCACTACATCGTCGATGAAGTGCAGGATGTCTACCGCCTGCAGGGCGTGAAGATCAACGACAAGCACATCGAGGTCATCGTGCGTCAGATGCTGCGCCGTGTGGTGGTCGATAACCCGGGCGACTCGAGCTACATCGCTGGCGAGCAGGTCGAGCGCTCGGCCCTGTTCGATACCAACGACGCCTTGCGTGCCGAAGGCAAGATGCCGGCCACCTTCACCAACCTGCTGCTGGGCATTACCAAGGCATCGCTGTCGACCGACTCCTTTATCTCGGCCGCTTCCTTCCAGGAAACCACCCGCGTGCTCACCGAGGCTGCCATCATG
Organism: uncultured Polaromonas sp.; assembly: GCA_964488145.1. Taxonomy (GTDB): domain Bacteria; phylum Pseudomonadota; class Gammaproteobacteria; order Burkholderiales; family Burkholderiaceae_C; genus Polaromonas. The sequence goes on from CAZATV010000089.1 coordinate 582, forward strand.
GGCAAGCGCGACGAGCTGCGTGGCCTGAAGGAAAACGTCATCGTCGGTCGTCTGATCCCCGCAGGAACCGGGCTGGCCTATCACGAAGCCCGCAAGGCCAAGGATGCGATGGATGAGGCCGAGCGGCGCGAGATTGCCGACGCCGAGGCCGCAGAGTTGCAGGCCGCCACCGAAGTTGCCTCGGACGGTTCGACGACCGCGGACTGATCTCCAGAAGGGGTTAGCCCCTTCACCAGCCCGCGTCAGAGATGGCGCGGGCTTTTTTTGTTTCGGCTCTTGCGTTGACGGGCGGCGGCAGGTGGGAGGGTTTGCAGCTGCGCTAAAGTGGTGCGACTTATGACCCCGGTCGCCGTTTCACTTCTTGTACTGGCCGCATTGCTGGTGTGCTGGGCCGTCGGCGCCTACAACCGGCTGGTGCGTCTGCGTGGCGTGGTGGCGGCTGAGTATCTCCCGCTGGAGGCGCACCTGTTGGCCCGGCAGAGCCTTCTGCGACGGGCGCTCGATGGGTTTGCCGATTGGCCTCAACCGGACGGGTCTGGAGCACTGGCCCAAGCGGTGCAAAGCTTGCAGCAAGCTCTGGAGGCGCTCAGCCGACGCCACCTCGGGACGACAGAGCTCGATCGCCTGCTGCAAGCCGAGCAGGCTCTTGCGCAACAGATGCGGCGGTTTTGGGCGCAAGCCGCGGCGATGCCCCCAGGTCCGGTGCAGTCGGCCTTAGCGACATGGGCTGGCGATCTGACCGATTGGCAGGACCGATTGAGTTTTCTGCTGGAGCCGTATCTGGCCGCCGTGCGGGCCCACAACGAAGCGGTACAGGAGTTCCCTGCTGTGCTGATGGCACGTCTTTCGGGCCTGAAAGCTCTACCGCAGCTCAACGGCCTGGGTCAGGGCCTGGCGCCCGAGGCCCTTCGTGCGCTTGGGCTAGGCCCTGTTGGCATGTCGGGTTCCTGAGGGTCGACCCGAGGAAGATGAGCACTCACTAGCGTATATATTCGGGGGAGCTTCCTGCGCGCCGGCATTCCCGTGAGCTGTTGCAGCAGGATTTATCCCTTTCCTTAAGGAGACATGCACATGACTCTTCGCCGTTGGCCAGCCTCGCTGGTTTTGTTGGGCAGTTTGTTCGTTGGTGCTGCTCACGCGCAGACCGTTTCCCCCCAGGAGGCTCTTTATGTCAGGGCCCTGGCGGCCACCTGTGCCAACTGCCATGGGACCGCCGGTCAGGCGGTGGCCGGTTCGGCCAACGCCACCCTGGCCGGGCGCACCGATATTGCCGCTCAGATGCAGGCCTTTAAAACCGGGGCTCGGTCAGCCACGGTGATGCACCAACTGGCCAAGGGCTACAGCGATGCGCAGATCGATGCGATTGCCGCCTACTTTGCCGCCCAGAAAAAATAAGGAGCACGCCATGAATGCCCGTTCCCTTTCCCGTCGCCATGTGCTGCAAAGCGCCGCTGCCCTGAGCCTGTTAGGTCTGTCCGCCTGCGCCACCACCTCCATTCCGTCCCGCGCCAAGGTGGTGGTGGTAGGCGGCGGCTACGGTGGTGCCACCGCCGCCAAATATGTGCGGTGGCTCTCCGACTACAAGATCGATGTGGTGCTCATTGAGCCGCAGGAGGCCTTCATCTCCTGCCCCATCTCCAACCTGGTGCTCTCTGGCGTGAGGCAGATGGCCGACATCACCACGCCTTACACCGCCCTGTCCAAGCGTCATGGCGTGACGGTGGTGCGTGATATGGCCAAGAGCATCGACACCCGCGCCAAGACGGTGACCTTGGGTGGGGGTGCCACCATCGGCTATGACAAGCTCATCGTCTCGCCCGGCATCGATCTGCAATTTGACAGCATTGAAGGCCTGCGCGCGGCCAATGCTTCCGGCCAGATTCTTCAGGCCTGGAAGGCGGGCCCCGAGACCATGGCCCTGCGCCGCCAGCTCGAGGCCATGCCTGATGGTGGCGTGTTTGCCATCACCATTCCTGAGGCTCCCTACCGCTGCCCGCCCGGACCGTATGAGCGCGCCAGCGTGATCGCCGGATATTTCAAGGCCCAGAAGCCGCGCAGCAAGGTGCTCATCCTTGATGCCAATCAAGACGTCATCTCTAAAGGTCCGCTGTTCAAGCGTGTCTGGAATGAGCAGTACAAGGGCATCATTGAATACAGACCGCAGCACAAGGTGACGGCCGTCGACGCCAAGGCCGGCGTCATCAAGTTCGATGTGCAGGACGATGTCAAGGCCCAGGTGCTGAACGTGTTGCCGCCGATGCGAGCGGGCGCCATCGCGGTGCAGACCGGGCTCAACAACCAGGGCAGCAACCGCTGGTGCGGCGTCAATTACCTCAACTTTGAGTCCACCGCTGCCAAGGATGTGCATGTGCTGGGCGACTCGATCCAGATCGCCCCGCTCATGCCCAAGAGTGGGCACATGGCCAACAGCCATGCCAAAGTGGCCGCGGCCGCCATCGTGGCCGAGTTTTCGGGCTGGCCGATCAACCCGGCCCCCATGCTCACCAACACCTGCTACAGCTTCATTGACCCCAAGATGGCCATCCATGTGGCCAGCGTGCATGAATACGTGGCGGCTGAGCGGACCTTCAAGACGGTGGCCGGCTCTGGGGGCGTCAGCACCGGGCCGACCGAGTTGGAGGGCGTTTATGCCCTGAGCTGGGCGAGCAATATCTGGGCTGACTCGCTGGCCTGATCTTGCTTTCGGGGGCCGACTCGCTCGAGCGGCCCCTGGCCATGACCCCAGCCGCTCCGGCCCTCTGGCAGCTCTTGCAGGCCAGCGCTCAGGTGCTGGCCGCAGTGCGTGCTGGCCGTTCCACCACAACCGCTTTCGACAGTCTGGATCCGGCCTTGAGAGCCGGCGTGCAGGCCCTGTCCCTGCAGGTGTTGCGAAGCCTGGGACTGGCGCTGGCGCTGCGGCGGCAGTTGGCAAGGCGCGAGCCGCCTGCGGCAGCCGATGCGCTGCTGTGCACCGCCCTGGCCCTGCTGGTGGCCGATCCGCCCCCCTACGCGCCGCACACCCTGGTGGCTCAGGCGGTGGAGGCGGCCAAGCGCAACCCGGCCACCGCGCATCAGGCCTCCTTCATCAACGGCTGCCTGCGGCGCATGCTGCGCGAGCGGGCGAAACTACGGTCCGTGGCAGAGCAGCAGCCCCAGGCGCGCTGGAACCACCCCGATTGGTGGATCGCCCGCCTCCAGCAAGACCACCCCCAACATTGGCAGGACGTGCTCGCCTGCGGCGACAGGCCGGCATCCATCGTGCTGCGCATTAACGAGCGCCGGGTGTCGCCCCAGGAATGCCTGCAGCGGTGGGCCCAGGCCGGCATAGCCGCAGCGCCTTTGGGCGGCAGCGGTGTGCTGCTGGCCCGCTCGCAACCGGTGGCTCGACTGCCCGGCTTTGCCGAGGGCTGGTTTTCGGTGCAGGATTGGGCGGCGCAGCAGGCGGCTCCCCTGTTGCTCGAAGGCCTGCAGCCGGATGGCCCGCGATTGCGACTGCTCGATGCCTGCGCCGCACCGGGCGGCAAGACGGCCCACCTTCTCGAGCGGGTCGATGCGCACGTACTGGCCCTCGACATTGATGCCCAACGCGTAGTCCGCATCGAGGAAAACCTCAGCCGGCTGGGTCTTCAGGCTCAGGTTCAGGTGGCTGATGCGGCCGAGCCGCAGGCCTGGTGGGATGGGCAGCTTTTTGACGGCATCTTGCTCGATGCGCCATGCACCGCCTCCGGGATCGTCCGGCGTCATCCGGACGTGCGGTGGTTGCGCCGCGAGAGTGATGTGATGGCCCTGGCGCAGCAACAGGCCAAGCTGCTGCACGCGCTCTGGCCCCTGGTGCGGCCCGGTGGGCGCCTGCTCTATTGCACTTGCTCGGTGTTCAAGGCCGAGGGGCAGGAGCAGGTGCAAGCGTTTCTTACGCGCCACAAGGAGGCGCAATTGCGGCCCTCACCCGGCCATTTGCTGCCGGGCCGGACGGCCTTGAGCGTCGCCATGCCGGACAATCCGGGGGGTGAGCACGATGGTTTTTTCTATGCCCTGTTTCAGCGTGGGGCGTGCTGATCGGCGCCTGGGGCCGCTGAGGGTCTTGTGCCGTATCTGGGCCGTGCTTGTGCTCGGCGGCCTGCTGTCCTGGGCCCAGGCCGCCGAGGTTTCTGTGCTGCGGACTGAGCGGGTGGATGACGGCATTTACCTCACGGTTAATCTCAAGCTTGAAATTCCGCCGCCGGTTGAGGACGCCTTACTCAAGGGCATCGCGCTGATCTTTGTCGCCGAGGCCGAAATCGTGCGCGAGCGCTGGTACTGGACCGACAAGCGGGTCGCCCTGGCCAGCCGCAGCATGCGCCTGGCTTACCAGCCCCTGACCCGGCGCTGGCGGCTCAGTCAGGGCGGGAACGACATCGCTGCCCAAGCGGGCCGCGTGACCTTGGCCCAGCATTTCGGCACACTGGCCGATGCGGTGGCGGCCCTGGAAAGCATGGCCGGCTGGCGCATTGCCGAAGCGGCAGATCTCGAGCCCGGGGCCTCTCATCTGCTGAGCTTTCGCTTCAGGCTCGATGCCGGCCAGCTGCCACGACCGTTTCAGATTGGTATCGCAGGCCAGCGCGATTGGCAGGTCTTGATCGAGCAACGCCAGCCCCTGCGGCTGAGCCCGCCCGAGGCACGTCCGTGAGCCAGGCCGCCGTCTCTCTGCGTGGCAGCCGTGCCGGGCGCTGGTTTCTGGGTGTCGGGCTTGGGGTGATGGCGGCCCTGGGCCTGGTGCTGCTGTTTATGCTGGCCCAGGCCACCGGCAATCGCGAACTCTATGAGCGCTATTACCCCATCCTGTTTGTTCTGAATGTGGCGGTGGCCGCTCTGCTGGCGCTGGTCATTCTCTGGGCGGTGCTGCGCATGGGGGTCCGCCTGAAGCAGCGAAAGTTTGGCAGCCGTCTGCTGGTCAAGTTGGCTGCCATCTTTGCGCTGGTGGGCTTGTTGCCGGGACTGATGATTTACGTCGTTTCCTATCAATTCGTCTCGCGCTCCATTGAAAGCTGGTTTGATGTTCGGGTGGAAAGCGCGCTGGAATCGGGGCTGCAACTGGCCCGCGTCACCCTCGAGCGGGTTGAGACCGAGGTGGGCAATCGCGCGCGCGCGGCAGCCGAGCAGATGGCCGCGGTGCCCGACACTGGGTCGGGCTTGGCTCTGGAGCGTCTGCGCGAGCAGTTGGGCGTACGGGACATGACCCTCTGGAGTGGCTCCGGACAGCCTTTGGCCAGCGCCAGCCAAAGCCGTACCCTTTTACTGCAGCAAGCTGAAAGGCCGTCCTCCCAGCAGATGCGGCAGGCGCGCAGCCAGGGCGTGATCACACAAATCGAGGGGCTTGACGACGCATCGCCGGCCACCTCGGGGCAGGTGCCGCGCGCCCGTGTGCGAGCCCTGGCAGTGGTCAACAGTCCGGGTTTCAGTTTGGGCGGTGCCCCGCGTTACCTGCAAATCACCGAGGAACTGCCAGCCAATCTGGTGATCAATGCCCTAGCGGTGCAGGAGGCCAACCGTGAGTACCAGGAGCGTGCCCTGGCCCGTAGCGGTTTGCGTCGCATGTATATCGGCACCCTGACCCTGACCCTGTTCTTGGCGGTCTTTGGTGCGGTGGTGCTGGCGGTGGTGCTGGGCACCCAACTGGCCAAGCCCCTGTTGCTGCTGGCCGATGGCGTGCGTCAGGTGGCCCGTGGAGACCTGCGGCCCAAGGCCGCATTACAGACCCGCGATGAACTCGGCGGCCTAACGCGTTCCTTCGCCGACATGACCCAGCAACTGGCCGATGCGCGAAATGCGGTGCAGGCCAGCATGAGCCAGGTCGATGCCGCGCGCGCCAGCCTGCAGACCATATTGGACAACCTGACCGCCGGCGTGATGGTGCTCGATGCCCAGGGTCGTATTGTCTCCAGCAACCCCGGCGCAACCCGCATCCTGCGCGCACCGCTGGCCGCGCAGATCGGCAAGACCCTGGCGCAGGTTCCGGGCCTTGAGGCCTTTGGTGAAGGCGTTCAGTCGCAGTTTGAGTCCTATCTGCGCGAGCAGGACGACCACGGTCAAGAGCACTGGCAGCAGTCTTTTGAACTGTACGGTGGCGCAGGCGGGTCGAGCCAGAACGCGGTCACCCTGATCGCCCGTGGCACCCGCATGCCTGGCACCCAGGACTGCCTGCTGGTGTTTGACGATGTCACCGAGGTGGTTTCGGCCCAGAGGGCGCAGGCCTGGGGCGAAGTCGCCCGACGGCTGGCCCACGAGATCAAAAACCCGCTCACCCCGATCCAGCTGTCGGCGGAGCGTCTGGAGAAAAAACTCGCGGACAAACTCGGACCGGCCGAGCAGCAGGTGCTTGGAAAATCCGTGCGCACCATTGTTGATCAGGTCGATGCCATGAAGCGCTTGGTCAACGAGTTTCGTGATTTCGCCCGCCTACCCAAGGCTGAATTGCGGCCAGTCGACCTGAACGCCCTGGTTTCCGATGTCATGCAGCTCTACCCGCAGGATCAGGGCGGCGTGCCTATCCGGTTGGAGCTGGCCGAGCATCTGCCTTGGGTGCAGGGCGATCCGCAGCAACTGCGCCAGGTGGTGCACAACTTGTTGCAGAACGCCCAGGACGCGCACGAGGGCAAGGTATTCGCGCCAGATCAGCCCGGCCCCCTGGTCCTGCTGCAGACCGAATACTCCGAGGCCAGTCGAAGGGTGCGCTTGTTGGTGCGTGATCGAGGCTGCGGCTTTCCCGAGAACATTCTCAAGCGCGCCTTCGAGCCTTATGTCACCACCAAGTCCAAGGGTACCGGTCTGGGGCTTGCGGTGGTCAAGAAAATCGCCGACGAGCACCATGCGCGCGTCGATATTGGCAATCGCACCATCGAGGGCCAGTTGCGCGGAGCGCAAGTCTCGCTATCATTCCCGCTCGAGGCGACAGCCTGAGGCAGCATCCACCCGATCACAACCCCTCCACATCACGGGCAAGCAGGTTCATGGCAAACATATTGGTGGTCGACGACGAGCTGGGCATACGCGACCTGCTGTCTGAAATTCTCAATGACGAAGGCCATCAGGTCGAGTTGGCCGAGAACGCTGCGCAGGCCCGTGCAGCGCGTCAGCGCCAGCGCCCAGATCTGGTCCTGCTGGACATCTGGATGCCCGACACCGACGGCGTAACTTTGCTCAAGGAGTGGTCCACCACCGGGCAACTCACCATGCCCGTCATCATGATGAGCGGGCATGCCACCATTGACACCGCCGTCGAAGCCACACGTATCGGCGCCATGGCCTTCCTGGAAAAGCCCATCACCCTGCAAAAGCTCTTGCAGGCGGTTGACCAAGGACTCAATCGCGGCCTCAACAAGAAGCCACCGGCGGCTGTCATGGCCGGCGTGGTGACGCTATCGCAGGGTACATCGGCCGCACCCATACCGCCCAAGACCGAGGCCGGCCCTCAGCCGGTACAAAGCTTTTCGCTGGAAAAGCCCTTGCGCGATGCTCGTGATGATTTTGAGAAGGCCTACTTTGAATTTCACCTTGCCAGGGAAGGCGGCTCGATGACCCGCGTGGCCGAAAATACGGGTCTGGAGCGGACCCATCTGTACCGCAAGCTCAAGCAACTCGGTGTCGACCTGACACGGGGCAAGCGCGGCGGCTGAGCGCCCCCCTCTGCTATACTCCCGCCCCTTGGCCCGGTAGCTCAGTCGGTAGAGCAGAGGACTGAAAATCCTTGTGTCGGTGGTTCGATTCCGCCCCAGGCCACCAACACCCAACGCCTGACCGTTCTCGGTTGGGCGTTTTCACTTAGCTCATGCAGACCCTCAATCCGACCCATGGACTCTTCGTGAGTCGGATGCCGGCCAGGACAAGAGCACCCAGGATTCTTGATGGGGCCCCAAGTACGGGTGCAGCATCGCTCGCTACATCTGGGTCGCGGTCGCCCACGGTAGCGATCACCCCCTCTTTTTCCATATCGCTTGCCATCGGGGTTGAATGGCGCAGATAGAAGGCAACGATATGTCCGCCAGAGCCCCTGTTGAGCGGCGAACGCTCACCTTCATCGACATGGCTGCGCGCTGTTCTGGGCGAATGGATTCGGTACAAACCCATACGCTTTCCGCCGTGGGGTATCCAGAAGGAAGCGCTCTCCTCGGTCGAGGAAACCAGAGCCTCCAGCACCGGTCGAACCTGTTGCTCAAGATCCAGGTTGCGTCGGAATAGGGTGCCAAGCCGCTACCCCTGCGGCTTGGAGAGCACGCCGATGAACTACTGCCCAAAACGAGGCCGCGGCACCCATGAGCCCCGAGGGTGGGTGTGTCGGCCCCCCCTACGGGCGTCGTCCCGGCCGTGTTCGGTGTCTGTCCCACTTTCTGTCCCTGCCTCAGCAGGGGGATTCAGTCTTTCCTATGCTCTGCCCCCAAGTTTGCGGGCTCGTTGGGGCGGCCGATGAGCCTTTAGGGTCTCATCTCGTTTAGGCGGCGCCGTCCGTGCACGTTTCAGGCCTGTCTGAAGAAGCGGTCTTGCTGGAGGGATGTCGTGATCGAGGTTCGTAATGTCGTCAAGCGATTCGGTGGGGTGGTGGCTGTCGACGGCTGCTCCCTGGAGGTCGCCTCTGGCTCGATGACCGGCCTGATCGGTCCCAATGGTGCTGGCAAGACCACGCTGTTTAATCTGATTGCGGGCTTTTTTGCTCCCACCTCAGGTCAGATCCTGCTCGGAGGACGGGACGTGACCGGACGCCGGACGGATGAGTTGTTCCATCTGGGCTTGGCGCGCACCTTTCAGATTCCCCAGGAGTTCTCCCGCATGACCGTTCTCGAGAACTTGCTGGTGGTGCCCGCTGGCCAGTCCGGCGAGAAGCTGCTGACCGGCCTCTTCGGGTGGGGCCGCATTCGCGCTGAAGAGGCGCAGGTACGGAAGCGGGCGATGGAGGTGCTGGACTTTCTGCGTCTGAGCCCTGTGGCCAACCAACCCGCCGGGGCTTTGTCCGGCGGCCAGAAGAAATTGCTCGAGCTCGGCCGAGCCATGATGTCCGGGGCTCGGACGCTGCTGCTCGATGAACCGGCTGCGGGGGTCAACCGAACTTTACTGGCTACTCTGCGCGATGACCTCAAACGCCTGCATCAGGAGGGTTACACCTGTCTGGTGATTGAACACGACATGGACTTCATCGGCGATCTGTGCGATCCGATCTATGTCATGGCTGAGGGGCGCGTGCTGATGAAGGGCACGATGCAGGAGATTCGGGCCAATTCCCAAGTTCAGGAGGCTTACCTGGGCGGCGCGGCGCTCAAGGCGGAGCACATGGCATGAGGCGGGCGGTTGATCAGGCAGCCGCGCCGGCTGTGCAGCTTATCGGGAGGTTCGGGCTTTGAGTTTGTTATCGGTAGAAAAAGTACGGGGCGGTTATGGCGAGGCCGACATTCTCAATGGGGCCAGCCTGAGCGTTGGCAGCGACGAGGTGGTGGTCATTATTGGCCCCAACGGGGCGGGCAAGTCCACCCTGATGAAGTCGGTGTTCGGTCTGGTGCGATTGCGCGAGGGCCGGGTGGTTTTGGGAGGTCACGACATCACCAATGCCAAGCCGGAGACCCTGGTGACCCGGGGCCTGTCTTATGTGCCCCAGGAAAAGAATGTGTTTCCTTCGCTGACGGTAGAGGAAAACCTGGAAATGGGTGCCTTCGTCCGGCGCGATGACTGGCGGCCTGCCTTGGAGCGGGTTTACGCCCTGTTTCCACCGCTGGCCGAAAAGCGGCGTGCGGCGGCTGGCTCGCTCTCCGGCGGTCAGCGCCAGATGGTGGCCATGGGCCGCGGCCTGATGGTCGATCCCAAGCTGATGCTGCTTGATGAACCCACCGCCGGCTTATCGCCGAAGTACATTGATCTGATCTTCGAATGCGTCAAGGCCATTCACGCGCAGGGTGTGGCGGTGCTTATGGTCGAACAAAACGCCAAGCAGGCGCTGAGCATCTGCACGCGGGGCGTGGTGCTGGTGGCCGGCGAAGACCGATTCACCGATGCCGGGCCGGCGATGCGCGACAACCCGGAAATCGCTCGCATGTTCCTGGGGGGCTGACGGTGCAGGAATTCATCAACTTCTACTTTGTGCCGGGCCTGGTGCTCGGTTGCATCTATGCGCTCGGCGCGGTCGGCCTGTCCATGCTCTACGGCATCCTGCGCTTTGCCCATTTCGCGCATGGCGACCTGATGACCTTTGGCGGCTATGTGGTGCTGGCCCTGGTGACAGGCCTGGGTTTTTCAGCCTACACCGCCCTGCCGGTAGCGATTGCGGCCACCATCTTGCTGGCTTTTGCCATTGACCGGCTGTTTTATCGTCCGCTACGCAATCAGTCGCCGGCGGTGCTGCTGATTTCCGGCTTTGGCATTGCGCTCATGGTGCGGGCCGTGATTTTGTTCATCTGGGGGCCGGAGACCGAGGTCTATCAGAAAGGCATCCAGATGCCCGTGGTGTGGGAGGGCTGGCGCATCCAGGAGCGACATCTCTGGATTTTCCTGATCACATCTGCCCTGGCGGTGTCTCTGCATCTGTTTCTTTCGCGCACCCGAACTGGCAAGGCGATGCGGGCCATGAGCGACAACGCCGACCTGGCCCGCGTCAGCGGCATTCCGGCCGATAGGGTCATCCTCTGGACCTGGGCTATCGGCGCTGGTCTGGCGGCGGTGGCCGGTGTGCTGCTGGCCGTTGATACGCAGCTTTCGCCCCTGATGGGGTGGAATGTCCTGTTGGGTGTGTTTGCGGCGGCCATCCTGGGCGGCATCGGCAAGCCCTATGGTGCCTTCGCCGGCGGCCTGGTGCTTGGCTTGGCCGAGGAGCTGGCCAGCGCGCCCATTTTCTGGGGCCAAGCCCTGGTCACGCCTGACTACAAAGTGGGCGTGGCCTTCTTCGTGATGGTGCTCATGCTGATCTTCCGCCCGACCGGGCTCTTTCGTGGACAGGTGCTGTGATGGACGCTTTAGCCGGCTATGCCATGTATCTGGT
>CAZATV010000090.1:0-11341 GCA_964488145.1 uncultured Polaromonas sp.
GTCGGTCATGAGTCTGTTTTCGGAGCAAGACAACCTGTTCTGAGCCGGGAACGATAAGCCGGCAGCGCAAGCTGCCTTTGTTGAACGGGGCGAGACTGGTCGCGGTCCGCCTCACCAGGAGAAAACCATGAAATTCGTCGCTTTTGAGCGCAAATTGCAGGGTACGGGTGCGAGCCGCCGTCTGCGTATTTCGGGCCGCACGCCCGGTATCGTTTACGGTGGAACCGGCCAGCCCCTGCTGATCGAACTCGATCACAACGCGCTGTTTCACGCCATCAAAAAAGAGGCCTTCCACTCTTCCATCCTAGAGATGGAACTCGGCGGAGCCGTCCACAAGGTTCTGCTGCGTGACCTGCAGATGCACCCCTTCAAGCCCCAAGTTCAGCATGTGGACTTCCAGCGCGTTGAAGCGACCACCCGCATGACCGTCAAAGTGCCCCTGCACTACAGCGGCGAGGAAAACTCGCCAGCCGTCAAGGCCGAGAAATGTCTGGTCAATCACGTGGTCACTGAACTGACGGTGTCCTGCCTGCCAGCCGACATTCCGGAGTTCATCGCGGTTGACCTCAGCGGTCTGCGCAAGGGTCACTCGCTGCATATCAACGACATCACGCTGCCCAAGGGTGTCAAGCCGGTCACCAAAGGCCAGGCCAACCCGGTTCTGGTGTCGGTGTCGGCCATCGGAGAGGAAGAAGCTGAAGTCGCACCCGCAGCAGCCGCCGGCACAGCCGCTGCACCGGCTGCCGATGCCAAAGCGGCGAAGGCTAAGCCCAAAAAGTAAGCACCGCTTCCTTTCATCCGGCCCGTGCGCTCGACAGAGCCACGGGCTTTTTGTTGGGCGACTCCAGCCTCCAGGAGTCAATCCTCCGATGGCAGGACGGCTGCAGCTGACCTTGCTCGGCCCAGGTCAGCAGTCGCACTCGGCCAAGGTCTGGCCCGTTGGCCGACAATCGCATGATGTTCAAACTCCTGGTCGGCCTGGGCAATCCGGGCCATGAATACGAAGCCACACGGCACAACGCCGGCTTCTGGTGGATCGAAGCCCTGGCTCGCGAACTCAAGCTGAATCTGGTGGCCGATAAGAGCTACCAGGGGCGGGTGGCCCGTACCACCTTGAAGGGACAGCCGGTCTGGTTGCTGGCGCCGATGACCTTCATGAACCTCTCGGGCAAGTCGGTGGCCGAGTTGGCGCGCTTCTTCAAGATTGCGCCGGCCGATATCCTGGTGGCCCATGATGAACTGGACCTCCCCCCCGGAGAGGTCCGGCTCAAGTTCGGTGGCGGTCATGCCGGCCAAAATGGCCTGCGCGACATTCATGCGCGGCTGGGCACCGGGGACTACTGGAGGCTGCGCATTGGCATTGGACATCCCGGGATCAAGTCCGAAGTGTCGGGCTGGGTACTAGGCAAACCCTTGCCAGAACAGCGAAAGGCCATGGAAGAGGCGGTGGCCCGTGCGGTCAAGGCCTGGCCTTTACTCCTTGAAGGCGAAATGGAAAAGGCCATGCAGGCCATACACACCTCTGCACCGCCGCGTCCCAAACCGCCGCGCAAGGATCCAAGGGCGGGCAATGCGGCAGCCCCATCGGATAGAGCTTGAAGCGTCTTTTTTTGAGGGCCCATCGCCGCGAGGGCGCGGCTCCCACCTGAATCAGTCCAGGCCGGCCTGCCGGGGTGAGGGAGCGCCGCCCTCGGCGCGAAGACGTGGCGTCTGATTCAGGTGCGACGCACCGGCTCGGCCAGATCGGTCAGCCTTTGCAGACGGTGGTACTTCAGCAAAAGCTGCTCGCGACTTTCGATATGGCCAGGGGCAACCGGAATACAAGCCACCGGACAGACCTGCACACACTGCGGCTCATCGAAATGACCCACACATTCGGTGCATCGCGAGGGGTCAATCTGATAGATTTCAGGCCCCAGAAAAATAGCCTGATTGGGGCATTCGGGCTCACACACATCGCAATTGATGCATTCATCAGTGATCATCAGGGCCACAGCAGCACCCCTTAGCCTTTGCGGTCGCGCGCAGTCCGCAGTTCACCGGCAATGGCTGGACTGACCATCTGACTGACATCGCCCCCGAGCTTGCTGATCTCGCGCACCAGAGTGCTGCTGATGCACTGCAAAGGGGCCTCGGGCAGCACAAAGACGGTCTCAACTCCAGGACGCAGTTTTCGGTTCATCGCAGCCATCTGCGACTCGTAATCGAAGTCGGTGATGTTGCGCACCCCACGCACCACGGCGCAAGCGCCCTGCTGGGCGCAAAAATCCATGATCAGGCCCTCGAAAGGCAGCACTTGGACCCCGGCATCCCCCGCCGTGGCCTGCTGGACCTGGCGCACCCGGTCATCAAGACTGAACAAAGTCTTCTTGTGATGAGCGGCGGCCACCGCGATGATCACGCGGTCAAAAAGACGCACGGCGCGCCGCACCACATCGGCATGACCCAGCGTGAAGGGGTCAAAAGTCCCCGAATAAACAGCGATGCGTGCCGAAACCGAGCTCATGACCAAATTATGCCCGTCCCCGTCAGGCAGCGCGGCCCAACAGGTGGAAATGCACGGCACCGGCACGGCCCTGCCGCAGCAGGCTTAAACCGAGGGCCTGTAGATCTGCCTCGGCCCAGGGCGACGGAGCCTCCAGATAGATGCGGCCCCCCTCAGCCAAGGCGGGCAAGGCAGCCTGCAAAGCGGGTACGAAAAGCTGGGAATCAAAGGGCGGATCGATCAGCACCAGGTGCTCCTGGCCCGACGGCAGAGACCGCAACAGGGACAAACCATCGCCGCGTACCACGCTCAGGGCCTGGGCACCCAGCTTGTCCCTGAGGGCCACGATCCGGGCCACCAGCTGCGGGTCCTGCTCGTAAGCCCGCACCCGGGCCGCACCTCGCGAGACGGCCTCAAGGGATAACGCTCCGGTGCCGGCGAACACATCGACCACATGCCAACCGCTCAGATCCTGCCCGAGCCAATTGAACAGCGTCTGGCGGACACGGTCGGGCGTGGGTCGCAAGCCGGGTCGATCGGCCACCGCAATCGGAGTACGCTTGTAAATCCCGCCGATGATGCGCACCTGCCCAGGCAAGGTGCGCCCAGCTCCTGCCGGCCGTCCCTGGCTCAAGAAGCCCCCCCGAGCACGACGGTCACCATGCGATCGGGCTGCAGCTTGCGGGCAAAGGCGGCCCGGATATCGGCCGTGGTCAGCCGCTCCACCTGCGCCGTCCAGGTGTTCAGATAGTCCAGCGGCAAGTCGTGCCAGGCGATGTTGGCCACGTTCTCCAGCAGGCGAGCGTTGCTGTCCAGTCGCAGAACAAAACCGGCCACCAGCGACTGCTTGGCTTGCTGCAGCTCCTCTTCGGTCGGGCCTCGGCTGACAAAATCCCGCACGACCTGTCGCACCACCTCCACCGCCTGCGTGGCCTGATCAGGTCGGGTGCGCAGGCCGACTGTGAAGGAGCCCGCATGCAGCCCCGGTGAGAAGTAGCTGTAGACGCTGTAGCTCAGGCCGCGCAATTCGCGCACCTCTCGGGTCAGGCGCGAGACAAAACCGCCCCCACCCAGGATGTAATTGCCAACGGTCAGAGCAAAAAAATCCGGATCTGAGCGTTTGAACCCCGGTTGACCCATCAGGACCTGGGCCTGCGCCGCCTTGAAGGCAATGCGCAAATCCTGCGCGGCGGTCAGCGCTTGGACCTCCGGCACAGGGGGCAAGGTTGCCGATCCGGCACAGGCCTTGTTTGGAAGCCTTGAAAGCAACTGACGAACCAGGGCATCGGCCTGCTCTCGCTCCACCGCGCCCACCAGACTGACACGGGCGCGGCAGGCTCCGACATGATCCTCGTAGAAGCGGCGCATGGCCTCGGTGGTGACGCGTTCCAAGGTCTGCTCGGTCATCTCGTGCCCATAAGGATGGTCGCCATAGATCGCTTTGACATACTCGCGCCCCGCCACGCTGGCCGGCCGGGTGTAGGACTCCTTCAAGTCAGCGATGTAGCGCTGCCGCTCGCGCAACCAAATCCGCTGCGGGAAGGACGGTTCGCCCAATTGCCGGGCTGCCATCGCCACCGCACGGGCCAGCAGGTCCGGCTCGGTCAGGGTACGCAAAGAAAAACTCAGACGATCAGCACCCGCACTGGCACCGAAGCTCGCCCCAAGATCAACCCAGGCTTCGGTGATCTGGTTTTCATCAAGAGCCGACTCCGGACCGCGTGCGAGTACGCCCTTGCTGAGCAGGTTAGCCATACCACTGACCAAGCCCACCTGATCACGAGGCTCGCGGCGCAGGCCGGCATCAAAATCGATCTGCACATCCAGCATCGGGATGGATGGACTGCGCACTAGGTACACCCGAGCCCCACTGGGCTGCTGCCAATGCTCGATCGGCAGGCTGGCCTGCGCCGACCCGGCGAGCACCAGCCCGGCCGCCATCAATACAGCCCGTCGTAACCGACCCGGCACCGCCCACAAGGCAAGGACACGGCCTAGCCGCAAAGTCGACATCATGGAATCAAAGCGCAAAACAATCTCCTCGAGCTGTTAAAGGCGGGGAAAGGGACTGACCTGGCCATCTCCTCAGTGCTCACGAACAGGGGTATCACCGAAATCGGGTCGACCGCGTCGGGCTGGCGGTGCACCGTCTGCTGCCTGAGGCACCAACACCGCCTCGGTCAGCTGATCATCACCAAAATAGCGCTGAGCCACCGCCTGTACCTCCGCTGCAGTAATGCTGCGCAGATGCTGGACCAGCCGTCGATCGGTATCCAACGGGAAACCCAGCAGCCAATAGTTGCCGATCTCGTTGGCCTGACTGAACAGGGCATCGCGCTTATAGGTCTGGCTGGCCATCCATTGGGTCTTCACGCGCTCGAGCTCAATGGTCGTAATGCCTTCACGCGCCACCCGGGCGACCTGATCGCGCAGGGCATCCATCAGCTGCCGTGCTGAGACACCCTCGGCGGGAACTCCGTCAAGTACGAAGACTTGCGGACCTCGGCCGTACAGGCCGCTAAAGGCGCCGGCCCGCAAGGCCACGCGCGGCTCGCCTTGGATCAGCGCACGATCGAGGCGGGCGGCCGAATGGCCGTCGAGTACCCATGCCAGCACCGTCAAGGCCAGCGCATCCCGGCTTGGCCCGGGCTCCATGCGGTCCTGCAGCAAGGCCTGCGCCTGCATCTGCGGCACCTTGTACATAAGGCTCACATAAGGCTGGTTGCTGCGCGCGCGGTGCTCCAAGCGACGGGGGCCCGACTGCACCGGTTCCAGCCGCGGCTTGCGCACCGGCACGGCACGAGCCGGGATGGCCCCGTAGTACTGCTCAGCCCACCGTCGCACCTGCTCCACATCCACATCGCCAGCAACGACAACTGCCGCATTGGCCGGCACGTACCAGCTGCGAAAAAAGTCACGTACATCCTGCGGCGTCATGGCGTCGAGGTCGTTCATCCAGCCGATGATGGGACGCCTGTAGGGCGAGGCGGTGAACATCACGGCGCGGGCGGCCTCATAGAGCTGACCACGCGGTGAGTCATCAACACGCTGCCGGCGCTCCTCCTTGACCACCTCAATTTCTCGCTTGAATTCGTCATCCGTCCAGACATTACGCGCAAATCGGTCCGCCTCCATTTCCATCACCTCGCGCAAGCGCGAAGCGGGAATCTGTTGGTGATAGGCCGTGGCGTCACGGCTGGTGAAGGCGTTGTCACGCCCGCCCAGGGCCGCGATGCGCTTGGAATACTCTCCCGGACCCATGCTGGGGGTGCCCTTGAACATCATATGTTCGAGCACATGCGCCACCCCTGAGGTACCGTCGACCTCATCAATCGAGCCCACCCGAACCCAGAGCATGTGGACCGCCGTGGGCGCGCGTCGATCGACCTTGATCAGCAAGCTCATTCCATTGGAAAGGGTGAACTGCTGGGGCGCCGATTCATCAGCGGCCCTGGCAACAGAATCTGCCGCCCTGGGCTGTGCGACGGCTTGGGAGACATACGATACACCCAGCACCATCAACGCCACCCAGCAGCACGAGGCATACAAAGCCCGCATGAAAAGTCCTTTCTTGAGCGCTTACGCCCATTTGAGAGCCCAGGTTCCTAGAATAGGCCTCCTCCAATAGACCTATTGCATGTTCAGCTTCTTCAAAAAGATTTTGGGCTCGGGCTCGGCCGAGACCTCGCAGGCTGCGCAAGCCGCGTCCACAGTCGAGACTACACCCGCACAGCCGCCCGACGTAACAACCCCCGAATCTCCGCCCCCAACACACCGTCAGGGCTGGCTGGGGCGTCTGCGCGAGGGCTTACGCAAAACCGGGCGCAGTATCACCAGTGTATTTGCCGGCAACCGTATCGACGAGGTCTTGTATGAGGAACTCGAGGCGGCCCTGCTCATGTCCGATGCCGGCGTAGCTGCGACACAGTATCTGCTCGATGATCTCAAGCGACGTGCCAGAGATAGCGCCGCCAGCGATCCACAGACCTTGCGCCAACTGCTGATCGAAGCCCTGACCGACTTGCTGGCACCACTGCAAAAGCCGCTGGAAATCGGTCGGCACCAGCCGACGGTGATCATGGTGGCCGGGGTCAATGGGGCGGGCAAGACCACCTCGATAGGCAAACTCACCCGACATCTGGCCCTTGAGGGAGCTTCCGTACTTCTGGCTGCTGCCGACACCTTCCGTGCCGCCGCGCGGGAGCAGCTGATGGTGTGGGCCGAACGCAATACAGTTGACATCGTCAGTCAGGAGGGCGGCGACCCAGCGGCGGTGAGTTTCGATGCGGTCAGTGCCGGTAAGGCGCGCGGCAAAGATGTGGTGCTGGTCGATACCGCCGGGCGCCTGCCAACGCAATTGCACCTGATGGAAGAGTTGCGCAAGATCAAGCGGGTTATCGCCAAAGCCGATCCTCAGGCACCTGATGAAGTCCTGCTGGTGATCGATGGCAACACCGGGCAGAACGCGCTGGCGCAGGTCAAAGCCTTTGACGAGGCATTGCAACTGACGGGCCTGATCATCACCAAGCTCGACGGCACTGCCAAAGGCGGCGTGCTCGCGGCCATCGCGCTGTGGGCCCGCGAGCGATCCAGGCAGCACCCGCAGTGGCGAGCACCTGCCGTCTACTTCATCGGGGTAGGCGAAAAGCTCGAAGACCTCGAGACCTTTCAGGCGCGGGAATTCGCGCAGGCTCTGCTGGACTGAAGAGACGAACCCCTGCGCGCGCCCGCTCATGCCGCTTCAGCGCAGAGCCTCAGTCTCGGCGCTCCTGCTGCCAACGCCGCCAATCCGCCGGCTCGTCGACATCCCACAGTGTTGGCATCTCGCTCCAGCGCAAACCCAGTTGCATCAGGCGGATTCGGGTTTGCGCCATCACCCGATCGCTGCCCCAATCGATGGCCTCGAACAAGGCCGGTTGGGGTCGGCCAAGACCGACGAGCACATAGCCACCATCCTCCGCCGGCGTGAAAACCGCGTCATCCCCGTCCAGCAGGCGCTGCGCCGCCTGCTGCAAATGCTGCACATCGAAGGCCGGGCAATCCGTCCCGATCAGCAGCATCGGCGCACCGCTGCGGCCTGCCTGCGCCACAAAGGCTGCGTGCATGCGCTGCCCCAGGTCTCCGGCAGGCTGACTCTGGCCTTTGCAATCACCGACCCGTTTCAGCGCCCGAAAAAAACGATGATCGGTCGAAGGTTCGCACCACAGGTGCAAAGGCATGCCGCTGCGCTGCACAGTGCGCAAGGTTGCCAACAGCAAAAGGCGATGTGCACGCGCTGCTCCCACATCGCCAAGCAGGGGCGCCAGACGGGTTTTGGCGCGGCCCGCCACAGGCGCGCGCGCCATGACCGCGACCGGTACCTGATCAACGCGCACGCGGCCGGTATCCATAGCGTCGCGCCAGTTCATCGGGATTGGCTCCGAAGAAATAGGCGGCGCGCAGCCGCCACATCAGCCAGATGGTGCGTCCGATGCCGTAACGCAGCCAACGCCTCGGTGAGGTCAACACCGGCTCTCGAACACAAATAGGCCGGGCCAGAGTTTTAAGCTGACGGGAAAGCGCAATATCTTCCATCAGCGCGATATCCGGATAGCCACCCATCTGCTCGAAGACCTCCCGCCGAATAAAGATGGCCTGGTCGCCGGTGGCAATCCCGGTCCAGCGCGAGCGCCAATTGATCATGAAACTGACCAGACGCAGCAGAGCATGAGGCGCCTCGATGCGCACATCGAACCGCCCCCAAACCGCGCCCTCGCCGAGTTGACGCAACGCCTGCAGACCCGAGTCGGGTAAGCGGGTATCGGCGTGCAGAAAAAGCAGCCAGCGCCCCCGCGCTTGGGCGGCACCGGCATTCATCTGGGACGCACGGCCGCGCGGCGCGCTCAAGGCCTGATCGGCCAAGGCATGGGCAGTCTGCAGGCTCTCATCCTGGCTGCCACCGTCAACCACGATCACTTCGGCACCCGATCGCCGCCAGGGGGACAGGGCTTGCAGGGCAGACGACAGCCCCGCGGCCTCATCGAGCACCGGCATAACAATACTC
Source organism: uncultured Polaromonas sp. (assembly GCA_964488145.1). GTDB lineage: Bacteria > Pseudomonadota > Gammaproteobacteria > Burkholderiales > Burkholderiaceae_C > Polaromonas. Next base: position 8,529 of record CAZATV010000090.1, read on the forward strand.
AGCCAGGGTGGCGCCTGCATAAGACCCGATTGTGAACGGCCGCAAGCCCCCCGGCCAAAGCCCTCCCCGCCGTCGGTTGCGTGGCGCAGAAAATATCGATCCGAAGCGCGCTGATAAGCTTGCGCTTGGCCGTCTGCCCTGACCTTTCTCAGCCCCTGGCAAATCAAAAGATCTATGCCTTTGCTCAATTTCATATCCCGAGTGTTTGCTGCCGTGCTGCGCTTGATCCTGCGCATCATCGGGCTGGTGCTGGCCTTGATCCTGGTGCTGTTCGTCCTGATTTTCATTTTTTTCTGGGTCCTGTTGCGGCTGGTGACCGGCCGCAAGCCCGATGTGGACGTTAGTGCGCACTTCTCCAGGGTTCGGGTGTTCACGAATCTGGGGGGGACCGTCTTCAGGCCCTCAAGTCCGCCGACGAGCGAGGAAGAAACAAACTCGATCCGCCGCTCCATCGGGCCGGGTGGGCGAGCGACAGAGGTCGAGGATGTGCAGCCCCGCGAGTTACCGAAAGATCATAAATAGTATTTTTTAACTATTTTGAACCCAATTGCTTAATGGCGGCCTATTGTTAGCACTCGAGCTTATCGAGTGCTAAACTTGACGCTATCGATTCAAGGAGTCACTCATGACAAGTCTGTCTGTGAATCCGGGAACCCTGGCGGTCAGCCCGTCTTGGACGGCCAACAGTCTGCTGCCGCCGCTAGGCAATCTGGACGCCTATATCAGCGCGGTCAACCGCATGCCCATGCTCAGCCTGGAGGAGGAGCAAGATTGCGCCCGCCGCCTGCGTGAAAACAACGATCTGGAGGCTGCTGGCCGACTGGTACTGTCTCACCTGCGGCTGGTGGTATCGGTCTCACGCAAGTATCTGGGCTACGGTCTGCCGCATGCCGACCTGATTCAAGAAGGCAATATCGGCCTGATGAAGGCCGTCAAGCGATTTGACCCGTCTCAGGGTGTTCGTCTGGTCAGCTATGCACTGCATTGGATCAAGGCTGAAATCCACGAATACATTCTGCGCAACTGGCGCATGGTCAAAATGGCCACCACCAAGGCCCAGCGCAAACTGTTCTTCAATCTGCGTTCCATGAAGCAGGGCTTCAAGGACGATGTAGAAGCGCCTACGCATCGCGAAACACTCAGCGAGGACCAGATCGACGAGATGGCACGCACGCTCAAGGTCAAGCGTGAAGAGGTCATTGAGATGGAGCAGCGCATGGCCGGTGGCGACGTTCTGCTCGACCCCAGCCCTGGGGACGATGGTCAGGAGGCTTACGGTCCGATCGCCTATCTGGCCGACACCCGTCACGAACCAACTGCGCTAATTGAGTCGCACCAGCGCGATGTGATGGCCAGCGATGGCATCGCTGCAGCGCTGGAAACATTGGACCCACGTTCAAGGCGCATCGTGCAAGAACGCTGGCTCAAGGTCAATGATGACGGCTCGGGCGGCATGACGCTGCACGAACTGGCTCAGGAGTATCAGGTCAGTGCCGAGCGTATCCGCCAGATCGAAGTGGCGGCCATGAAGAAGATGCGGCAGGCTCTATTGGCCTACGCCTGATGGGCGGGTGAGCGGGCCTCAGCGCCCGCGCAGGAGAATTCTCAGATCTTCGGCCAGCGCCTCGGGCTTGATGCCCTGGCGGGTGTAAAGCCGCACACGACCTTGCGGATCGAAGACATAACTGCCTGCCGAGTGATCGAGGGTGTAGCTGGCCGCGGTCTTGCCTTCATTCTTGCGATAAAAAATCTTGAAATGACGCGCGACCTCGGGCAACTGCTCGAGGGTAGGCCGCAGCGCCACAAAATCGGGATCAAAGTTGGCGGTGTAGGCCTTGAGCACCTCGGCCGTGTCGCGCTCAGGGTCAAGGGTGATGAAGACCGCCTGCAATTTCGATCCATCGGCACCGAGCATCTGCTTGACCTGCACCAGATCCGACAGCGCCGTGGGACAAACATCCGGGCACTGCGCAAAGCCGAAGAACACCACCACCACCTTACCGCGGAAATCGGCGATGGAGCGCTGCTGTCCATTGAAATCGGCCAGCTTGAAGTCACGTGCATAGTCAGCGCCCGTGATGTCAATGCTGCGAAAAGACGGCTTGTCGGGAGAGCATGCCCCCAGAAGACTGGCTGCAGCAGCCAAGACCAGCAAGCGACGCGAGCAGGGCATGAATGTCAGGGCAGGTAGTGATCGATCAGCAGCGCCGCAAACAGCAAAGACAGATGGATCAGGGAAAAGCGAAAGGTTTTTCGCGCCAAGGCATCGGAATACGCTCGCCACAAGGCCCAGCCGTAGGCACAAAAAATCAGGCTCAGAGCGGAGGCCGCGAACAGATAAAACCAGCCGCTCATCCTGAACACAAAGGGCATCAGGCAGGCGGCAAACAAGATCACGGTATACAGCAAGATCTGCAGGCGGGTAAATTCATTGCCATGCGTCACCGGCAGCATCGGCAATCCGGACTTGCGATAGTCTTCGACCCGGTAAAGGGCCAGGGCCCAGAAATGCGGCGGCGTCCAGAGAAAGATGATCAGAAAGAGAATCAGGGCCTGCGGCCCCACCTCACCGGTCATGGCCGCCCATCCGAGCACTGGCGGCATGGCACCCGAGGCACCGCCGATGACAATGTTCTGCGGCGTAAGCGGCTTGAGGACTACGGTGTAGATCACCGCATAGCCCACGAAGGTGGCAAAGGTCAGCCACATGGTCAGCGGGTTGACCCAGACCAGCAGGATGGCCGAACCCGCCACGCACAGCACGGCCGAGAAGACCAGCGCCTGCATGTCGGACAGCTGCCCCTTGGCCGTGG
>CAZATV010000091.1:0-10995 GCA_964488145.1 uncultured Polaromonas sp.
CAGGCCGAGCGTGAGCGCCATGCACAAAAAGATCAGTGGGATGACAGCCAACCAACCGCCGACCCAGGCGATGACCAGCAAAAAGAGCAGCGCAAAGGGCACATCGATCATGAGGTGCGAGGTCAGCGCCGTGAGAAAGCTGCGCACCGTCTCATAGCCCCGCAACTGCGAGGCGAGCGAGCCCACGCTGCGGGGCAACTGATCGAGCCGAATGGCCAGGAAACGGCTGTAGACCTCGCGCGCCAGTTTTTGGTCGACCTGATCGACCATGCGCTCGAACAGACGCGAACGCGCCAGCTTGGCCAGGGTTTCAAACAATATGGCCAACATCACCCCGGTGGTCAGCACCCACAGGGTCTGACTGGCGCCGGTGGGCACCACCCGGTCGTAGACCTGCATGCTGTAGAACGAGGTGGCCAGCGCGATCATGTTGATCATGAGGCCGGCGAGCACGCCCTCGGCCCAGATGCGCTTGTGCGAGAACACCTCGCGCCGGATGAGCTTGTAGACCTCGCTACCGGACGGGTCATAAGGCCGGGCCAGCTTGAGCTTGACGACCAGCCAATCGCTCAGCGCATGCAGTGGCGTCTCTACCCAGCGCTGGGTTTTTGCGTCAAAGGTTTCAGTCAGCCACTCATTCTGTGCGGTGCGCCCGCGCAGCAGGGCCCAGCCTTGATCGGGCCGATAGATCAGACAAGGGCAGGCGGCCGGGTCAACCGAGGACGACTTGAGCCAACGTGCCTTGGGCAGTTGCAGGGTATCGATCAGTTGCTCGACAGCCTGCCGCGGCGACAGGGCTGCGTCGGACTGCTCCTGCTTGTCGAGTTGTTCAACGGCCGCTTGCAGCGCCAGACGATCGACCGCCTCGGACTGAACCTGCGCCAGGCGCATCAACAGGGGATAGAGTATTTTCATGGAACCAGTTCCTCACTGGCGCGGGGCATTGATGGGGGCGCTCAGACCAGACAAAACGGCCGGCACACCCTCGGAAAGGACGGTCAGCCGCCAGCTGGAGACCACGTAAGCGGCCTCGACTTCGGCCAGCGCGGTTTGCGCTTGAGCCAACTCCCGCGCCGCGTTCATGACCTCCACCCAGGTCTTGCGACCGGCCAGAAACTGGCGGTCCCAGGATTCGACCATGGCCTGAGTAGAGGCCAGGCCGGCCAGCAAGCTGGCGCGGCGCTGGGCCTGGGTACGCACGGAAACGTGTTCGAGGCTGATTTGCTCAATGAGATTTCGGCGCGTCGATTCTTCTTCGGCTTGCAGGGCCTGCAGGCGGGCCATTGCAGCGTCAACACCCGACTGGGCCGACAGGCCAGCGCCGGGCGAGGCCGACAGACCAATGAAAAACCGGTTGGCCGAATTGGGGCCGGAGGCTGCAAAGCTGCCTTGCTGGTGCTCGGCACGGGCGTAGACCTCGGGCAGCAGTTGCGCCTTGCGGATTTGCACGTCCATTTGCTGTTGCTTGATCTGAGCCTGCAATTTGAGTACCGTCGGGCTATTGCGCCAGGCACGCTCGATGAGTTCGGGCAGCTCACCAATGGGCTCGACCGGACGCACCACATAGGCCTCCATTTGCTCGTTCGCCATGCGCTTGCCCGTGAGCTGCTCCAGTCGGGCCAGCGCTGACGCCAACTGCGCCTGCGCTGCCGCCGCATCGCCCTGGGTCTGCTCCAGGCGCCCCTGTGCCAGTACATCGTCAGCCACCGCAGAGACCCCGCCTTCGACCCGACGACGAATCAGGGCCGACAGGCGTTGGTGGGTTCGCACACTGTCTTGCAGGGCGAGCGACTTTTGCTGACCGGCCTTCCATTCGCCCCAGACCTGAACGGTACGCAAGGCCAGTTGCTGACGCGTCTCTTCCATTTGAGCCTGGGCTGCAGCGGCAGCGGCCTCGGCACGGGTGACCCCAGCGCTCAGGCGCCCTGCGGTCCACAAGGGTTGCTGCAAGCGGAAGGTCAGCACGCGACCGTCTTTGCTGTTGTAGGAGCTGTCTTGCTGGGAGGCGTTGACCTGCTCCACAGAAACCGAGGGGGTGGGGAAGAACTGCCAGTTGGCACCCTTGATGTCCGCCTGGGTGGCCTGCACCAGCTGCGCCTGGCTTTGCAGCAAGGGGTTGCCGGCAAAGGACAGATTGATCAGATCAATCATGGTGCCCGCCTGCGCCGGCATGGCGAGCAGGCTGAAGGTCAGGCCCGCCATCCATGACCAGAGGGATTGATCGAGACGCATACGCTAAGACGCAGAAGAAACCCAACCGGTCATGGCAGTGGCGTCCATGACCCGCAGGTTGCCCGCAATGACCAGAAGTAAGTAAAGTTTGAACAAGCTGGACAGCCGAATGAAAAACGGCTAATTATGTAGCAATTCGTAACCCGTCTAGGCGGTACCTGATGCAAAAAGAACACCACCGGCGCCTCCAAACGACAAAGCCCGCGTCAGAGACTGCGGGCTTTGAAGAAGATGGTCGGTGTGAAAGGATTCGAACCTTCGACCCCTTGCACCCCATGCAAGTGCGCTACCAGGCTGCGCCACACACCGAAGCGACAGATTATAGCGGCGCGGCGATCGGCTCAATGCGCCAGTTGGGGTTCTGCACTGAGCAGGACGCGGATTTCAGAAAGCTCGCGACGCATCCACTCAACGCTATCACTCGACATCGCCGAAAAGCTGTCGGCCACTGCCTGGAAACTGTCCTCCCGCATCGGATCGCCCGTCGGTGCAAAACCGTCGGCCCCCGCCATGCCCTCAATCATGCCTTGCCCGCTGCGACGACGGTCTCGCTCAGCCTGCACGAATTCCTGCAACTTGTTCCGGGCACCGCTGATGGTGAAGCCCTGCTCGTAGAGCAGATCGCGAATGCGACGAATCATCAGCACCTCATGATGCTGGTAGTACCGACGGTTGCCGCGACGCTTCATAGGCTTGAGCTGGGTGAACTCCTGCTCCCAATACCGCAGCACATGGGGTTTGACGCCACAGAGCTCGCCGACTTCACCGATGGTGAAATAACGTTTGGCCGGGATCGGAGGGAGCGCAGACACCAGTTGCATGGGAAGGATTTCAGCGGGGAAGCAAATCTACTTCAAGTTCACCGGCAACGCAATCACCGCCCGAAAAAAATACCGACGGATCTTCAAAGTCAGGAACCTGCGGGTCAGCATCAAGGACGCTGAATCTGCTCCTTGAGCTTGAGGCTGGCGTGAAACGTCACCACCCGCCGCGCCTTGATGGGCACTTCCTGTCCGGTCCGCGGGTTGCGCCCCGGACGCTGCGCCTTGGTTCTGATCTGGAAGTTGCCGAAACTGGAAATCTTCACATCCTGCCCATCGACCAAGCTCTCGGAGATGAGGTCGAAAAAGGCATCGACCATATCCTTGGATTCGCGCTTGTTCAAACCAATTTGATCAAACAGCAGCTCGGCCAGGTGAGCCTTGGTCAGGGCTGGGGTCTCCAGCGTTTGAACAGACAGTTCCATGTCGACGCTTTGCGTTAATCGTTCAAGCCATAGGCTGCGGGCATTCAGGTCCGCAACCTGGCGCCCAAAGAAGCCTGCAAGCGGTCCACCACTGCACCGACGGCCTGATCGATCTGCTCGTCGGTCAGTGTAGCGTGATCATCGCAAAGCACCAATCGCACCGCAAGACTCTTTTCCCCCATCGCCAAGCCCGGCCCCGCCTGCTTGGGACGGTAAACATCGAATAAATTGGCCGAACGCAGCAAACCTGCCGTCGGGGCTGCCTGAATATGGTGCATCAGTTGATCATGCGTCACGGACTCAGGCACGATCACCGCAAGATCCCGCTCAACCGCTTGTTGCCGGGCGACGCCGGAGAAGACCGGCACCGGCCGGTGCAGCACCGCCTGCAAGTCAAGCTCGAACAGAACCGGCGCGGTGCCGAGCTCATAGCTCTGGCGCCAGCGCGGATGCAGTTGACCAACCACGCCGATAGGCTGGCCGTCCATGATCACACGCGCGCTGCGCCCCGGATGCAAGGCCGGGTGAGTGCAAGGTTCAAACCTCAGGCGGACCGGCGACAGCAAAGTCTCCAGATCCCCCTTGACGTCGAAGAAGTCCACGGCCCTGGTCTCCTGTGCCCAGCCGGCCGGATCGAGTGGGCCACTGGCCAGACCAGCCACGCGCAGGGGCTGATCGATACCAGCCACGGTCCGGTCACCCTCCGGTACGCTGGCATCACGCAAGAAAACACGGCCGACCTCGAAGACCCGCAGGCGTTCGGCCCTGCGATCCTGATTGAATTTGAGCACCTGCAAAAGCGAGCCGATCAGGCTCGATCGCATCACACTCATGGGGCTGGCAATCGGGTTGAGCAGACGAATCGGCGCGAGGTTACCGGCCAACTCGTGCTCCCAGCGCTCTTGTACAAAGCTGAAATTGATGGTTTCCTGGTAACCCAAGGCGGCCAGACTGCGGCGCACCGCATAGGCGCTGCGTTCGGCCTCCGGCCGCAAACGGGCAGTGATGGGAGCCTGGGGCGGCGTCTGAGGCAAAGCCTCATAGCCCACCAGGCGGACCACCTCCTCGATCAGGTCTTCTTCGATTTGCAGATCAAAGCGATAGCTTGGCGGCTTGACGGTGACCGTGCCCTCGCCCTGCTCGAGCGCCAGTCCCAGGCGCTCGAGCGCCTGGACGCACTGCGACTGCGTCAGGGGCATGCCGATCACCTTGCAAGCCCGCGCAATGCGTAGCGTCACAGGCGCAGCGTCGGGCATGTTGACCCGGTGGTCATCAATGGGGCCGCAAGACGTCTGGTCAGTGCCACAAATCTGCAGCACCAATTCCGTAATCCTCTCAATATGGTCGACGGTGGTGGCCGGATCTACGCCGCGCTCGAAGCGGTGCCCGGCGTCTGTGGAGAAGTTGAAACGGCGCGAACGACCCGCCACAGCACGAGGCCACCAAAAAGCGGCCTCCACATAGATCTGCGTGGTGTCATCTGAAACGGCCGTGGCGTCACCGCCCATGATGCCAGCCAGGGACTCCACTTGACGCTCGTCGGCAATCACACCCACCGTCTCGTCCAGCGCAACCGTCTGGCCATTGAGCAGCTTGAGGGTCTCCCCGGGTCGGCCCCAGCGAACGTCGAGCCCGCCATGAATCTTGTCGAGATCAAAGATATGCGAGGGTCGCCCCAGCTCGAACATCACGTAATTGGAGATATCGACCAATGCGTTGACCGAGCGCTGGCCGCAACGCGCCAAGCGCTCGACCATCCAGGCCGGTGTGGCAGCACGCGGATTGACCTGACGAATCACGCGGCCGGAGAAACGGCCACACAGGTCAGGGGCGCTGACCCGAACCGGTAGCCTCATCGGGTCATTGACCGTCGCTGCCTTGAAGGTCGGGTGCCGCAGCGGGGTACCGGTCAGCGCTGACAGCTCCCGAGCCACGCCGTAAACACTCAGGCAATGCGCCAGGTTGGGCGTGAGCTTGAGCGTCAGCAAGGTATCGTCCAGCCGCAAATACGCGCGCAGGTTATGCCCCACAGGAGCGTCGGCCGGGAGTTCGAGCAGACCGGCGTGATCGTCGGAGAGCTTGAGCTCGCGGGCCGAACACAGCATGCCCTGGCTCTCTATGCCCCGCAGCTTACCCAACTGAATGAAAAAAGCTTGGCCCCGCTCATCTGGCGGCAACTGCGCCCCCACCAAGGCACAGGGCACCTTGATCCCGACACGTGCGTTGGGCGCACCGCATACGATGTTCAGCAGGTGGCCCTGTCCTGCATCGACCTGACAGACCCGCAATTTGTCAGCGTTCGGATGGGGTGCCACCTCACGGATATGGGCTACCACCACATTCGAAAAAGGCGGTGCCACCGAGGACAGCTCTTCCACCTCGAGTCCACCCATGGTGAGCGTGTCGGCTAATTGCTGAGTCGAAAGTGGGGGGTTGCAGAACTCGCGCAACCAGGATTCTGGGAACTGCATGGAATCGGGTCTCGTTCAACTGAGGGCGATCGGGCGGGCGGCAGGCGGCTTCATTTGAACTGCGAGAGGAAGCGGATGTCGCCGTCGAAAAAAAGCCGCAGGTCGTTGATGCCGTAACGCAGCATGGTCAGCCGGTCGGGGCCCATCCCGAAAGCAAAACCGATGTAGCGCTCGGGGTCAAGCCCCATATTGCGGACCACGTTCGGATGTACCTGCCCAGACCCGGCCACCTCCAGCCAGCGTCCGGCCAACGGTCCCGACTGAAACTGGATGTCAATCTCGGCACTCGGTTCGGTGAAAGGAAAAAAGCTCGGCCGGAAGCGCAGCACCAGATCATCCATCTCAAAGAAGGTCCGGCAGAAGTCGGTAAACACGACCTTCAGGTCCTTGAAGCTGACGTTCTCGCCGATCCACAGACCTTCGCACTGATGGAACATCGGCGAATGCGTGGCATCGCTGTCGACGCGATAAGTGCGGCCCGGCGCAATCACGCGAATCTCGGGCATGGGCTGCCCTGCATCCAAGCTGGCCCTGTGGGCTTTGACATGCTGCACCGCATAGCGGATCTGCATCGGGCTGGTATGGGTGCGCAACAACAAAGGCGCTTTGGCCGAGCCACCTTCAACGTAAAAGGTGTCATGCATAGACCGCGCCGGATGATCCTCGGGGGTGTTGAGCGCGGTGAAGTTGAACCAATCGGTTTCGATCTCCGGCCCCTGAGCCACGTCGAAACCCATAGAGCCGAAAATCGATTCGATGCGCTCGAGCGTCAGCGTCACGGGATGCAGGCCGCCGCCGCCCCGCTGCCGTCCGGGCAGGGTGACGTCAAGCGCCTCTGCTTTGAGTTGCGCCTCCAGCTCAGCCTGCGCCAAAGCCTGACGGCGATCGGCCAGAGCCTGTTCAATAGACTGCTTGACCTGGTTGATCAGAGCACCGCGAGATTTCTTGTCCTCGGGGCTCAGAGACGCCAGTCCCTTCATCAGTTCAGTCACGCGACCGGCCTTGCCCAGAAAAAGGGCCTTGGCGTTTTCAAGATCGGCCGGGCTAACCGCCGACTCAAAACTCAGGCGGGCCTGAACGACCAGATCTTCAAGTTGCGTGGAAGAGTTCATGTTCTTTCGCGAATAGAACAACCCGGCACATCCCCAGGCTGTAGCCATGAAAAAGGGCCAGAGCTGTTCAAGCCCCGGCCCGCTTTCACGTCACGCCAGCCCCTGACGGGGACGGGCGCGAGGACTGTCCGATCAGACCGCCAGGCGGGACTTAACCTGAGCCACGATGGCTCCAAAGGCGGCACTGTCGTGGATGGCCAGATCCGAGAGCACCTTGCGATCGATCTCGATGCCGGCCTTCTTAAGGCCGTTGGCAAACTGGCTGTAGGTCAGGCCGAAGGAACGGCTGGCCGCATTGATGCGTGCAATCCACAGCTGGCGAAACACACGCTTTTTGTTACGGCGATCGCGATAGGCATACTGGCCGGCTTTCATCACCGCCTGTTTGGCGACGCGGAAAACATTGCCGCGGCGACCGCGGAAACCCTTGGCCAGGGCGAGAACTTTCTTGTGACGAGCGCGGGCGGTTACACCACGTTTGACGCGAGGCATGTGATTACTCCTTCTTCGTCGGGGTCAAATGCCCATGCCGGGCAACATCTGCGCCATGTGACCCATATTGGTCTCATGAACGCCGACCGGACCGCGCAGGTGACGCTTGTTCTTGGTGGACTTTTTGGTCAGGATGTGGCGCTTGAAGGCCTGGCCGCGCTTGACGCTGCCTCCTGGACGGACGCGAAAACGTTTTTTCGCGCTGCTTTTGGTTTTCATCTTGGGCATTGCTGCTCCTTCTTTTGTTGTGCTCGTGAGGCGCTGCGAACCGTTTCACAGACTTGTAGGCCCCGAGCCACTTGTTCAGGATGCCAGCCCTAAGGCCGCTCCTGCGGGGCGCAGATTATCCCACGCCCTGGGCGGTCGCTTTCGCCACCGCAATCTCAAATCCTACTGGCCGCTCACCCTTAGGATCCCATTCATTCGCCGACTCAGTCCTTGACCACCGCCGCAACCGCCTCCACAGGAGCAGCCACCTTACCGCCGCCAGCCTTGCGCTTGCCCGGGGCGATCATCATGATCATCTGCCGGCCCTCCAACTTAGGGAACTGCTCGACGATGATGCTGTCAGCCAACTCATCACGGATCCGAGCCAGCAGCGCCAAGCCCAATTCCTGATGCGTGATCTCGCGCCCCCGAAAGCGCAGCGTAATCTTGCACTTGTCCCCGTCATCAAGAAAGCGCCGGATGTTGCGCAGCTTGATGTTGTAGTCCCCATCATCGGTACCCGGCCGGAACTTGATCTCCTTGACCTCGATGACCTTTTGTTTGGACTTGGCCTCGGCAGCACGCTTTTGCTCGGCGTACTTGAACTTGCCGTAATCGATCAGCCTGCATACCGGAGGAACCGCCGTCGGCGAGATCTCCACCAGGTCCACATCGGCCTCACCGGCCATCCGCAAGGCCTCCATCAAAGAGACGACACCGATGGGTTCGTTGTCCGGGCCCATGAGGCGAACCTCGGGGGCCATGATTTCACGGTTCAAGCGGTGCTTGCGTTCCTCGCGTTGGCGACGGTCACGAAATTCAGTAGCGATGGTTGCTGTCCTTCAAACAATGCCACACCAGCCGTGGCCGCTCGCACCCGCAGTCGACAACTCCGACCTGCCCTGTCATGGCGCAGGAACTTACGGATCAGGATTTGTTGGCGATGTCCGAAGCGATCTGCGCAGAGAACGCTTCGACTGACATCACACCCAGGTCCTTGTTGCCTCGGGCACGCACCGCTACCGAACCAGCCGCCTTTTCCTTGTCTCCGACAACCAGAATGTATGGGTGCTTTTGGAGCGAGTGCTCGCGTATTTTATACGTGATTTTTTCGTTGCGCAGGTCCAGATCCACCCTAAGCCCTTGATTTCTCAGCGTTTTGGCAATTTCCCGACAGTAATCGGCCTGTGCGTCGGTGATATTGAGCACCGAAACCTGAACCGGGGACAGCCAGACCGGCAGGGCGCCGGCATGCTGCTCAATCAATATGCCAATGAAACGCTCCAGGCTACCCACAATCGCCCGGTGCAGCATGACCGGGCGGTGCCGGTGTCCGTCCTCGCCCACATACTCGGCATCCAGCCGCTCTGGCATGGAGAAGTCGACCTGTATGGTTCCGCACTGCCACTGCCGGCCCAGCGCGTCCTTGAGGGTGTACTCGACCTTGGGACCGTAGAAGGCGCCATCGCCTGGGGCGATCTCGAAGGAGCAGCCCGAGGCGCGCAGGCTCTGCATCAGCGCATGCTCGGCCTTGTCCCAGCTCTCGTCGGAGCCAATCCGCTGCTGTGGCCGGGTGGCCACCTTGTAGATGATGTCCTTGAAACCAAAGTCGGCATAGACTTTTTGCAGCAAGGTGGTGTAGGCCACGCACTCTGGCAGGATCTGATCTTCGGTACAAAAAATATGACCATCATCCTGCGTGAAACCCCGCACCCGCATGATGCCGTGGAGGCCGCCCGAGGGTTCATTGCGGTGGCACTGCCCAAATTCACCGTAGCGCAACGGCAGGTCGCGGTAGCTTTTAATACCCTGCTTGAAGATCAGAATGTGACCCGGGCAGTTCATCGGCTTTAGAGCGTACTCGCGCTTTTCGCTCTCCGTGGTGAACATGTTCTCGCGGTATTTGTCCCAATGGCCGGTCTTCTCCCACAGGGCCTTGTCGATCACCTGAGGGCCTTTAACCTCCAGGTAGCCGTTGTCCTGATAGACCTGGCGCATGTACTGTTCCACACCCTGCCAGACGGTCCAACCCTTGGGGTGCCAAAACACCAGTCCGGGCGCGTGGTCGTCCACATGAAACAGGTCCAGCTCGCGGCCGAGCTTGCGATGGTCACGCTTCTCGGCCTCTTCCAAGAGCGTCAAATACTGCTGGAGATCTTCCTTGCTGGCCCAGGCCGTGCCGTAAATGCGCTGCAGCATCTCATTGCGATGATCGCCGCGCCAGTAAGCGCCAGCGACTTTCATCAGCTTGAAGTGCTTGAGCTTGCCGGTACTGGGCACATGAGGACCACGGCACAAATCCTCGAAACTGCCCTCCCGGTAGAGCGAGACCTGTTCGCCCGACGGTATCGATCCGATGATCTCAGCCTTGTAATGCTCGCCCATCGCCTTGAAATGCGACACCGCCTCATCGCGCGGCAACACGCGGCGCACCACCGGCTCGTCTTTGGCGGCCAGTTCGGCCATGCGCTTTTCGATGGCCTGAAGATCCTCGGGCGTGAAAGGGCGCTTGTAGGAAAAGTCGTAATAAAAGCCGTTTTCTATCACCGGCCCGATCGTCACCTGTGCCTCCGGAAACAACTGCTTGACCGCATAGGCCAGCAGGTGCGCGGTGGAATGCCGGATCATCTCCAGGCCGTCGGCGTCCTTGGCGGTGACGATGGCCAGCGGCGCGTCTTCAGTGATCGAGTAACTGGTGTCCACCAACTGGCCCTTGACCTTGCCGCCCAAGGCGGCCTTGGCCAAGCCAGCGCCAATCGAGGCGGCCACTTCGGCCACAGTGACCGGTCCTGGAAACTGACGCTGAGAACCATCGGGAAGAGTGATTTGAACCATGTCTGATGTGTGCTGAGAAAAAACGAAAAGCGCGGCAGGGGCCGCGCTTTGAAAAGGAGTCAAGACAGGCGCGAACTGCCGGCCCCTAAAGGCCTGCCAACATCTCCGAAGGAGTTCGCGGTGTCATAACCATCGTGCCTTTCTCGCCCTTGTTGGTCAACAATTGCTGAATTTTCTCACAAACGCATCTTGCTGCCCGCCGACTGCCGGCGCACAAAAAAGCCCGGGGATCACCCGGGCTCGCATGCCTCAATGCCCCGGCCGATGGGCCAGGGCACAAGGGCCGATCAGTGAAACTGCTCTTCTTCGGTGGAACCGGTCAGGGCCTTCACTGAAGACGAGCCGCCCTGGATCACGGTGGTGACATCGTCGAAATATCCAGCGCCCACTTCTTGCTGAT
>CAZATV010000092.1:0-6917 GCA_964488145.1 uncultured Polaromonas sp.
GTGAAAACGTCGGCAAGCGCATGGCCATCATCCTGTTCGAAAAGGGCAAGGGAGAGGTCGTGACCGCGCCGGTCATCCGCACCGAAATTGGCGGTGGCCGCGTGCAGATTTCCGGCCGCATGACCACGGTGGAAGCCAACGACACCGCACTGCTGCTGCGCGCCGGTTCCCTGGCCGCGCCGATGGAGATCATCGAGGAACGCACCATCGGCCCGAGCCTGGGCGCCGAGAACATCGCCAAGGGCTTCAACAGCGTGACCTGGGGCTTTCTGGCCATCGTGGTCTTCATGGCCGCCTACTACATGCTGTTCGGCTTGATCTCCGGCCTGGCCCTGGCGGTCAACCTGCTGCTGCTGGTGGCCGTGCTCTCGATGCTGCAGGCAACCCTCACCCTGCCGGGCATGGCCGCCATTGCCCTGGCGCTGGGCATGGCCATCGACTCGAACGTGCTCATCAATGAGCGCATCCGGGAAGAGCTGCGCAGTGGGGCCGCGCCGCGGGCGGCCATCCACGCCGGTTATGACCGCGCCTGGGCCACCATCCTGGACTCCAACATCACCACGCTGATTGCCGGCCTGGCCCTGCTGATTTTCGGCTCCGGCCCGGTGCGTGGCTTTGCGGTGGTGCACTGCATTGGCATCCTGACCAGCATGTTCTCCGCAGTTTTCTTCTCACGCGGGCTGGTCAATCTCTGGTACGGACGGCAGAAGAAACTCAAGTCTGTCTCTATTGGCACCGTCTGGCGGCCTGGCGCCCCTACCAAGCCCTGACCCCGCGAAACTCGCCGGAGCGCAAACATGGAATTCTTCAAGATCGGCCGCGACATCCCGTTCATGCGGCATGCCAAGGTCTTCAACGCCATCTCGCTGACCACCTTCGTCCTGGCGGTGTTCTTTCTGTTCACCCGCGGCTTGCATCTGTCGATTGAATTTACCGGCGGCACCCTGATGGAGGTGAGCTATAGCCAGCCGGCGGACCTGGGCAAGGTGCGGGGAGCGGTTTCGAGTCTGGGCTACACCGATGTGCAAGTGCAGAACTTCGGCACCGCGCGCGATGTGATGATCCGCCTGCCCGCGCAGAAGGGCGTCAGCACGGCACAGCAAAGCGAGCAGGTGATGCAAGCGCTGCGGGCATCGGACGCCAGTGTTACGCTGCGGCGCACTGAGTTCGTCGGGCCACAGATCGGCGATGAACTGGCCGCCGACGGACTCAAAGCCCTGGCCATGGTGGTGGTGGGCATCATGGTCTACTTGGCCTTCCGTTTCGAATGGAAATTTGCGGTAGCAGCCATCATCGCCAACCTGCACGATGTGGTGATCATCCTGGGCTTTTTTGCCTTCTTCCAATGGGAGTTCTCGCTGGCAGTACTCGCCGCCGTGCTGGCGGTGCTGGGCTATTCGGTCAACGAGTCGGTGGTGATTTTTGACCGGATCCGGGAAAACTTCCGGCGCTACCGCAAGATGAACACGGTGGAAATCATCGACAACGCGATCACCTCCACCATCAGCCGCACCATCATCACCCACGGCTCCACACAGATCATGGTGCTGTCCATGCTGCTGTTCGGTGGGCCGACGCTGTTTTACTTTGCGCTGGCGCTGACCATTGGCATTTGTTTTGGCATCTACTCGTCGGTATTTGTCGCGGCGGCGGTGGCCATGTGGCTGGGTCTCAGCCGCGAGGACCTGATCAAGGCACCGTCGCGCAAGGACGGCCAAGACCCGAACGACCCGAACGCAGGCGCGGTGGTCTGACCGACCGATGGGTACGGGGCGCCCTAGTGCGCCAGGCGCTCGTCACTGTCGTCGCACAGCTCGTCGAGCACCAGCGCATCGGGCTCCTCGCCCAGACTCCAGTACACCATGAGCACGATGATCTTGAAGTCATCGAGCGACAAAGGCTCGCCGGCCACCGCCATGGCGCGATCCACGACGATCTCACGCATGGGAGCAGGCAGCACGCCGGCGCCCTCGAGAAACGTGAGGAAACCGAGCGCCTGCGGGCCCAGCTGCTGCCGCTCCAGCGGTGAGTAAACGCGCAGGCTGTCCTTGGACTGCGGCAGCGCGCAGGCGCCGCGCTCCTCGGGGCTGCACAGGCGGCTGGTCTGCGCGGCCAGTTGCAGGCCGTCGAGCCAGATCAAGGCGGCCTCGATCTCCTCGGGCTCAAAACCGGCGGCACTGAGCTTGCGTCCGAGTTGGGGGGCCTCAGGGCAGGCGTCGCCTTGCCAGTAGTTTTCATACACGTAGACCAACACCTCGAACATGGCCCCAATATACCCCAGGCCGGCGGGCCTGTGACAAGTTCCGGCCCGATTGCGCCACCTTTGACGGTGCGCTGGCCGATCGCCCCGCGACCGCGACCCGATCAGGCCCGCACCAGACGTTGCCAACCACCCCCGGGCAAGAGCGCCACCTGACCGGCCAGTTCCAGTTCAAACAGGCGGGCTTGCAAGCGATCGGCGGGCCAACCACAGCGCAACTGCAGCGCATCAAAGGCCGTTGGCTCGAAGCCCAGGGCCTGCAGCAAGGCCTCGTCCTGCCAATCAACGGGCGACCCGGCTGCCGGGGGCGGCGCCGGGACCAGGGGCGCACTCGGGGAGCAACCCAGTTCCTCCAGCACATCCTGCGCGCTGGTGACCAGACGCGCACCTTCAACGATCAGACGATGACAGCCCCGGGACTGCGGCGCATCAATGGAGCCGGGAATGGCCATCACGTCCTTGCCCTGCTCGGCGGCCAGACGGGCGGTGATCAACGACCCCGACTGCAAATTGGCCTCCACCACCAGCGTGGCGCGCGCCAACCCGGCCAAAATGCGGTTGCGCTGGGGGAAATGATGGGTCAAGGGCGGCGTGCCCAGTGCAAATTCGCTCACGATGGCCCCTTGCGTCACGATGCGCCGCGCCAACTCCAGGTGACGGCGCGGATACACCCGGTCCAGGCCGGTACCTACGACCGCCACGGTATGACCGCCACCGTCCAGGGCCCCTGCATGCGCCGCCCCATCAATGCCGGCCGCCAGTCCCGAAACAATGCACACGCCAGCCCGCGCCAGGGTCATCGAAAAAGCCCGCGCATGCAACTCGCCCTGCGGCGTGGGATTTCGACTGCCCACCACCGCCAGCCAGGGCTGCAGCGGCTGCGAACCCAACGCCCACTGACGGGCCAACTCACCCATGGCAAACAGCAGAAGGGGCGGATCATCGATATCCAGCAACTGTCGCGGGTAGCCGGCGTCGCCCAGCGCAAAGACATAACGCGCATCCCCCTCCTCCAGCCAGGCCCGCGTGGCCTGCAACTGGGCTGCCAGCGCCTGCGGGGCGTCGGCCAACGTCGACACCAGGCGCTCCATCGAGGCGGCCTGACAGACGGTCTGCGGCTGCTCGAACACGGCCTGGGGAGAACCAGCGGCGGCCAGCAGTCGGCGCGCCTGCGCCCGCCCCACACCGGGGGTCAGGACAAGGCGCAGCCAAGCCTCCAGCTCGTCGATCTGCATGCACACGCTTTATCCCCCGCAAGGCCCGAAGGCCGGCAGTTTAGGCCGCCCAGCCGCCGGTGAGTCACTGCCGACGCCGTACGGACGATGTTTAACTTTCCCCGCCGGCCGAGCCGGGGCTTGGTCTTTGGACGGACAATACACAAAACCCTGTTTTCAGCTGCCATGACCTCTGCCCTGACCATCCTGCGCTATCCCGACCCCCGCCTGCACACCGTGGCCAAGCCGGTGACGGCAGTAGATGACCGGCTGCGCGAACTGATCGATCGCATGCTGCTGACCATGTATGAAGCCCAGGGCATCGGGCTGGCCGCCACCCAGGTGGACGTGCATGAGCGGCTGATCGTGATCGATGTGAGCGAAGAGCGCAACCAGCCGCTGGTACTGATCAATCCCGAGATCGTCTGGGCCAGCCCGGAAAAGCGCCTGGGCGAAGAGGGCTGCCTGTCCGTGCCCGGCATCTACGACGGGGTCGAGCGCTCGCTGGCCGTCCGGGTGCGCGCGCTCGATCGCAGCGGCGCCGAGCAGACGGTGGAGGCCGACGGACTGCTGGCGGTGTGCATTCAGCATGAGATGGATCACCTGATGGGCAAGGTGTTCGTGGAATACCTGTCCCTGCTCAAGCGGGGCCGCATCAAGACCAAGATGCTCAAGTTGCAGCGCGAGGACGAGCGTCACAGCCAGAAGCCGGCGGGCCGCTGAACGTCGGCGCAGCCGACCCACGAACCGGGCGCACGCCCGATCCAGGATCTCTTTTCTCCCCGCCCATGCGCCTCGTTTTTGCCGGCACCCCCGAATTCGCCCAGCACGCTCTGGCGGCGCTGCACGCCGCCGGCTTCGAGGTGGCCCTGGTGCTGACCCAGCCCGACCGCCCCGCCGGTCGAGGCCTGAAACTGCAGCCCTCGCCGGTCAAGCAGTGGGCGCTCGCCCACGGTCTAAAGGTCCAACAGCCACGCAGCCTGCGGCTGGACGGCAAGTACCCGGAAGATGCACAAGCGGCACGTCAGGCCTTGATCGAGACCCAATCCGACGCCATGGTGGTCGCTGCCTACGGCCTGATCCTGCCGGTCTGGGTGCTGGAGCTGCCACGACTGGGCTGCCTGAACATCCATGCCTCTTTGTTGCCGCGCTGGCGCGGCGCAGCGCCGATACACCGCGCCATTGAAGCCGGGGACGCGCAGACCGGCGTGACCATCATGCAGATGGACGCGGGCCTGGACACCGGCGACATGCTCCTGACCGAGGCGATACCGATCAGCACCGAGGACCACACCGCAAGCCTGCAGGACAAGCTCGCGGCCCTGGGCGCGCGTCTGATCGTTGAGGCCTTGCATCGCGCAGCCAAAGGTGACTTGCCAGCCAGCCCGCAACCGGCGGAGGGCGTGACCTACGCGCGCAAGATCGACAAGGCTGAAGCTGCGCTGGACTGGACAGAGGAGGCGGCCGTACTCGAGCGACGCATCCGCGCCTTTGTGCCTGCTCCGGTCGCCAGCGCCTCACTACAAGGCACCCCGATCAAAATCTGGCAGGCCAGCGCGCGAACCACCCCGGTCGAGGCCGCACCCGGCACGGTGATCCAGGCCGACGCGCAGGGCATCGAGGTGGCCACCGGATCGGGCGTGCTGCGATTGCTGGTGCTGCAAAAGCCCGGCGGCAAGCCTATGCTGGCCGATGCATTCCTGCGTGGTTTCCCGCTTCAGGTGGGTCAACGCTTTGAGACCCGGACCTCTGAGTGAAGCAGAGCTGGAACACCCCGAACTTTCGGCTGGGCATGCGCGAGATTGCCGCGCTGACGCCAGGGCTGGCCGCCTGGGGGCTGATGACCGGCGTGGCCACTGCCAACTCCGGGCTCAGCGGCGTGGAAGTGCTGCTGATGAGCGTGCTCGTCTATTCTGGCACCTCGCAACTGGCGGCGCTGCCTCTGTTGGCCGCCGGCGCGCCTTTGTGGGTGATTCTGGCAACGTCCTTTTGCGTCAATCTGCGCTTCATCGTCTTCAGCGCACACCTGCGCGACTATCTGATGGACCTGCCCACCGCGCGGCGACTGTTCGCCGGATACGCAACCTCTGATCTGTCCTACATGATGATGGTGCGGCGCTGGCCCACCGCGGCACCCGATGCGCAGGGTCGACGAGAGCAGCGTCAGTACCTGGCCGGCAGCGCCCTGCTGGTCTGGGCCAGTTGGATCGCCGCCAGCCTGATCGGCATCTTCTCTGCGCAATCGATCCCGCAAGATTGGGGGCTGGGCTTCGTCGGCACGCTAGCGCTCATTGGCGTGGTGCTGACTCTGGCCGATAGCCCCATGCGCAGCCTGGCGGCGGTGCTCGCGGGGGCGGCCGCCGTGGCCGCCTATGCGCTGCCGCTCAAGCTCAATATTCTGGTGGGCATCGCCGCGGCGGTCTGTATCTGCATGGCGCTGGAACAGGTAAATGTGACCCGGGGCCAGTCCGGAAAGACGCACGAATGACGCTCTTTGAAGGCACCGACGTCTGGACCCTGGCCACCATCGGCCTGCTGACCCTCAACACGGTGGTCACCCGTTGCTTTTTCTTCATCTCCAACAAACGCTGGAGTCTGCCGAGCTGGGCCCAGCGCGGCCTTTACTACGCACCCATCGCCGCGCTGGCAGGTGTGATCGTGCCCGAAGTGGTGATGGCCAAGGGCGAGCTGATCAGCACCTGGCAGGACGCGCGGCTGTATGCGGTTTTGGCCGGCGTGCTTTGGTACATCGCGCGCAAGAGCCTGCTGGGCACCCTCATCTGCGGCATGGCGGTGTATCTGCCGCTGCGTCTGAGTCTGGGTTGGTAGGCCGGCCAGACACGCATCCCCTGTGAGCCCGTTGTCGCGCCGAGGGCGGCGCTCCCACCCAAGCCCATACGATCTTGCAAAAACCGGCCCCTAAAATCAGCCGCCTTTTGGCGCCTTTACCCATCGCCCCTGTTGTCCGGCTGCGCCGGCTTTGCTCATCATGAATTTCCTCCGCTTTTCTGATCTCTGCGCCCAAGGTCAAGTGCGCGGCCGCCGCGTCTTCATCCGGGCCGACCTGAATGTGCCCCAGGACGAGCAGGGCCACATCACCGAAGACACCCGCATACGCGCATCCCTGGCCTGCATCCGCATGGCCCTGGAGGCCGGCGCAGCAGTCATGGTCACCAGCCATTTAGGGCGACCGACCGAGGGCCAATTCACGCCCGCCGATTCACTGGCCCCGGTGGCCCAGCGGCTCGGCGAGCTGCTGGGCCGAGCGGTACCGCTGCTGTCCAACTGGGTCGATGGGGTCAGCATCCAGCCCGGCGATCTGGTGCTGCTCGAAAACTGCCGCATCAACCCGGGCGAGAAGAAAAACAGTGAAGCGCTGGCCCGCAAGCTCGCCGCCCTCTGCGATATCTTTGTACACGATGCCTTCGGTACCGCCCACCGCG
>CAZATV010000092.1:6927-10924 GCA_964488145.1 uncultured Polaromonas sp.
GAGGCCACCACTTACGGCATCGCGCAATTTGCGCCCGTGGCCTGCGCCGGCCCGCTGCTGGCCGCTGAAATGGACGCCATCTCCAAAGCCCTGTCAGCACCGAAGCGGCCGCTGGTGGCCATCGTGGCCGGCTCCAAGGTTTCAACCAAGCTGACCATCCTGCAAAGCCTGGCGGCCAAGGTCGACCAGCTTATTGTGGGCGGCGGTATCGCCAACACCTTCATGCTGGCGGCCGGACTGCCCATTGGCAAAAGTCTGGCCGAAGCCAACTTGGTGGGCGAGGCCCGCGCCGTCATTGCCGCCATGAAAGCGCGCGGGGCCGAAGTGCCGATCCCGACCGACGTGGTGGTGGCCAAGTCCTTTGCCGCCGACGCGCCAGCGACCCTCAAAAAGGCCAGCGAAGTGGCCGCCGACGACCTGATTCTGGACATCGGCCCCGAAACCACGGCCGGACTGGCCGCCCAACTCAAGGCCGCCGGCACCATCGTCTGGAATGGTCCGGTCGGCGTGTTTGAATTCGACGCCTTTGCCCGCGGCACCGAAGGCATCGCCCGCGCGATTGCCAGCAGCAGCGCCTTTTCGATTGCCGGTGGCGGCGACACCCTGGCCGCCATCGCCAAATACGGCGTTGAAAAGGAGGTGGGCTATATCTCCACCGGCGGCGGCGCTTTCCTCGAGGTGCTCGAGGGCAAAACGCTGCCTGCCTTTGAAATTCTGCAGAAACGGGCGCGGGATAAAGCAGCCTGTGCGTGAGCGTCTTCGGCCTCTGGGCTGGCCCCGCCTGATAGTCCCATTGACTTTGTAACAAAAGCCCCTTACCTTGCGAGCTCATCCGTTCCTCAAATCCTGAGCCGCGCAGCCTTTGCTGAACTGCAGACGGGCTGGCCTCATGAATATCGGAACCGATGGCCTTTCAAGATAACAGAGGAGGACAAAGATGGAGGCTAAAGCACCCGAGGCCGTGAAGGCAGCGAGCAAATCCGTCACGAGCAAAAGCAAGTCTGAATACGACTACGACTTGGTGGTCATCGGCTCGGGGCCCTCGGGCCAGCGTGCAGCCATACAGGCGGCCAAGATCGGTAAGCGCGCCGCCGTCATCGAACGTGCGCGGGCGGTGGGCGGGGTCTGCGTCAACACCGGCACCATTCCGTCCAAAACGTTCCGGGAGGCGGTGATGCATCTGTCGGGATTCAGGGAGCGGGGCATTTATGGCTCATCCTATCGAGTCAAGCACGACATCACCATTGACGACCTGCTCTACCGTGTGCAGCAGGTGGTCCGCTCGGAAATCGATGTGATCCGCAATCAGATGACGCGCAACCGGGTGGAGCTGATCGAGTCGACCGCGCGCTTCGTCGATCCGCACACCGTCGAGCTACAGTCGGCCTCCGGGCACGGTCGGCGGCAGATCACTGCCGAAAAGATTGTGATTGCCTGCGGCACCGAGGCTGCGCGTGACGATCACATCCCCTTCGACGGTCAGCGGATTTTCACCAGTGACGATGTGCTGGGCCTGGAATTCCTGCCGCGCTCGCTGATCGTGGTGGGCGCCGGCGTGATCGGCGTGGAATACGCCACCATGTTCGCCGCCCTGGGCGTGCGCGTGACCATCGTCGACAAGCGGCCGGTGCTGCTGCCTTTCCTCGACCATGAAATTTCCGCCGCCCTGACCTATGTGGTGCAGCAAAGCAACGTCACCATGCGTCTGGGCGAGGAGGTGGCCGAAGTCAAGCTGCTGCAGGGCGTATCAAAGCCCGTGGAAGTGGGGCTCAAGAGCGGCAAAATTTTGCACGCGGAAGCGGTGCTGTATTCCATTGGCCGGGAGGGCGCCACCGCAAGGCTTGATCTGGACAAAGCCGGCCTACAAAAGGACAACCGGGGCCGCCTGCCGGTTAATGAACACTTTCAGACCAATGTCGAACACATCTACGCGGTGGGCGACGTGATCGGCTTTCCTTCTTTGGCCTCGACCTCCTACGAGCAGGGCCGCGCCGCCACGCGCCACGCCTTCGGCCTGCGAGTGGAACACGAGGGCGGCATCGGACTGTTCCCCTATGGTATCTACACCGTGCCGGAGATATCGACCATCGGCAAGAACGAAGACGAACTGACCGCAGCGGGCATACCGTATGAGATCGGCAAGGCCAACTACCGCGAGATTTCGAGGGGCCAGATCATCGGCGACCGCACCGGACTACTCAAGATCATCTTCAGCCCGGAATCGAAAAAGCTGCTGGGCGTGCACATCATGGGCGAAGGCGCCAGTGAGCTGATCCACATCGGTCAGACCCTGATGGCCCATCACGGCACCATCGACTATTTTGCCGATGCGGTGTTCAACTTTCCCACGCTGGCCGAGTGCTACAAGACTGCTGCGCTCGATGGCTTGAATCGGCTCTCGCTCTAACGCTGCTGCTGGGCAGCAGCGATCACCCGACTCACACCCACCCGGAGGGCAGCCATGGCTCAAGCAAGCTTTGACTTCAGCGGCACCACCACGGTCATCACCGGCGGAGCCAGCGGCATCGGACTGACCTGCGCCGAACTGGTGGCGCGCTGCGGCGGTGATGTGCTAGTTTCGAGCAGTCGCCGGCCCGATAAAACCGAAAAAGCCTTGCAGCGCATCAAGGCCGCCGCCGCCGGTAAAAACATACGCACCGGCGCCTTCCCCTGCGAAGTCGGCACCGAGGCCTCGGTGGAAGACTTCTTCAGACAGATCGGACAGGGTGGATTTCGGGTGGACTATGTGATTCACAGCGCCGGCGTGTCACCCAATACCGACTTCTTCGATCAGACCCAGCAGGAATGGGATACCGTCCACAACACCAACGCCACCGGCGCATTTTTGGTGACCAAGCATGCGGCCCTGGCCATGAAGAGCAATCCATTGCGCGGAGACTTCAGAGGCAAGATCTTGCTGGTGACCTCAACCAACGGCATCAACAGCCAGGACCCGGTGTCCGCCCATTACGACTCCTCCAAGGCCGCAGCCAATATGCTGGTGCGTACCGCCGCCGAGCATTTGTCGGAGATGCAGATCTGCGTCAATGCGCTGGCACCGGGCTGGATCAATACCGATTTGAACGCTACGCTACCCTCCGATGTGCGCGAGAAAGAGTCGGCCAAAATCTGGATGCGTCGCTGGGCCGAGCCCGACGAAATGGCGCGCTGCGCCCTGCACCTGCTGACCATGCCCTACCTGATGGGCCAAGTGGTGTTAGCTGACGGCGGCTATCGCTGAGGCACCTTGGGCCACGCTGGGGCACCAGCCCACCGCCGGGTGAAATCAAAGGCCTGGGGTAACAGGTCAGTAACAGCACCAACAGCCGTGTGTGAGAATCCCAACAAACAACACCCGGAGGAGCGTGCACTATGCCCAGTCGAGCCACCAAGATCGTTGCCACCTTAGGGCCGGCCAGCAGCGATCCGGACCTGCTGGAAAAGATGATCCGGGCCGGTGTCAACGTGGTTCGGCTCAATTTCAGCCACGGCAAGGCCGAGGACCACACCCAGCGGGCCGAGCTGGTGCGACAGGCAGCTCAGAGAGCCGGCCGCGAGGTGGCCATCATGGCCGATCTGCAAGGCCCCAAGATTCGCGTCGGCAAATTCGCCGACGGCAAGGTGATGCTGGTGTCCGGTGAAAAGTTTGTGCTCGATGCCTCGCGGACCGAGCCCGGCAACATCCATGGCGTAGGGCTGGACTACAAGGAATTGCCTCGGGACGTCAAAGCCGGCGACGTGCTGTTGCTCAACGATGGGCTGATCGTGCTCACCGTCGACGCCGTCAAGGGCGAACAAGTACACACCACGGTCAAGCTCGGGGGGGAACTGTCCAACAACAAGGGCATCAACAAGCAAGGCGGTGGGCTGACCGCGCCGGCCCTGACCGCCAAGGACATGGAAGACATCAAGACCGCCATGGCCCTGCAGGCCGACTATGTCGCGGTCAGCTTTCCCAAGAACGCCACCGACATGGAAATGGCGCGCCAGCTCTGCA
>CAZATV010000093.1:0-3650 GCA_964488145.1 uncultured Polaromonas sp.
TCTTCTGTTCGATGCTGGCAAAGTAGTCCACGGTGCGGCTGGCGTTTTCGATCAGTCGCTCGGCCTCGTCCATGCGCGCCATGCTCAGGCCTTCCTCGTAGCCGCGCTGTTTCTCGGCCTCGTAGGCCTGTTCGGCCTCTGCGCGGATACGCGCGGCCTCCTCGCGGGCCTGCTGCAGTAGGCCCTGCGCCTCCATCCAGACGCGCACCTGCTCTGCGCTGAGCACCTTCTCTGCAGGATCGCTGGTGCCCAGCGGGCCGGGTTTGCGGATCTGTACGAAGCTCATGTGGGCCGGGCCTTCAGGCGGGGGCGGCGCCACCGTGGGGCCGCAGTTGTTGCAGACATTCGTCCCAGACCGCTGACCAGGGCAAGACCGCCCCTTCATAAGCTTGTGTGAGCCAGGTCGCCGGTGGCGCACTGCCCGGACTCAACTCGACCGGCGGTAATTTCCAGCGCAGCAAGCGGCCGAGCGAGGGCGGCAGATTCTGTCCCAGGTGCAGCAGGGCGGTGAGCCCGGCCTGCTTCAGGCGCGCCGGCCACTGCTCAAGCTCAACTTGATCGAGCGCGGCGGCGACCTCGTCGAAGGCTGCACCGCTGGTTTTGTCCTGGCCCAGGATGCAGGCCCAATCTTCAGGGCTGAGCCCGTTTTGTGCCAGCCGCTCCAGGTCGGTACGCAGCACTTGCCGCTTCAGGCGCGAGGCACCGAGCAACAAGCCGCCCCGCCAGGCGATCTGCTCGATCACAGCATACGGCAGCAGACACAGGCGGTGTTCGATTCGGCGGCCGTCAAGCTCAGCCGGCCACTGCGGATCGGGATCGAGGCCGCGAGAGAGGGCGGCGGCCGACAGTGGCCACAGCACCTGCGGCACCTGCTCGCGCGCCTGCGCGGGGTGCATCTCGGCCGCCGGCATGAACAGGGAGCTCATCACCTGCCGGCTGACCTCGCGCGGCCACTGGAGAAGGCAGCTGGGCAGGCTCATGCATTGGCCTCGGTAGCCTCTTTTACGGTGGCCTTGGCTTTAGCCGCGGGTCGAAACTGTCTCCAGGCCAACAGGGCTGCCCCGGTCAGAGCCGCCAGGACCAGGGCCAGCAAGCTCCACAGCAGCACGGTCAAGGAGCCGGCCTCCTCCGCCGGCACGGCAATCCCCCACACCGTTTGAAGGGTCTGGGTCTTGGGCGCAGCAGCGCCACTGCCGCCCGAACTGCTCGGAATGAGCACGATGGAGACCCGGTCGCCGCTCAGGCCGGGGATGCTGTTGGCTACCATGCGCCGCACCTGGGGCTGCAGGGACTCGAGATCAAAGTCGGTGCGGTGTTTAATGAATACCGCCGCCGAAGAGGGCATGTCCTTGTCCAGGGCCGAGCCCTTTTCTGGCAGGACCAGATGCACACGGGCAAAGACCACCCCGTCGATGCGGGTCAGCGTGGCCGACAGGTCCTGCGACAGCGCGTGCAGATAGCGCGCGCGCTCCTCCAGTGGCGAGGAGATCAGCCCGCTTTTCTGAAACACCTGCCCCATGCCGGAGAAATTTTCCCGCGGCAGACCCAGTGTTCGCAGGGTGTCGATGGCGCGGGCTGCATCGGACTGCGGCACCTGCAGCCCCACCATGCCTTCCTTGCCGGCCAATTTGGTGGCTTGGATGCCGGCCGTGTTGAGCGCGGCCACAATTTCGTTGGCATCGTTTTCGGCAATGGTGGCCATCAGAGTGACCTGACCACCACAAGCGGCCAAAGCCAAAGGCAGGCACAACAGGGCCGCTCTGAGAAAACCTCGCAGTCGATGGATCAGGTTCATTGAGTTTTCAGGACGGAATCGATGTTTTGCGTCAGCTTGCTGATGCCTTTACTGGCAATCTCGAACTGCACACTGGTCTGCAGCAAGGTAAATTGCAGACTGAGCAGGTCGCTCATGGTGAGGTCGGGCTTGGAGAGCACCGCCTCGGCGCGGGCAAAACGGGCCCGGGTGTCGGCTGAGAGGTCTTGCATGGTCCCTACCAGCGTCTGGCCCAGGGAGGGGGAGGCCACCCCGCTGCCGGTGGCCAGGGGCCGGCCCAACTCGGAGGCGCTGGTCGGTGTGGCAGGGGCATTCATGAGTTGGCGAAAACGCTCGGCATCGCTGGCCGGCACTGCCTCCGGACCGATTGGGGCGGTGCTGGTACCGGTGGTGGGAGCGGCGGCGGGATTGGGGGCCAGGCTGTCGATCATCGGATGTCCTCCGTCTCAGGTTGTTCCAGGGGCAGCCCCATCAGGCCGCGGGCCATGCGCAGAGCCTGCGGATCACGGCCCTGGGCCAGCAATTGCCGCAGCAGTTGCTGCGCCTGCGCTGTGCGTTTGCTCATCAACAGGGCCAGGCCCAGAAAGGCTTGCAGCAGGTCGCGGTCATTTCCGGAATCAGAATTCGTGCAGGCGATCTTCAGGCCGCGCTCGAGCACACGCGCAGCCTCTTCGGGCCGGCCCTGATTGAGCCAGGCGGTGGCCTGTCCGACGTAGGGAAAGTCACGACCCGGTCTGAGCACCATCAGGGCTTCGAAAAGCTGGCTCACCGCAGGCGCCAGGCGAGCGCCTGCACCGGCGCCCACCATGCCGATCTCGGTCAGCAGCCGAATCTCGTGCGAATCAAGAGGTAGCGGCTTCATGGCTCTCGATCAGTTCAATCAGCGCACTGGCCTGCTTTTGGATCTGCTGGCCCTGCGGCGTGTCGTTGGCCTGCAAGCGGGCGCTGCGCAGCGCCAGGCGGGCCAATTGTCGGTGCCCGCAGCCGATCAGCGCTCTGGACAGAGACAGCTGGTAACCGGCGTTGCCTTCATCGAGGGCGCAGGCCAGGGTGAACCAGCTGCTGGCCAGCTCCGGCTCTTTCTGCCCCATCAGGCTGTGGCCGACACCGGCGGCAAAGCGCGCCTGTCCGGGCATCTGTCCGTAGAGCGTCATGAAGGTCTTCTGCGCACGGTCAAACTCGCCCCGCTGCAGTTGTTCGTAGCCGGCGGCATAAAGCGTCTCGATGGACGCCTCGCTCAGGCCCGCCGGTGCCGCGGTTTTTTTCAGGCGCATCGCCAGCTCGGCCAGGTCGGTCAGATCATCGGGAGCGGCGCTCATACGGACAGCCTCTTGTTGATGGCAGCGTTCATGGCATCGGAGACGGCTCTTTCGGTTTGCTGGGTATCGAGAAACACCTCTCGCGCCAGCGCGAAGCGCTCCCGGGTCTGACTGAGCATATTGCTCAACTTGTCGGCCTTGGCGCGCAGGGTTTCGGCTTCAGCGCGCAGGTTCTTGGCCTCCTTCTCGAAGAAGGCGGCGCCGATGGTTCCGGCGCCAGAGACCCCTGCGCCCGCGCCCTGCCATCGCCCACTGATGGCCTGACTCTTGCTTGCCATTAGGCTCTTCCCCGCATCGGTCATACCCTCGGCGCCCTTTAACGCACTCAAACCCCTTATTCCGCCGGCCATATTCAAGCCGCCTGAAGCAAAGTCGGTCCCGCCCTTGATCAGTGCGGCGACAAATTCCGCCTGCGCCGCTTTCTTGTCCTTCTCGATGGCTTGCAGCTTGAGCTCGTAAATCTGCAAGGTTTGCTGGTCCTGCAAAGAAAGCTCTCTTTCGCGGTTCTTGAGCATCAGCTCCTTGAGCATGCGCATGGCCGACTGCAGGCTGACCTC
>CAZATV010000093.1:3750-10914 GCA_964488145.1 uncultured Polaromonas sp.
ATGCGCAGGTTGGTTTCCTTCTTCTTCTCCAGGGCCTCGGACACCGTATCGAAGTTGTCGGTCTTCGATTCCTGGATCACCTTGAGCATCTCCATGAGCTGCTTGTTGTTCTGGAGGAGTCGGTCAATCTGGGCCTGCAGGGTATCGAGCTTGCTGTTGATGTCGGCCATGCCCTTGACATCAAAGGCCTTGGCGATATCGATGCCGGCCTTGCCCATTTGAGCCGCACCGCCTATCAGCATGGAAAAGGCCTTGAGGGCCCGTGGTGCCACGGCCAGGCCCACGCCGGGCAGCAGAAACATCACCGCCACATTGGCCACCACATCCAGGCCGAGCGCGATCCATTGGGCGGTCTCCTTGTCCACGCCCATCTTCTCCAGGGCCCAGCCCACCAAGGTGCCCAGGCTGGAGACCGACCAGCGCGCCGATTCGCCGTTGACTGCCACATTGATTTCATTGGCCAACTCGACGGCCGACTGCAGCAGCAGGTAGGTCGCGGCCAGCCCGGCGACCAGAGAGACGCCGCCGGTAACAGGGGCGGCGGCAACGGCCGCCACGATGGTGGCCACGGCGGCCACCACCTGCGCCGCCTTGGCCACGATGTTCAGTACTTTAGACCACCAACTTTTGCTGGCTGCGGCTTCAGCTTTCTGTTTGGACTTCTGGATCTCCTCGTAGCGCTGGGCCTGGTTGGCTTCGTTGGTTTTTCGGTTGGCCTCGATCTCCTTGGCTTTGGAGGCGTTAAGCACGTCCAGGGCCTTGTTGTTGAGAGTGATCTGGGCCTCAATCAGGGTCTCGATGTCCACATTGGGGTTGTTCAGCAGCGCTTGGATGGTCGGATCATTGGAGAACAGGCCAGCCACTTGGGGGCCGGCCAATTCGGGCCGAAAGTCCAGGTAGGTCGGAGCCGGCGCAGGCACTGCCGGCGCGGCTGGCGCGACCGGCGCGGCCTGTCCAGCCGGCGTGCTGCCATACACCCGTAAATCATCAGAGAAACCAGGGGCCGGTGCCGGGCCGGGCATTGGGGCGGGTGACCCTACACCGGTGACCATCAGGCGCCTTGAACTGCGGCCGTTTGGCCGCGCAAGAGGGTTCGCAGGGCGATCGCTTGTTCACGCAACTCGGCGAACTCGGGCTTGCCATTAGCGTTGTCGATGGTGGCCTCAAGCACCTCGGCCGCATCGCCGGCTTGCCCAAGCTTGATCAGGCAGTGGGCCATGTGGTAGGTCGGCATGGGGTCTTCGGCATCGAGCGCCATCAGCATGCCGTAGTGGGCCACCGCCTGCTTATATTGGCCGGCCATCTGAGTGGCTGCGGCCAGCGCTTGTAGATAGCGCCGCTCCAGCGGGTCCAGGGTGACCAGCTTGTGCAGGGAAACGGCCGCCGCTTCGTAGTCGCCCATCTCGTAAAGACGCCAACCGATGATGTAGAGCGCCTCCAACTCGGACCGGCTGTAGCCCAGCCAGTCGCCGACGGTGCCTCCCTTGGACAGGCTGTCCTTGAGGCCCTGTGTCAGGCGATCGAGGGCTGCTTCGTCCAAGTCGGACGGAGCCAGCGAATTTGCGCCCTGCGCCATCCGGGTCAGCGCCCCATTCCGTTGATGATGTTGCCCATCACCGCCTTGAGGGTCTCCAGGGCTTTGGTGGCCAGGTTCATCCACTGCTGCAGGGAGTTGTTTTTCTGACTGACGCTCAGGTTGGTCATCTGATTGGCCGATTGAGCTGCATCGGTCACACCCTTGGTGGCGGTGCCCATGGCCTCCAGGTCCTTGAGGGTGAAGTCCCCGGTGCCGAGCTTGGTGATGTCCGAGCCGTTGATGCCCAGCTTGCCATAGGCCACGGCCAGCTCCGCAGCCAAGTTCTTGCCTTCTTTGGTCCAGTCGTCTGCTTTTTTGTTGAGCTTATCGGTATCCCCCAGATTCTTGTTTTTGGCAAAGGCCTTGAGTTTGTCCTCCAGGGCCTTGGCCTGGTTGGCCAGCTCCATGCGGGCGTTCTGGGCATTCATGCTTTTCAGATCATTGACCAGGGCAGCTTCACTGGACTTGTAGCCAGCCATGCCGACCGCCATCATCAAAATGCTTGGGTCAGCGCCCTTGAGCTTGAGCATGGCGTCGGCCGCCTTGAATTCCCCCGATGTGTTCTGGTAGAGGTTGGCGGCGTAATTAGTAACGGGCGTGGTCATGGGTTTACCTCGATGGGTGCTAGATGGCTTTTAGACGATGTTGCGCCTGAGGCCAACGCGGCGGGGGGCGGAAGTTGCTTGGGAAGAGGCGGCCTCGGACAGATGGGCCGAGCCCGTCTCGGCCTCGAATTGGGACTGCAATTGCGCAAATTCTTCGGGGCTCAGGTGCTGCCTAAGGTGGTTCTCCACCTCTGCGGGTGCAATGCCCAGGTGCTGGGCAAAAAGGCGCTGGAATTCGCTCATGATCTCGCCGATCTGTTCGAGCTTTTGCTCGACTTCGGCCGCCAACCGGTTGTTGGCCTCAATCTGCGCTCGGGTGGCCGCGATTTCCGGGTTATCAGTCATGGCGCTCTCTTAAAGTTCTAAGACAATTTGCTCAGCAGAAATGTAACCGAACCAGTCAAATTGTCAAATAGGTTATGCAAAGTGTAACTTGGACATGTTCTTGCTGTAAACTGATTCGATGTCCCTGATCGGCAATCCAGCGCAAACCGGCCTGATGCAGATGCCCCCAGGCGGCTATGCCTTGGGCGGCGCCATGGTCGGCAATGCCCGCGTGGAATCACGCGAGGTGGATATGGCTGACCTAATTCAGGATTCGGCCGAGGAGCTGACGCAGTCGCTGTCGGGCAAGGCGCAGGAGCGCAGTCTGAGGGAGCGCCGAGCCAGCAGCGGCAAAGACATGGCTGAGCTGACGGCCGAGCGGGTACGCGAGATCATGGCCCTGATGGCTGCTCAGTCCGCCGGAGGATCGCAATCTCAGACGCCAGCCGATGCCGAGCAAAAGCGCATCGCTCTGGCGCGCGAGGTACTCAAGCAGCCCGGCAAGGCGTTGCAGCTGGTGCGAGAGCAGGGCGGCGGACCGACCGAGCAGTTCCTGAGCCTGCTGGATGTGGCCGAGCTGATCGCCCAGGGAAAGGCTGGCCCTGATCCGGGCGGTCGCGGTCAGGAGGCCGCCCGCGAGGCCGCGGCGGAGCTCATGGCCGAATACGGCCGCGAAATTCGCGCCGATATCAATACTCTGGACGTCACCCGCGACATGGCCGCCGGGCTGGCGCCGGCGTTTCGCACCGCCTACAAGGACGCGGTGATGGGCCAGGAGGGCCTGGGCGCCACTGTGCGGCATTTGCTTGAACTGGTGCCTCAGGGGCAGGGCCAGGATTTTCTGCAGGTCCTCGACCGGATGCAAAAGGCTCTGGGCCTGGATCTGGCGGCCACCAGCCCCTCCACCGAGCCGGCCCATTTACAGGCCCTGGTGAGCGACCTGTTTCATCTGAAGGTGATCAGCACTGTGCTCGACGAGGGCCAGCAACTGTCCAAGACCCTGGTGCAGCGCCATGCAGTGCCCCCCCTGTCCTCCACCGAGCTGACCACCGAGCTGCTGATGACCGCATCGGACCGTTGGGTCGACGCCTCGCGTTTTGAAAACCTGGGGCGGCGTTTGGTCGCCTCCGAAGACTTGGGCGCGCAGGTGAGTTTTCATACCGGCCTGCGCGGCCTGATTCGGCAGCTGCCGGTGCAAGTGTTTGCCTCGATGGAGGCACGCCAGACAGTAATGGAAGCCAGCCAGACGGCGCTGGATACGGCGATCGACCGTGAGGAGGGCCTGATATGAGGCGCGGCGCAATGAAGGGGCGGACATGAATCTGGCGCAGCTGGTCTCCGATTTCGGTGCGCGGGCGGGCCAGCCCGACCTGATGCTGCCGCCGCGGGGGGCCGCCAGCTATGCGCATCCGCAGGGGCCGGTGGCGCTGGAGGAGGTCGATGGGGACCTGCTGATTTACACCCGGGTGCCCGCTCCCTTCGTACCGGCCCCAGCCTTGCTGAAGATCCTGCGTGCTACCGATCTGCGACGGCTGCCACCGCAGGTTCCTGGGGTGCAGGTGGGCGCCCGCGGCCAGGGCGCCGAGCAGGTCCTGGTACTGATGATTCGTTTGAACTGGCCGGGCCCGAGCGTTCAGGCCATCGAGGACGCCGTGGCCCGCTTGATGCAATTTAGGCAGGAGCATGCGGACTTCGGCGCCACGGCCTGAGCTTGACTGATATGGCCACCATTAGCAATCCGCTGACTTCTACCTACAGCCTGAGCAACGCGCTGGTGCCCAGCGAGGTGCCCGACTTCAACCCGCTGGCACCGGGAGCCCAACCGCTGACCATGCTCGGTGAGGGGGAGGCGGTGCGCTTGGACGAACGCACCCTGACCGACAGTGACGCAATGCTCATGCAGTGGCTGCAGGCCGAGGCTGCGCCCGACGCCGATCTGAATTTGCCCGGCCCCTTCATGGAGGCCTTCCGGCAGGGGCGGGAACTGCTGGTGCAATGGTGCAAGAACCCCGCCCTCGATGCCGACACCAGCAAGCTGCTGCGGCAGGCGGCTCGCCTGACGCAGGAGTATGAGGCAAACAAGGAGCTCGCCTTCTTCTACATCAACTCGGTACAAAAGGGCTGAGCCGTGGCGCAAACCTCTTCGCCTTGCTACACCCTGTCGCAGCTGGCTTTTCTGATGCTGGCCCAGGAGTATCCGCAGCGTGCTGCGGTGCTCTACGGTGCTTTGACGGTGCTCGAGCCCGAGGTGCCCAGCCATTTCCGCGGCCTGGCGCTGGCCCAGAGTGAGGCGGGTCGTCCGGCGCAGGCCTTGGCGGCGCTGGACCAGCTGGCCTTGAAAGGGCAGGTTGATGCGCCGTTTTACATGCTCAGGGCTCGGGTGCTGGTGGATCTGCAGCGGCCCCAGGAGGCGCAAGCGGCCATGAAGGCCTGTCTGGCCCGACTGGCCGAGCAAAACGGGCGCGCCAAGTCGCTGGAGAAAGCCGCGTGAACATCCTTGCCTTTTTTCAACGTCTGGCCATTGCTGCCTCCAGCCGCAATGACCTGGTGCTGGCCGTGATCCTGGTGGGCATTATCTTCATGATGATTCTGCCCCTGCCGGTGATCGTGGTGGACATCCTGATCGGCATCAACATGACGGTCTCGGCCGTTCTGCTGATGGTGGCCATGTACCTGCCCAATCCGCTGGCCTTCTCCTCCTTTCCTTCGGTGCTTCTGGTCACCACGCTGTTCCGGCTGGGCATCTCGATTGCCACCACCCGCCTGATCCTGCTGCAGGGCGATGCCGGAGCCATCATCACCACCTTCGGCAACTTCGTGGTGGGCGGCAATCTGGTAGTCGGCCTAGTGGTATTCCTGATCCTGACCATCGTGCAGTTTGTGGTGATCACCAAGGGCGCCGAGCGGGTGGCCGAGGTGGCCGCGCGTTTCTCGCTCGATGCCATGCCGGGCAAGCAGATGTCGATTGACGGTGACATGCGAGCCGGCACCATCGACATGGCCGAGGCCAAGCGCCGCCGCGGCATCGTGGAGAAGGAAAGTCAGCTCTACGGCGCAATGGACGGCGCGATGAAGTTCGTCAAGGGCGATGCGATCGCCGGCATCATCATCGTCTTCGTCAATTTGCTGGGCGGCATGCTCATCGGCATGCTGCAGCGGGGCATGGATGCCAGCAAAGCGATATCGACCTACTCGATCCTGTCCATCGGTGACGGTTTGATTGCGCAGATTCCAGCGCTTTTCATCGCCATTTGCGCCGGCATCATCGTCACCCGCGTCAACACTGACGACGGCGGCGGGCCGTCCAACGTGGGCAAGGACATCGGCGCGCAGATTCTGGCCCAACCCAAGGCCCTGATGATCGGCGGCGCCATTGCTCTGGGTATGGGACTGATTCCAGGCATGCCCACGCCGGTGTTCCTGGTGCTCGCGGTGCTGCTCTTGGGGATGGGTTATCTGCTACGGCCGAGACAGCAGATCGATGAGAAGACCGGCGAGATCACCGAGGTGCCGGCCCTGCAGGCTGCAGGAAAACCCGCGCAGCCCAAGCGCATGGATGGTACCGACGAGTTCATTCCCACGGTGCCCCTGATGCTCGATGTCTCGGAGTCCCTGCGCAGCCAGCTCGATGCGAACTCGCTCAACGAAGAGCTGATCAAGATCCGGCGCTCGCTCTACTATGAGATGGGCGTACCCTTTCCGGGCATACACCTGCGCTTTAGCGACAGATTGGAAGCGGCTACTTATCAAATTCTTCTCTCGGAGGTGCCGGTCGGACAAGGTCGCCTGCGGCCGGGTCAGGTGCTCACCCGCGAGCCCGAGCAAAACCTCACCGCCCTGGGCTTGAACTTCGAGCGCGAACCGGCCTTCCTGCCCGGTATGAGCGCCTCCCTGTGGCTGGCTGCTGAGCTGGAGGACACGCTGCGCAAGGCGGGTTTGTCGGTGATGGACGCCAGCCAGATTCTGAGCTACCACCTGGCCTCGGTGCTGCGCAAGTATTCGCCCGACTTCATCGGCATCCAGGAGACCAAGTTCCTCATGACCGCGATGGAGGCGCGCTTTCCCGATCTGGTCAAGGAGGCCATGCGGGTCATGCCGGCGCAAAAGATCGGTGAGATTTTGCAGCGTCTGGTCTCCGAGGACATCTCGGTGCGCAACCTGCGCGCCATCCTCGAGTCGCTGGTGGAGTGGGGCCAGAAAGAAAAGGACTCGGTGCTGCTGACCGAGTACGTTCGCGGCGCGCTCAAGCGGCAGATCAGCCATAAATACTCGGCTGGCCGCAATATGTTGCCGGCCTTTTTGCTCGCGCCGCGGGTGGAGGAAACCGTGCGGGCCGCGGTGCGTCAGACCTCTGCGGGTAGCTATCTTGCGCTGGACCCGGCCGTCAGCAAGAAGCTGGTGGAAAACATCAAGACCACCGTGGGCAAGTTGCCGGTTTCAGGCAACAAGCCGGTGCTGCTGGCCTCGATGGACATTCGCCGGTACATGCGCAAGCTCATCGAACAGGAGCTCTATGACCTGCAAGTCATCTCCTATCAGGAACTGGTCCCCGAGGTCAATATTCAGCCCTTGGCGCGGGTGGACCTGTGAGGCCTCTGGAGCTTGAGGCAGTGAGCGCGTCATGGACATGAGTGCCCGTCCTCTGGTGGTGCAGCTGCG
>CAZATV010000094.1:0-10885 GCA_964488145.1 uncultured Polaromonas sp.
GACAACGCGGTGGTGATCGCCCTGGCCGCCCGCTCCCTGCCTGCCGAGCAACAGAGAAAGGCCATCCTGTTTGGCTCGGGGGCGGCTGTGGTGCTCAGAATTGGACTGACCGTGGTGGCCGCCAAGCTGCTGGAACTGCCCTACCTGCAAATCGTGGGCGGGGTGCTCTTGCTGTGGATCGGGACGCAGCTCCTGCATGAAGAAGAGGATGAGGGCGAGAGCAGTCAGGACAAATCGGGTCTGTGGGTGGCCATACGCACCATCCTGATTGCCGATATGGTCATGAGCCTGGACAACGTGATCGCTGTGGCGGCAGCCGCCAAGGGCAACATGACCCTGCTGATTCTGGGTCTGGCCATCAGTATTCCATTGGTGATTTTCGGCAGCAAGCTGATGATCGGGCTGATGAACCGGTTCCCGGTCATCATCCTGCTGGGGGCCGCGCTGGTGGGTTGGGTGGGCGGCGAGACCATCGTCAGCGATGTCTCCATCCGTGACTTCGTCGAGGGCAACACCTGGCTGCACTATCTGGTGCCTGCACTCGGCGCGATCCTGGTGCTGGCGATCGGCAAGCTTTCAGGCCCGCGTGCGGCACCCGAGCAAGAGCCAAATCCTCAATAAGTGTTCGCAAGGTCAGGGAGTTTGTTAAAGCAACGCCCTGACGTACCATCGCACTCCCTTGTTCTGGGAGTCACTATGAGATCTTCTGCGCGCGGCTTCACACTCATCGAACTGATGATTGTGATTGCCATCATCGGTCTGCTGGCCTCATTGGGCCTGCCCATGTATCAGGACTACACCCTGAGGGCCAAGCTCACCGAAGTCATCCTGGCTGCTACACCCGCCAAGACCGCGGTCACAGAGGCCGCGCAAGTGGGCAACGCCATGCCCGCAACTCTGAGCATCGATGCGCAAAGCTCGGCCATGATCGACAGCGTGAACTATGCCCTTGACGCAAGCAACAACGCGGTGGGCGTCATCACCGTCAAGATCAAGGCCGAGCAACCTCGCATCGGTGGCAAAACCGTGCAACTCAAGGGAACCCTGGCCAGCGGCGGCCAAATTGCCTGGGTCTGCGGCCCCGGCGCCACCGACGGTGTGGATGCAAAGTACCTGCCGGCCAGTTGCAAAGGCGGCTGAGCAGTCGCTGACGGCTCAGCCCGTCTTCTCCCAGGGGTTCATGACCTGACCCCGTCACCGGCTCCAGCACCGGACCGGCTGGGCAGCCTGCTAAGCTGGGGTCATGCCTTCTCCTCTGGCCAGAGCGGCCGTGATGCTGCTGCTCGTACTGCCCTGGATACAACCCCTGAGCACCGGGCCCTCACGCAATGCCTGGCCCTGGCTGATTTCCATGGCCTGCCTGGCCGGTCTGCTGCTGCTGCGGCACCACTGGCATCCCCAGTTGCTGGCCCGCGCCACATTGACGGCGGCCCTGATCAGCAGCGGCATCGCACTGATCCAGTATCTGGGCTGGGCTTCCTTCTGGCAGCCCTGGATCGCCCCCATCGGACCGGGCGAGGGCTCGGGCAATCTGCGCCAGCGCAATCAGTTGGCCAGCCTGACGGCCCTCGGGCTGATCAGCCTGGCCTATTTGCACAGCATCCGGCGGGAGGGCCGCGAAAGGCTGCTGCCTGCGCTGACAGTCTTGGCCTTACTCGCGCTGGCCATCGGCCATGCAAGCACCGGTTCGCGCACTGGGCTGCTGGCGTGGGCGCTGATCGTCGCCGCAGGCGTCTTCTGGTACGGGCCGAGCCAGAAAGCCGTTGGCCTGTTGCTCGGTCTGGGCATGGCGCTTTATCTTCTGGCCGGCCTGTTCCTGCCCGCAGTACTGGAGTGGGTTCTGGCGCTACAAGGGCTCAGCTCACCCTGCGCCGCCGCCTGTGATGCGCTGACACGCTTGGTCACGTCAGGCAACGACAGCCGACTAACGCTCTGGGGCAATGTGTGGACGCTGATCCTGCAAAAGCCCTGGACGGGCTGGGGCTGGAATGAACTGGACTACGCCCACTACATCACCCTGTTTGAAGGGCCGCGGTTCATGGAAAAGCTGGACAACGCCCATAACCTGCCGCTGCATCTGGCTGCGGAATTGGGTCTGCCCCTGGCTCTGGGAATCAGTGCGACCACGCTGGTCGCCCTCTGGTACGCCCGACCTCGAGAGCAATCCCCCGATGAGCACTGGGCAGCCTGGGCCTGCCTTCTGGTCATCGGCCTGCACAGCCTGCTCGAATACCCGCTGTGGTATGGCCCTTTTCAGATCACTACGCTGTTTGCGGTACTCGGTTTGTGGCGGGGCGCTCGCCTGGGTCAAATCGAAGTACAGGGCGCTGCCCAAACCCGATACCGCCGCCCCCTGATCGACGGCGCAGCGCTGGCTCTTTTGCTAGGGACTGCGGTGGCGGCCTTTGATTACCACCGGGTCAGCCAAATCTATCTGCCAGCAGCACAGCGCCACAGCTTGTACCGCAGCAACCCGCTGCAGCATGCGCAGGGCAGCTGGTTCTTCCAGGGCCATGCCCGGTTTGCCCAACTGGCGCTCAGCCCCCTGACCGCAGAAAACGCCGACGAGCAACTGCAACTGGCCCGGCAACTGCTTCACCACTCACCAGAACCCCTGGTCATCGAGCGCCTGCTCGACAGTGCCAAGATGCTGGGGGACGTGCAGATTCTGAGCTTGCACAGCCAGCGCTACCAAGCCGCCTATCCGGCCCCCTATGCGCTATGGCTGGAGCGCCAACATCGCCAAGAGAGCACGAGCCCCGAGACTGGCACAGCACCGCTCTGAACCTAAATCCGGCTACGGGGACTTCCCGCGTAGTCAAGTGGGGTGAATCTGTTTTTTTGATGACGGTTTCCTTGTGACTGAGGCGAATCGGTGGGCATGAAACGAGGGACAGACTGCACATCTACAGACGGGCTTGTTGCACAAGGTGCGGCCCCAGATACCAACCGCTCAGCAGGGCTCCATTCAGTTGTCGTGACATCCACTGATTCACGTCGGATTTATCGAGCTTGCCCGCTGCCGGTCTGACCTGTTCAATGCATCTTCAATTTCACGTCTGACAAGGAAAAGAGGTTTCGTCAGTGGTGATGAGGTGGCTCCGATGGCTTACGCTGCTATCGGTCTGGCCGCCGCGGCTCGATGCGCAAGTAGTTGTCGCCACGCTTGGTGATGCCCCCCGGATTTGTTTTGCCGCCGCTGGAATTCTGTCTGGGCGTGAGCCCCAGCCAGGCACCGAACTGGGCGCCGTTTCTGAACTGTTTGAAGTCACCGACCGTGGCCACCGCCTCCGATGCGGTGATCACGCCAATGCCCCTGGGCTCGGCTGCACGCTGGACCTGCTCGTTGTCCTTGCGGTGCGCAGCGATGCGCTCGTCGCACCACTGGAGATGCTCTTCGAGCTCGCGCCAGTGTTCCTGCGCCATTTGCAGCACCAGGCGGGCCATGCCGGCGATGTCGTTGCTGGCGTCCTCGAGCACGTCATTGAGATGCAGGCGAAGGACAGCGGGCGATTGTGGCAACACAACCCCGAATTCGGCGAGCAGGCCACGGATGCGGTTAATGCAAGCGGTGCGCTCTTGCTTGAGAGATTCGCGCAGCCGGTGTACGCACAACATACCCTGCTGATCGCGCGTCTTGGGTGGCACAAAGTGCATGTGCGCTCGCGAAGCTGCCTCGCAGACGGCGGCAGCATCGTTGGCGTCGTTCTTACCCGTCTTGCCTTGTATCCGGTAGGGCGCGACGAACTGCGCAGCCATCATGCGGGCATCCAAGCCGCGTTTGATCCATTGGCGGCATGAGTGGTGCGCACCGCTACAGGCCTCCATCGCAATCAGGCAGCCCGCTGGAAGGTCGGCACACCAGGCCAGGAAGTTGGCGCGCTTGAGCGAGCGATTGGTGACCACCTTGCCATCAGAATCGACCGCATGGACCTGGATGCCCTTGCTGCCGTAGCCCGGAAGTGGGAAGTCCCTTCGTATTCAGTTGACCGCTCGACGTCTTCGGCAGGGCCTTGCCCGATAAACGCTTTTCGCCTTTTCCGGGCCTCAACTTCTGGGTGCGTCGGCTACGCGCCCGATGGCACGACTGCTCAGCGCGCTGGCTTCGATGTCAGCCATGCGCGCAAGGAACTGGGCTTTGAGGCCCGGCATGATCTGGTGGATTCCCTGCGAGGGGCTCGGCCTTGGGCCAAGGCCTAAATATCGGCTTGAAGGGAGCCTCAGGTTTCGAACGACAAGTCCAGCGCCGCCCTCACCCGCTGAGGCGACACATCCACCAGACAACGCGTGTGCCCCAGTGGGCATTCGCGCTCGAAGCAGGGCGCGCAATCGAGGGCGGGCTGGTAGGCCGCATCCCGCTTGAGCCAGATCACCTGCGCACGATCGCTCAGGGGTGGGGTGTGGTCGGGGCTGGAAGATCCAAACAAGGCCACCTGCGGCACGCCCAGGCCAGCGGCCACATGCATCAGACCCGAGTCGTTGCTGACCACGGCGCGCGAGCCGGCGATCAGGCCTATGGCTTGGTCCAGCGAGGTCTTGCCCGCCAGGTTGATCAGGTGGGCCGCAGGCGCAAGCGCCACGATCTCATCGCACAGCACCTGCTCCTTGACGGAGCCCAGCAAGACGACCGGCACATCGAGCAGGGCCGCCAGCGTCGCAAAATGCCGCGCGGGCCAGCGCTTAGCCGCACCGTATTCAGCGCCCGGGGCAAAAACCAGATAGCTGTGCGCCACCAAGCCCTGCTGCACCCCATCGGCGTTGTGCTCGGCAGGCGGCCGCTGCAGTCTTGGCCGATCGTGTTCGAACCCTGCCTCACCGCTCAGGGCCGAATACAGCGCCACCATCGGCGCTCGCTGGCCCTTCGGCGGATTTTTCAGGCGATGGGTGAGCAGACCCACCCGCGCCTCACCCAGGTAGCCCACACGACGCGGTATGCCGGCCCAAAGTGGCACCAGGGCACTCTTGAGCGAATTGGGCAGCACATAGGCGGTGTCGAAACGTCCCTTGAGTTGCTGTGCGATCTGCCGGCGAGCCCGCCACTGCAAGGCCCCGTGGGTAAAGGGCAGCTCGACGATCTGCGCCACCTGCGGCATGGCCCGATACACCGGGGCCACCCAAGGCAGGGCCGCCACCGTGAGCTGCTCGCCGCGCGCGTGCAAACGGCGCAAAAGCGGCTCGGTCATGACCGCATCGCCGATCCACTGCGGCGCGATGATCAGGGATGCGGTCACAGTCGGTGCGGGATCAAAATCCAAGACAGCCCGCGGCGCCACTGGACCGGCTTAGGGGCGCAGGCCGCCCTAGCGGCGCCGGGCACGCCGCAGCCTTAGGGATCATCAGTGGCCCGCGTGGAAATGCTCGCCGTCCTTGAGCTGGTAGACGGTGCCGCAGTAGGGACAACGCGCCGATCCGGTCTCGGCCACATTGAGATACACGCGGGGATGCCCGCTCCACAGGGCCATGGCAGGGTTGGGGCAGAAGACCCCGCCCTGGGCATTGAGGTCGCTGGCCAGCAGCTCAACTGACCGCCCTTGTTCCTTCACTTGCATGGTGATGCCTCTGCCTCGTGATGTCAGTCTGCGGCCCGGCTCAGACGGGGCTGAGCCAAGCCGCGTACTTGGGATTGCGACCGCCGACGATATCAAAGAAGGCCGCCTGGATTTTCTCGGTGATCGGGCCACGGCTGCCCGCACCGATCTGCACCCGGTCGAGCTCGCGGATGGGCGTAACCTCGGCCGCGGTGCCCGTGAAGAAGGCTTCGTCGCAGATATAGATTTCATCGCGGGTGATGCGCTTTTGCACCAGTTCGATCCCTAAATCTTTGCAGATGTGGAAGATGGTGTTGCGGGTGATGCCGTTGAGCGCACCGGCCGACAGATCGGGGGTGTAGACCACACCGTCCTTGATGACGAAGATGTTCTCGCCAGCACCCTCGCTGACAAAGCCAGCCGCATCGAGCAGCAGAGCCTCGTCATAGCCCTCGTCCAGGGCTTCCATATTGGCCAGAATGGAATTGGTGTAGTTGCTCACCGCCTTGGCCTGGGTCATGGTGATGTTGACATGGTGGCGGGTGTAACTGGAAGTCTTGACACGAATGCCCCGCTTGAGCCCTTCTTCACCGAGGTACGCGCCCCAGGCCCAGGCCGCCACCATGATGTGGATTTTGTTGCCCTTGGGCGAGACGCCGAGCTTTTGCGAGCCGATCCAGGTCAGGGGCCGCAGATAGCAGCTCTCGAGCTTGTTTTCCCGGACCACATCGATTTGCGCCTGCATCACCTCTTCGAGGCTGAAAGGAATATTCATGCGCAAAATCTTGGCACTGTTGAACAGGCGCTGCGTGTGTTCCTTGAGGCGGTAGATGGCCGTGCCCTGAGCGGTCTTGTAAGCGCGCACGCCCTCGAAGGCGCCGCAGCCGTAATGCAGGGTGTGCGACAGCACATGGATCTTGGCATCGCGCCACTCGACCATCTGGCCATCCATCCAGATCTTGCCGTCGCGGTCGTCCATGGAGGCGGGAAGGGTAGCCATGAGTGAAGTCCTTTTTCAGCAGTCGAAACGATGGGGTCGCGGCGCCGGTACAGGGCCGCCGGCGGATCAGGCATTTTAGGGGTCGCAGGCGCTGGCCCGTTGGCCTGCCGGGGGCGGCTGACGGGCACGGGCAGTCGTCCAGAATACAAGGCGGGCCGAGCGCCTTCAAAAAGCGCGGCGGCTCAAGCCCTCGATCTGCGCCGCCGAGTAGCCCAACTCCGCCAGGATCGCATGATTGTGCTCACCCAATTGCGGCGGGGACAGCCGAACCCCCGGCCTGTTTCCCCCCAGGGTGATCGGCAGCAAAGCCGTCAGCGTATCGCGGCCGTCGGGCAACTGCATCGGCGCCAGCCCGCCGGTGGCCAGGAGATGCGGATCCTGCAGCAAATCCTGCGGCCGCGTGATCGGTGCGAAAGGCAGGCCATGCGTCTCAAAAAGGCTGGCCAGCTCGGCGGCGGAAAAACCGGCCAGACGCTCTCGCAGCAAGGGGATCAGCCACTCGCGCTGTCGAACGCGGTCGTTATTGGTGGCCAGTCGTGCATCGGCCTGGAGATCAGCAAAGTCAAACGCTTCGCAGAAAATTTTCCAGGCGGTGTCGGTGACCACCGCGAGAAAAATCTGTTCTTCGTCCCGCACCTTGAAGACATCGTAGATGCCCCAGGCCGAGATACGGGCCGGCATGGGGGCCGCCGGCTGCCCCGTCACCGCATATTGCATGATGTGCTGTGCGACCAGCAGCACATTATTCTCAAAGAGAGCGCTCTGCACCTCCTGGCCCACCCCGGTCCGCTCGCGTGCAGCCAGGGCCGCCATGGCCCCCATGGCGCCGAACATGCCGCCCATGATGTCATTGATGCTGGTGCCGGCGCGCAGCGGATCACCCGGCCGGCCGGTCATGTAGGCCAGACCTCCCATCATCTGCACCACCTCGTCCAAGGCCGTGCGCTTTTCGTAGGGGCCGGGCAAGAAACCCTTGAGGCTGACATAGATCAGCCGCGGGTTGAGCCGCTTCAGACGCGCGTAGTCCAGGCCCAACTTGTCCATGGTGCCGGGCTTGAAGTTTTCAATCAGGATGTCGGCGCCGGCGAGCAGTCGCAACACCGCCTCGAGGCCGGCCTGACTTTGCAGGTCAAGCGCCAGACTCTTCTTGTTGCGATTGAACATCGCAAAAAAGCCGGCGCCCGAACCCAACAGGTGGCGGGTGGCATCGCCCTGCCGCCCCTGTCCAACCGACTCCACCTTGATCACCTCGGCGCCCAGATCAGCCAGCATCATGCCGCAGGTCGGGCCCATCACCATGTGCGTGAATTCAACCACGCGGATACCCGCGTAGGGCAGCGCCGAGGGGCTGCTCCCGGACCCGTCTGAACTCACGGCGCGTTCTGGGGCTCAGAAGCCGATAAAACGGGAGCCTGTGCGCCGGCCTCATCTTCGGCCTGGGCACCGGGACGATGCATCACATGACCGACCAAGCGCCCCCCCACAAAGGTGCAGTCCACCCAGGACTCGCTTGGGTCGGTCCAGCGAAAAACCTCCGGCTGCGCGTCTTTCTCGGTGCGCAACTGGCCCAGTGAACGGGTCATGGCAATGACATGCATCAGCGTCATGCCCGGCTTGAGTTTGGCATTGAGCATGACCGCACTGTCCAGATAGCCAATCGGGCGCTGCGCGGCCCGCCGAAGGACATGCATCAGGCGGGTGAAGTGCAAAAGCACCCACATCACGAGCAAGCCTGCGGCGGTGACCACACCCATCCAGCCGTAGTAGCGATAGCTCAGAATGAGCGCGCTCAGCGCTGCCGCCGGTATCAAAATGCGTTGCAGATTCATGCCGGGATTGTCGCAGCGACCTGCGCGGCGACCAAGGCCGGGTGTAGACCGACGCGCTCCTGACTTTGCACTCCCCGGCCGACCCCGGAGACAACAGGCCCGCAAGGCCAGTGGGCCACCTACGCCGACCGCGCAAACACCCGCGTGCCAGCCACCACACCGGCCACCAGCAGGGCCATGCCCACCCAGGTCCAGAGATCGGGTAGCTGACCGCGATGCAGAAAACCGTAGGCCAGAGCTGCCAGGGTCTCGAACACGATAAGCTGACCGGTCAGAGAAGTGGGCAGAAGTCGGCTGGCGCGATTCCAGCACAGGGTACCCAGCCAGGAGGCCAGCAAACCGATGGCCAGCATCAAACCGGCATAAGTCCAGGGTCGCGGGCCCCAGGGTGCTTCGCCAGCCCAGGCGCCCGTGAACAGAAAATAGCCGGCCATGCCAGCAGCAGCTAAGGGCAAGGTGGCCAGGCCCTGCGCAGTGGCCCAGGTGCCCGATCCCACCTGCCGATGGTGCTGGACCCATGCTGCATTGCGCAGGGGATACCAGGTCCAGCACACCAGCGCGCCCAAGGCCAGCAACGCGCCCAGCCCCAGATCGGCCGGCGTGAGACCTGCCTGGCCGATGCGCGTGAGTTCTGACCGATTCACGCAGGCGATGCCCGCACCGATCAGCAGCAGGGGGCCGGCCAAGCGCCGCCAGGCGATCTCGCGCCGCGACAGGTTGGCACAAACGGCAATGACCACCGGCAAGGTCCCGATGATGACGGTTGGCAAGGGCACGCCTGCCCGCTGAATCGCCGCAGACAGGGCCAGGTAATACAACACATTGCCCACCGCCGCCAACTTGAGCGCCTCCAGCCAGTCGGCGCGACTCAAATGCGAGAGCGCGCGCCGGTCACGCCAGGCCAAGGGCAGGGCGATCAGGCCGAAAGCCAGATAGCGACCGAAGGTCAGCAAGGCCGGCGAATACTCGGGCAGCAGCACCGGCGCCACAAACACCAGCCCCCAGGCCAGACCGGCGGCCAGGGCAAAGCCGACGCCGGCGCCCAGACGCGGTTGAGGGGGAGCCTGTTCACTCATGGGGCGCGAGTATGCGCTACGCTTGAA
The DNA here is from genome assembly GCA_964488145.1 of uncultured Polaromonas sp. Classification (GTDB taxonomy): domain Bacteria; phylum Pseudomonadota; class Gammaproteobacteria; order Burkholderiales; family Burkholderiaceae_C; genus Polaromonas. Next base: position 9,461 of record CAZATV010000094.1, read on the forward strand.
AGGCGAACGCCTTAAACCCTTGCATGAGCAACGCACGACTTCAACAGTGGATGAGCCTGACCCTGGCGGCTGCGGCCCTGGGCTGGACGGGGATCTGGGTGCAACAAGGCCAATGGATACAGGCGGCCTGGGCCGTTCTGGCCGCGGTGCCCCACGCCCCTGTGCTGGCGCTGGAATTTTTCTGGGCTTCACGCCTGGCACGGCATGCGTTGGCCCGGCGCGAAAAAGGCGCAGAGTCGGCGCCAGTTCAACCCCGTCCCGGCACCGTGCAGTGGCTGGGCGCCTGGTGGCGCGAAGTCTGGATGGGTGTACGCGTGTTCGGCTGGCAACAGCCATGGGCCCACGCCGCACACGCCGATCACCTGGACCCCGAGGCGATGGGGCGCATGGGGGTGGTGCTGGTCCACGGTTTTTACTGCAATCGCGGCTTCTGGAACCCCTGGATGGCTCGCCTGCGCCAGGCGGGCATCCCCTTTATCGCCGTGTCGCTGGAGCCTGCGCGAGCGGGCATCGCGGAACAGGCGCGCGGCATCGACCCGGCAGTGCAGCGTTTGACGCAGCTCACCGGCCGGGCCCCCTTACTGGTGGGGCACAGCATGGGCGGTCTGGCCATTCGCAGCTGGCTGGCTACCCAGCCCGATCACCTTGCCCTGCGCCACGAGGTCATCACCATCGGCTCGCCCCACCATGGCACCGCGCTGGCGCGGCTGTCCGGCTCACCGGCTGCACGCCAGATGCGCCAGGGCAGCGACTTCCTGAGCGGCTTGATGCAGCGAGAGAGCGATGCCCGGCGAAGCCGCCTGACCTGCTACTGGAGCGTGTGCGACAACATCGTCTTTCCCGCCAGCACCGCCACACTGGCGGGGGCCCGCAATATCGCTCTGCCAGGGCTGCCGCATGTGGGTCTGGTGCAAGCCCCGGAAATCTTCCAAGACGTCCTGCAGCGTACGAGCCGTTGCCCGCGCAGCGCGGCAGGGTGTTGACACCCCCTTTGCTTGACGCGCGAAGGGCGGCCAGCCCCTCCGGTGCGGTTCAGAGCCAGTGACCCTCCGACCCCCATGACGCGGTGTGTGCGCAGGGCCGATCGCCGCGAGGGCGCGGCTCCCACACCGTCTCTGCCGAAGCGGAAAAAGCACGCGTGCAAGCGCCGCCCCCGGCGCAAGAGCGGCGCCAGATGCATAACGACTGATGCCAAACCCCGACCGCAAGGCCGTGGGGGCGTATCTCCCACACCGTCTCTGCCGAAGCGGAAAAGGCGCAAGTGGGAGCGCGCGCCCCCGGCGCGATGGCGGCCCATCAGCAGATCGCTGCGCCGCCGGCCGGGGCAGGTGCGGTGCGGGATCAAGACAGCGACCGAAAGGCCTCCAAGGCCTGCTCGATGCGCTCGACCGGATGCAGCGTGAGCCCCTCGATGGCTTTCTTGGG
>CAZATV010000095.1:0-5680 GCA_964488145.1 uncultured Polaromonas sp.
CCTCGCATGCCGGAATCAAAATCCGGTGCCTTGACCAACTTGGCGACTCCCCTACACAGGATCTGCCCCCTCTCAGGCGCAAACCCCCAATTCGTGCTCAGGTGCAAGGCTGGTTGTCTACCAATCGGCCAGCGGATGCCCCTGCAGCGTGCTGCACACCCGGGCGGTCCAACCGTCGGCGGGCAGACCCGGACCGATGTGAGCGTCGGCGCCCTGGGGCAGCCGTGCAAACAGGGCACTGCCTGAGCCAGTCATGCGTCCCTTCAAACCCCGCTCAGACAGCCACTGCAGGCCCCGTCCGATTTCGGGGCACAGCGACTGCGCCACCGGCTGCAGGTCGTTCCGTCCAAATTCGTAGATTTGATCCGGCCCGAGGGCAGCAAAGCCCGAAATTGTAGCAGTTTTGGTGCTGCGCTCGAGTAAGGGTGAGGCGAAGATTTGGGGGGTGGACAGCCCGACCGGCGGCTTGAGCACCAGAAATCGGGCTGCTGGCAGGTCCAGCCCGGTCAGATGCTCGCCCACGCCCTCCACCCAGGCGTGCCGGCCGAGCAGGAAAAAAGGGACATCGGCGCCCAATTGCAGTGCCAGTGCCATCAGCGCCTGGCGCGGCAGGGCCGTTTGCCACAGCCGCGCCAATCCCAGCAGGCAGGTGGCGGCGTCGGAGGACCCCCCGCCCAGACCCGCCTGCGCCGGTATGCGTTTTTGCAGGTGGATGTGCACACCCAGCGCGGTGCCGGTGGCCGCCTTCAGCGCGCGCGCAGCCCGCACGCACAGGTCGTCGGCCGGTAGGTCGGTGCCACCCTGATCCTCGCGGCTGATCCGTCCGTCGCTTCGCAGTTCCAGATGCACGGTGTCGCACCAATCGATCAGTACGAAAGCCGATTGCAGCAGGTGATAGCCGTCCTCCGCACGCCTTCCCACCACGTGGAGAAAGCTGTTGAGCTTGGCCGGTGCCTGCAAATCGTAGAGGGCCTTCATGGGCGTACCTGGGCGCTTGACGGTCGGGCTGCCGGGGCCTTGTTCTCGCCTCGGGGTGTAAGGGTCGGCTCCGAGGCTTTCATCTGTCCAGCAGAATGCGCAGGTCCACCGGCGGTGCAGGCTCGCTGCGCCGCGCTTGCAGGCGGCCCTGGGCCAACTGCGACAGGTCGCTCTGCCACCCCGGCACCGGCGTGGGCCGGCCCTCCAGCCAGTCGAACAGGGCGCCCAGGGGCAGGGCGGCGCCGGTGACCGCCATCAGCAGTGCTTCGATGTTGGCATAGCGGCGTGTCTCGCCTCCGCCAACCAACACCGCCTCGGCAGGGGTCCAGCGCGCCTGGGCCAAGGCATTGCCCAGCGGGGTGTTGAGCCGCAATTGGCCTTGCCGTGCGTTGCCGTCGAGTTCGAAGGCGGCGCTGAACGATTGCGGCGGTTCGCTCCTGACCTGCAGACTCAGGCGCCCGGCCCAGCCGCTCGGCGCCTTGGAGGGCATGCGACTGGCACAGCCACCGCAAAGCGCGGCCACGGCCAGCAGCACATGCCGCCGCGAGCCGCAGCCTGTCGCTGCGGGCGCAGCCAGCCTGCCGCGAGCGCTCAAGGCTTGACCTGCAGGCGCTTGAGGGTCTCCTGCAGCGTATCGTTATCGGCATTGAGCATCAGCCCCTCGCGCCAGATCATGCGGGCTCTCTCCTGCTGGCCCAGGCTCCAGAGGATTTCGCCAAAGTGCGCGGCGATCTCTGCGTCGGGCTTGGACTTGTAGGCAATTTCAATCACCCGCAGGGCCTCCTGGGTGTTGCCCATCCTGAATTCCACCCAGGCCAGGCTGTCCTGGATGTAGGGGTCATCGGGGGCGTATTCCAGAGCCTTCTTGATCAGTTGCCGGGCTTCCTGCAGTCGCAGGCCCCGATCGGCCAGCGAATAGCCCAGCGCGTTATAGGCCGAGTGATAGTCAGGCTTGATTTGCATGACTTGGCGCAGCAGTTGCTCCATCTCGTCGAGGCGGCCGAGCTTTTCAGCAAACAGGGACTTTTCATAGAGCAGTTCGTGGTCCTTCGGTGCGGCCTTGACTGCGCGATCGATGACTTCGTAGGCCGCTCGGAATTCCTTGAACTCGCGCAGCAGGCTGACTTCGGCCAGCATCTTGCGCCGCGCATCTTGCGGGCTTTGCTCGGGCAACTGCTGCAGCAGGGCTCGGCCCTGGGCCAACTGACCTTTGCGGGCCAGCAGCGAGGCCCGGCGAGCCTGCGTTTGCACCAGCAGGTTTCGGTCGTCCACTTGATCGATCCAGCCGCTGGCAGCGTTCAGATCGCCCCGGCGCTCGGCAATTTGGGCCAGCATCAGATGGGCCTGGCCACGACCGCGACGCACCCGGTCTTCCTCGCGCTGATTTTGCGTCATGGCCAGGTAGCGCTGCAGCGTGGCTTCAGCAGGGCCGGTCAGTGGTTGATCCATCTGCAGCGAGCCCAGCAGCAGCCAGCCTTCGGCAAACTGCGGGTGCTCCCGGGTTAGCCGCTGCAACTGCACGGTGGTTTCTGCGTATCGCTGCTGGTCCAGCAGGTTGCGGGCATAGCCGATGCGCACCTCGGCGTCGGCTACGCCGGGAGCCTCCAGGTAGGCGCGCACCAGCGCTTCGGCCTGCGATTGACCGGGTTCCATCAGATCCAGGGCCAGATTGAGGGCCACCAGACTGCGGCCGTCGGCGGCCAGCGCGCGTCTGGCCGCCTCCACGGCGCCCGCCGCATCACCGCCGTTGATTCGCACCCGTCCCAGGGCGCTCCACGCGGGGGCTGCGGTCTGGGGGTCAGCCAGGACCGCGGCCAGAGACTGTTCCACCACGGTGGAGGCCAGCTTTTTGTCGCTGGCCCGCGCATAAAGCGGTGCGATGAAGGCCATGAGCTGCGCACGCTCGGGCGCCGGCGTCAATTCAATCACCGACCGCAGCACCTCGCCCGTTTCCGCAGTTCGGTTGAGGGCGGTCAGGATTTGAAGTTGGTAGCGCGCCGCCAGCAGGGATCGGGGGAACGCCTGTCGCCAACCGCGTACCACCTGCAGGGCTGTCTCGCCTGCCCGTGCGCCTAGCGCCAGATCGGCCGCGCGCTGAAACAACTGTTCATCCTGGGTCTTGCGGGCCGCATCGAGCAGCAGCGAGATGGCGGCCCCTGTATCGCCGGCGGCCGCATTCATTTCGCCCAGCAGCACTTGGTAGAAGATCTGCGCGTTGATCGCGGTCTGCCTTCGCGATTCGGCTGTGGCCTGGCCCGGCGGGCTGCCTTGCGCGTGGACTTGCAGACCAGCCAGTGTGAGACCCGCACTGAGCAGGGCTGAGATCAACGTTTTCATTGGCTGATGATAATGGAAGGCCATCGTTAACGCGCCACTGAAGACCGATGCCTGAATTGCCCGAGGTCGAAGTCACCCGGCTGAGCTTTGCCGATCGCATTGCCGGCGCTGTCGTCAAGTCCGTTCGTTTGGGGCAGCCCTTGCGTTGGCCCCTGGGTTGTCGGCCCGGCGATCTTGTGGGTCGCCGTGTGATCGCGGTCCGGCGACGGGGCAAGTATCTGCTGCTGGACTTGCAGCCCCAGGGGCTGTTGCTGATGCATCTGGGCATGTCGGGCAGCCTGTCCTTTGAGAGCCGCCCACCGGCCGCGGGTCGGCATGACCATTTTGATTTGGTGACCAGCCAGGGAACCTTGCGCCTGCATGACCCCCGGCGTTTCGGCGCGGTGGTGCATGCCCAGGACGAACAGTCCGCCCCGGCTCTGAAGTTGCTAGGCCGGCTGGGTGTCGAGCCGCTGGGGTCGCAGTTCGATCCCGGGGTCTTTCACCGGGCGCTCAAAGCCAAGCGTTCAAGCATCAAACAGGTGTTGCTGGCCGGGGAGGTGGTGGTGGGCGTGGGCAACATCTATGCTTCGGAAGCCCTGTTCCGGGCGGGCATCCGGCCCACTGTCAGGGCGTACCGCATCAGCCGAATTCGCTCCGATCGTCTGCATGCGGCCATCACCGACGTGCTTGCACAGGCGGTGCGGCAGGGCGGCAGCACCCTGCGTGATTTTTCCAATGCTCTGGGCCAGACCGGTTACTTTCAGCTGGAGGCCCAGGTCTACGATCGTGAGGGTCAGCCTTGCCGGCAGTGCGGCACTGCGCTCAGGCGCATCGTTCAGCAGCAGCGTTCGACCTATTTCTGTCCGGCATGCCAGCGCGCCTGAGTCAGCCGGCGGATCCAGCCGGGGAGACATTCGATTTCCCACCGCCGATCAGGCGCCATTTCGCTGCGCGGCTGCTGGATTGGCAGGCCCGTCATGGTCGCAGCAATCTGCCTTGGCAGAACATCCGCGATCCCTATCGGGTCTGGCTCTCGGAGATCATGCTCCAACAGACCCAGGTGGTCACCGTTCGGGACTACTACCAGCGATTCCTGCAGCGTTTCCCAACGGTCCAGGATCTGGCCGCCGCTCCCCTGGATGAAGTTTTGGGTCTGTGGAGCGGTCTGGGCTACTACAGCCGGGCGCGCAACCTGCATCGCTGCGCGGTACAGGTCGTCGAGCAGTTGGGCAACTTTCCCCGTACAGCCGAGCAGTTGGCTGCGCTGCCTGGCATCGGTCCTTCGACGGCCGCCGCCATTGCCTCTTTTTGCTTTAACGAGCGCGCCGCGATTTTCGATGGCAATGTGCAGCGCGTACTGGCCCGTCTGCTGGCCTTCGAAGCCGATCTGGCCCGAGGTCCCGCCCAGCGCCAGCTCAAGCAGGTGGCCGAGCAGTTGCTGCCCGAGGCCGATCGAATGCCCGCCTACAGCCAGGCCATCATGGACCTCGGTGCGACTGTCTGCCAGCCGCGCCAGCCGCGCTGCCCGGTCTGTCCGGCCAGAGGCTTGTGCGAGGCTGAGAAACGGGGTCAAACCCAGGCCTATCCCGTGCGTACCCGCCAGCTCAAGCGCTCGAGCCTGCGTTTGTGGCTGCTCTGGCTCGTTCGCGCCGACGGGGCGGTATGGCTCGAGCGCAGGCCCGACCGCGGCATCTGGGGTGGTCTGTATTGCCTGCCCCTTTACGACAGTCTGGCGCTGCTGGAAGAGGCTTTGCCCGACCGGGTCCGATCGAAGTTGATCGAGTTACCTGTCATCCTGCACGCGCTGACCCATCGCGATCTGCATCTGCATCCGGTTCAGGTGCCAGTGAGCGCTCGTCTGACTTTGTCCGCTGGGGCGGGTCGGTGGTGTGCTGGCTCGGCGCTTGAGGGTCTGGGCCTGCCAGCGCCGGTTCGCAGCCTGCTCCAGGTTTGAGGGGATTGTTTTGATCGGCGCAAGTTCATGGTCAGAGCTGATGTTGCCCTGACGATGAGGCTGGGATCGGCGGCGGCGACTCGATGGGCGCTTGTTCGCGCCGAGGGCGGCGCTCCCACACCCTCCCGCCCCGGCCTTCGAGCTGGGTGGGAGTTATGCCCCCTTGCCTGATGTTGCCCAGACCATGAGGCTGGGATCGGCGGCGGCGACTCGATGGGCGCTTGTTCGCGCCGAGGGCGGCGCTCCCACACCCTCCCGCCCCGGCCTTCGAGCTGGGTGGGAGTTATGCCCCCTTGCGGTGATTTCCCCATCGAAGGAGCTGCGCCCTCCCGGGGGGTGATTTCCCCCTCTGTAGGAGCTACTCCCTTCCGGGGGGTGATTTCCCCATCGTAGGAGCCGCGCCCTCGCGGCGATAGGGCCAGGGCTTGG
>CAZATV010000095.1:5780-10359 GCA_964488145.1 uncultured Polaromonas sp.
GGTGATTTCCCCATCGTAGGAGCCGCGCCCTCGCGGCGATAGGGCCAGGGCTTGGGGAGCAACCCTCTCCAGACCCCGATCACGGGTTCACCGCGTCGAGTTCACGGTGCCGTTTGAGGGTGTTCCATCGCGCGCTGAAGTTCTTCTGCAGGGACTCCACCAGATACACCGAACGGTGTTGCCCGCCGGTGCAGCCCAGTGCCACCGTGACGTAGCTGCGGTGGTCGCGCGCCATCGGCTCGAGCCAACGCAACAAAAACTGCTCGATGGACGCAAACATGTCGACCACCTCGACGTTTTGTCTCAGATAGGCCGCCACCGGCTCGTCTCGGCCGGTCAGGGGGCGCAGGTCCTTTTCGTAGTGGGGATTGGGCAGCATCCGCACATCAAACACATAGTCCGCGTCGAGCGGAACGCCGCGCTTGAAGGCAAAAGACTCAAATACCAGTGTCAGCTGCCCCTTGGGGGCCTGAATCAGATCCTTGATGTAGAGCTGCAGCTGCGAGGGGCGGATCATGCTGGTGTCAATCGCATGCGCATGCTCGCGCAGCTCGCCGAGCAGGTCGCGCTCGAGGTTGATGGCTTGCTCGAGCATCCGGTGCTGATCGGCCTGACCGGGCCGCGACAGCGGATGCAGACGCCGTGTTTCGGAAAACCGGCGCACCAACATCTCAGTGCTGGCATCGAGGAAGATGCAGGTGATGGGCATGCCCTGATCGCGCAGCTGGCGCAGCTGTTTCGGGACCAAATGCAGTGATTGCGCGCTGCGCACATCCATCGCAATGCCGATCTTGCGCGCGCGACGCTGACCTTCCAGGGCCAAAAAGCTGTCGAGCAGTTCGGGCGGCAGGTTGTCCACGCAGTAGTAGCCAGCATCTTCCAAAGCGTGCAGGGCCACCGACTTGCCCGACCCCGACATGCCGGTGATCAGGACCAGTTCATTGGCCGTCGAGGTGGGCGTCTTGTTCATTGCAACATCTGTCGGGCGTGGGCCAGGCTGGTGTCCGACAGGCGCTCGCCACCGAGCATGCGCGCAATCTCGGTGACCCTCTCCTCGCCGCGAATCGGCAACACCCGGCTGCGGGTGTTCTGACCTCGACTTTCCTTGCTCACCAGCAGGTGCGCATCGGCACAGGCAGCCACTTGGGGCAGGTGGGTCACGGCCAGTACCTGACGGTCGCGGCCGAGCTGCTTCATCAGCCGGCCGACCGTTTGAGCGACAGCGCCGCCCACCCCCGCATCGACTTCATCGAAGATCAGGGTCTGCGCCTGGCCCAGTCGACTGGTGCTTACCGCTATGGCCAGCGCAATGCGCGAGAGCTCTCCGCCCGAGGCCACTTTACCCACCGGACGCGGCGTGGCGCCCGGGTGGCCTGCCACCCGAAACTGTACCAACTCCAGTCCCGATGACTGAGGGGGCTCGAGCGTTTCAAGTTGGACTTCGAAGCGTCCGCCCTGCATGCCCAGCCCCTGCATGGCCTGCGTGATGGCCCGCGCCAGCTTAGGTGCCGCCTGGGCCCGCGCCTTGGACACCGTCTGCGCTTCCTTCAGATAGGTTTGGTAGGCGCTGGCACTGGCCCGCTCCAGGCTTTGCAGATCGGCTGCGGCGTCGAGCCGGCGCAGTTCAGCGCGCCAGCCCTCCAGCAGCGCCGGCAGCTCTTCGGGGGTGCGCTTGTAGCGCCTGGCCAGGCTGATCCAGGCGGCCAGACGCTGATCCAGCTCAGTCAGCTGCTGCGGATCAAGATCGGTGTGTCGGGCATAGGCCGACAGCGAGTGGGCCGCATCTTCGGTCTGGGCCAGTGCGCCGGCCAGTACCTCGGCAATGGCTGCAAACCGCGGCTCGACGGACGATTGCGATTGCAGCAGCTGCAGCGCGCGCGCCAGCAGTCCGGCCGCATTGGTGTCGGCCTCTTGCAGGGCCAGCAGCGAGCCCTGCACGGCCTCTTCAAGCGCCTGTGCGTTCGACAGCCGGCTGTGTCGGGCGTTGAGGTCGTCCCATTCACCCGGCTGTGGTGCCAGCTTTTCGAGTTCGCCAATTTGCCAGTTCAGACGCTCCTGCTCGCGGGCCAGCGTCTGCTGGGCCTGTTGCGCCTCTTGCAAGGTGTTCACGGCCTCGCGCCAGGCTTGCCAGCCCTGACGCAGCAAACCGGTGTTGATCCCGGCATAGGCGTCGAGCAGGGCCCGGACCTCGTCGGGGCGGGTCAGGCTCTGCCACGCGTGCTGTCCGTGGATGTCGACCAGCTGTTCGCCCAGCTCGCGCAGTTGAGCGGCCGTGGCTGGACTGCCGTTGATCCAGGCGCGGCTGCGCCCCTGCGCGTCTATCGTTCGCCGCAGCAGCAGTTCGTCCCCGTCGGAAAAGCCTGCAGCCTCCAGCCAGGGCTGAAGACGCGGCGTAGCCTCGAAGCAGGCGCTGATCTCGCAGCGCGGTGCACCTTCGCGTACGACGGCAGCTTCAGCCCTGGCCCCCAGGACCAGCTGCAGCGCATCGATCAGGATGGATTTGCCCGCGCCGGTTTCGCCGGTCAGAACAGTAAAGCCGCCAGTCAGCTCGATCTCGAGCTCGGGCACGATGACGAAATCACGAAGGAACAGGCTCTTGAGGCTCATCGGGCGGCAGGGCTCTGAGGTCGGGTGAGGGTTGCGTGGCGCCTGGGGGGCGGGCTCAGACGCCCCCCTCGTTCCAGTGCATCTTGCGGCGCAGGGTATCGAAATAACTCCAGCGCTGCGGATGTAGAAAGCGCACTTGGTGTGCCGACCGCTTGACCACGATCCGGTCACCGTGCAGCAAAGTAGCCAGCGACTGCATATCAAAGTTGGCACTGGCATCGCGACCGGCAACCAGTTCTATGGCCACCTCACCGTCATCCGGCAGCACAATCGGCCTATTGGACAGCGTGTGCGGCGCGATGGGCACCAGCACCCAACCCCCGATCGCCGGATGCAGCAGCGGTCCACCGGCCGATAGCGCATAGGCGGTGGAGCCGGTGGGGGTGGCAATGATCAGGCCATCGGCGCGTTGGTTGGCCACAAACCGACCATCGACCTCGACACGCAGCTCCACCATGCCTGCAGTGGCGCCGCGATTGACCACCACATCGTTCATGGCGGTGGCTGAAAACACGCATCGCCCATCGCGCATGACGCTCGCTTGCATCAGCGAGCGTCGCTCTTCCTCGTAGTGTCCCTGAAGCATGGGACCGAGAACCGCCTGATAGCCCTCCAGGGGTATGTCGGTGATAAAGCCCAGCCGCCCCTGGTTGATGCCAATCAGGGGGACACCGTGCGGCGCCAGTCGCCGGCCTATACCCAGCATGGTGCCGTCCCCGCCCACCACCAAGCCCAGATCGCACTGGGCTCCGATCTGCGCCACGTCGAGTGCCGGGTAGTCGCTCAGGCCAGTGTTGCTGGCGGTTTCCTCTTCCAAGGCCACCTCACAGCCCTGGCGGTGCAGGAACTGGGCGATGTCCTCCAGGGTCGCGCTCGAGCCGGCAACTTGGTATTTGCCGACCAGCGCAACGTGGCGGAAGTGGGATTTCATTGGCAAATTACATCACAGCGCGGCCCAGGGCGCCGGCTTTTACCGGCCGCTGTGCGGGGGCTTGTCCTTCGGACGGGTTGGGCGCGCACGCCGGCCCGCGGATTCGTAGAATCAGGCCATGCTGGACGAACGCGCCAAGTTGCTGCTCAAAGCCCTGGTCGAACGCTATATCGCCGACGGTCAGCCGGTGGGCTCGCGAACGCTCAGCCGCGCTTCGGGCCTGGAACTGTCGCCGGCCACCATCCGCAACGTGATGAGCGATCTGGAAGAATTGGGCCTGATCGTTAGCCCGCATACCTCGGCTGGACGCATTCCGACCGCCCGTGGCTACCGCTTCTTTGTCGACACCATGGTCATGGCCCAGCGCGATGCCCGTGTGTCAGAGCCTATGGTTCAGGCCACCCTGGCACCCGACCAGCCGCAAAAGGTAATCAGTAACGCCGCACAGATGCTTTCGAGCCTGTCGCACTATGTTGGCGTGGTCATGGCGCCCCGGCGCTCCTCGGTCTTCCGTCACATTGAATTTCTTCGCTTGTCTGAAAAGCGGCTGCTGGTCATCATCGTCTCGCCCGACGGGGATGTGCAGAACCGGGTGCTGTTCACCGACTTTGACTACAGCCAAACCCAGTTGATTGAGGCGGCCAATTTTCTGAACGCCCAATACGCCGGCCGTGATCTTGAGGAGGTGCGTGAGCGACTCAAGAGCGAGGTGGACGCCCTGCGCAGCGAGATCGCCAGCCTGATGCAGGCGGCCGTCCAGGTGGGCTCGGAGGCCATCGAGTCGCGAGATGAGGTCGTGATTGCCGGTGAACGTAACTTGCTAACCGTCAGCGACTTCTCCAGTGACATGGGCAGCTTGCGCAAGCTCTTTGAACTCTTCGAGCAGAAGGCTCAACTCATGCGATTGCTCGATGTCTCCAGCCGGGCTGAGGGTGTGCGAATCTACATAGGCGGAGAGAGCCAGGTCGTTCCCTATCAGGAACTGTCGGTGGTCACGGCCCCGTATGAGGTCGATGGCCAGGTGGTGGGCACCCTGGGCGT
>CAZATV010000096.1:0-9995 GCA_964488145.1 uncultured Polaromonas sp.
CGCCAGGCGGAAAGGGCACCACCAAGGTGACTTGCTTGCTCGGAAAGGTCTGGGCAGAGGCGAACAGGGGTGCGACCAGAACGGTCAAGAGACTTAAGCGCCGAACGACCGATACCTTGGACTTCATGATGTCTCCTTGAATGAAAAGTGACTGAACAAAAGAATAGTCGGGGCAGCTCAGAGAATCGCGCTCCAGGCATCATAGCCATAGACCCAATCGGCATTGCCCTGAGTCTTCATCCACTGGTTGCCGCGTGAGCCGATCTGAATTTGAGCGGTGCGATCGCGGCGCGCCGATTCGTAGCTGCGCAGAGCCGAGGGCACGTCGGCGATCTGATCGATCGCCCGTGAGAGCACCACCGCGTCCTCAATGGCCATGCCGGCCCCCTGGGCCATGAAAGGCAGCATGGGGTGGCAGGCATCACCCATCAGCGTGACACGCCCCACCGACCACTGCGGCAGAGGATCTCGCTCGTACAACGCACTCTTCATCACCGAATCGCAGGCTTGCAGCAGGGCGCGCGCATCCGGGTGATAGTCACGGTAGACCCGACGCAGTTCCTCGACATCGCCGGGACAGGTCCAGGACTCTTCGGTCCAGTCACTCTGTCCGGTCGTGGCGAACACGAAGGTCTCTTGACCCAGGCTCAGCGGAAAGGTGACGATCTGGCTGTGCGGATGAGGGCCCCACCATTTGGTGAAGGCCTCGATCTCCGGCACCTGGCGCACCCGCTCAGTCGGTACCACTGCCCGGTAGCTCACCACGCCGGTAAAGCGTGGCTGCTCAGGGCCAAACAGAGCCGCACGCACCCGGGAGTGAATGCCATCGGCCCCTATCACTACCGCATGCCGCGCTTTGCTGCTGTCCTCAAAGTGAAGGTCTACCCCTTCAGCATCCTGAGTCACAAGGCTCAATCGCTTGGAAAAACGCATCGAGTCTGCCGCCAGAGTCTGTGCCAGAACGGCCAGCAGATCTGCGCGGTGTATGGTCAGCTGAGGCGCCCCATAGACGGTCTCGGCGGTGTGCCCCATGGGCAGACGCGAAGTCTCCAAACCGGTGTCCCAGTCGCGGCTGATTCGATAGGTCGGGCGTGCCCCCGTGCGGCGCAGACCTTCGCCCACACCAAGCCCGTCAAGCGAGCGCACCGCGTTGGGCGTCAGATTGACATCAGCCCCGACGCGCATGAACTGGCCCGCCTGTTCATAGACGGTCACACGGTGGCCTAGTCGCTGCAAGGCAATGGCGGCGCTCAGGCCTCCGATACCACCGCCGACGATGGCCACATCGAAAGAAACTGAAGAGGTCTGGGTCATGAAAGGACTTCAAAAAAGCTTTGGGCGGTCAGCAAATGGGCTGGCTTCAAAAAGTACCTGGAAAAGAACCGCCATCCATCAGGATGTTCTGGCCATTGATGTAGCCCGCATGCACGCTGCACAAATACGCGCAGGTGCGGCCAAACTCCTCCGGGCGGCCAAAGCGATGCGCCGGATGACTGGCCAGGCGCTTGTCAATGAGGTGCTGCGCGCTCACGCCCTGGCGCTGGGCAGCCGCCTGGAAGTTGCTGGCCAGCCGCGCGGTGTCAAAGGTGCCGGGCAGCAGGTTGTTGATCGTCACGCCCCGGGCTACCGTGCTGCGGGCCAGGCCCGCCACAAAACCCGTCAGGCCACTGCGCGCCCCATTGGAGAGCCCCAGCTGGTCAATGGGCGACTTGACGGCGCTGGAGGTGATGTTGACGATACGTCCAAAGCCGCGTGCCATCATGCCGTCCACCGTGGCCTTCATCAGCTCGATCGGGGCCAGCATGTTGGCATCGACGGCAGCCAGCCAATCGTCGCGCGTCCAGCGCCTGAAATCGCCCGGCGGTGGCCCACCGGCATTGGTGACCACCATGTCAAAGTCGCTCTGCTGCGCCAGGATGCGCGCCCGGCCCTCGGCTTGGGTGACATCGGCGGCCAGGGCCTGCACCCGGCCAGCATTCAAGCGCCGCAACTGCGCGGCAGCTTCCTGCAAAGGACCGTCGGTCCGCGCGACGATGAAGACATCCACACCCTCTTCCACCAGGGCCTGTGCGCAGGCCAATCCCAGCCCGGCGCTGGCGCCGCACACCAAAGCCCGCTTGCCCGCAATCCCCAGGTCCATCAGGAACGCCCCCACGGCAGGGGCGATGCATTCATGCCCCAATAAAAACTTTTCTGGCTCATGTACTCTGCAATGCCCCGACGCCCCTTCTCGCGACCGGTACCGCTCATCTTGACGCCACCGAAGGGGGTACTCACGGAAAACAGCTTGTAGGTGTTGACCCACACCGTGCCGGTTTGCAGGGCGCGCCCGAGGCGCCAGGCCCTTTTGTAGTCACCCGTCCAGATGCCGCTGGCCAGGCCGTAGTCGTTGTCATTGCACTGGGCGATCAGGTCGGCCTCGTCGGTCCAGGGCAAGAGGGCTAAAACCGGACCAAAGATCTCCTCGCGGCACATCCGCGCCGAATTGGGCAGGCCCTCGATCACCGTGGGCAGGTAGTAGCTGCCAGCCTCATACGCCGGGCCTTCGGGGCGAGCCCCACCCCACAGCAGCTGCCCGCCTTCATCGAGACCGAGCTGCACATAGCCCTCCACGGTTTCTCGGTGCGATCGACTGACCAGGGGGCCCATGTGGGTCGTATCCAGCGCGGGGTCACCCACCCTCAGCGCACGCACGGCAGCCAGCAGCCGCTGCTTGAATTGCGGATAGATTGAGGCATGCACAAAGGCCCGCGATCCCGCAATGCACGACTCGCCTGAGGAGCTGAAGATACCGAACACCACGCCGGCCACCGCATGGTCCAGATCGGCATCGGCGCATATGATGGTGGGCGACTTGCCGCCCAACTCCAGGGAAGTCGGCATCAGCTTCTCAGCCGCAAGCCGTGCAATCCCCAGACCCACGCGGGTGCCGCCGGTAAAGGCGATGCGCTTGACCAGCGGGTGACGCACCAGGGCATCGCCCACCACTGAGCCCTTGCCCGGCAGCACGCTCACCAGACCGGCCGGCACACCCGCCTGTTCGGCGATGCGGGCTAATTCGATGGCCATGCGAGGGGTGATCTCGGCCGGCTTGATGACGATGGCGCAACCTGCTGCGAGCGCAGGCGCCATCTTCTGCGCCTCGCTGGCGATCGGCGAATTCCAAGGTGTGATGGCCCCGACCACGCCCAGCGGCTCGTGCACGCTCATGGTGAGGAAATCGCCGCGCGCCGGCGTGATCGCGTCCTCCCAGGTTTCAGCCGCCGCCGCAAAAAACTGGAAGGTGCCAGCGGCACTGGCTACCAAAGCGCGGCACTCCTGGATAGGCTTGCCGTTGTCCAGGCGCTGCAGTTGTGCCAGCTCTTCGGCGCGGGCCCGTATGCCCTGGGAAATCCGGTGCAGCAGTCCGGCGCGCTCATGCGGCATCAGCCGGGCCCACGCAGGTTGCTGGCGCGCACGTTCGGCCGCCTCCACCGCCTCGTTGACATCCTCGAGGTCGGCTGCCTGCAACCGGGCCACTGCCGAACCGTCGTGCGGATAGAAGGTGGTGTAGAGCGGGCCGCTGGCATCGCGCCAGCGACCGGCGATCAGGGTTTGAATGGCCTCAGTCATAGGGTCAGCGCCGCCACACGGTTATGCAAGAAACGCAGCGCCGACAGGACGGTCAGCGCCGAGGTCCTTGGGTTGTCGGGCAAGGGCCTGCCCCGCAGCTGCAAATGCATCTGGCCAAAAGCTCCATGCGCCTCAATTTCGTGAATGTTTTCGCTCACCCCGGGGTCGGCGATCAATCGCACCTCGGTTCGATCCAGCCCAAGGCCAGCCAGCGACACCGTGGCTGCGACGTTGGCGTTCTTGGGATACAGACGTGCCGCCTCGCGGGCGCTGGCCTGCAAAATCACGGCCGGCTCCCGCAGGGTCCCCAGATCCACCACCTGCTCGGCCGGCGAACCGCGCCATCCCGCCGGCGGCTTGCGCCCGGTGTAGACCACGCGCTCCAGACCCGCCAGGCGGGCAGCCGCCAGGGCATCGATGCCTCCAATGGCACCAGCCAACAGATGGAGCTGCGTGCCACCCCGCTCGGCCGCTGCCTGCAAGCGCTCGGGCAGACCCGCATCCGAGAGGGCGCCTATGGAGAGCACCGCACATTCCAGGCCGCGCTCAAGCGCAGGCAACACATGCCCGGTCAGGGCCGAATGACCGGCGCATTCGAGCACCAGGCCGGACCGTTCGGGTACCCGGTCCGTCACCTGCACCCAAGGGCCCAGCTCGGCCTGCAGGGCCGACACCCGCGCGGTCGATGCGACCACATGGCTGAGCCGCACCGCCGGCATCTGGGCCAGGCGCTGGTGCAGGGCGCGGCCAATGGCGCCGTAACCGATCAGGGTCAGGTCCAGAGCTCGCATGGATCAGGTCGCCTTCTTGGGCGGCCCCGCAAACTTGACCGGAAACTCGCCCCAGGCCGGCATGTCCACTTCCACCACCACAGGTCCGGGCATGGCCCAGGCTTGACGCAAGACCTCTTGCGTGCGAGTCGGCTGATCCAGACGCAGATAGCCCGCCTGCAGGCTGGCGCACAAGGCAGCAAAGTCAGGCGTATGCAAATCGACATAGCAATGTCGACTGCCGTAGACCGCATCCTGGATATTGCGAATCACCCCATAGCGACGGTCATTCATCAGGAGCACCACCAACTGTGCCTGCTCCTGAACCGCACAGGCCAACTCGCCCAAATTGAGCATGAAGCCCCCGTCGCCCGCCAGCACCACCGTCTTGCGGCCCAGGGCATGCATCTGGCTGGCCACAGCCACCCCTATACCCATGGCCAGCCCCTGGCCAATGCCACCGCCCAGCGCGTGCACGCCGGCACGCGGATGGTCCAGCCTGGGGGCGCGATTGCCCCACATGGTGTTCGACAAGGTGATGTCCCGCACCCACCACAGCGATGGACCGGCCACCTGCTGCAGACCGTCCTTGAGCGCCACATAAGGGCCGATCGTGCCGTCGACGATCGCCTCTGCCGCTTGCCGGGCCTGCTGCACATCGACGGCATAGGACGGGTCGATCTTCATTCGGCCCTCCAGCGCATCGGCCAGAGCGTCCAGACTCTGTTGGGCGTCGCCCTGCACAAACACCTCGCTGCTGTAAGCGCGGTCCTGAGCCAGGGGATCGACATCGATGCGATAGCGATGCGCCGGTAAATTGAGTTTATAGGTCAGGGTTTCATTGCTGCGCAGCCTCGAACCGACCACCAGCAGGGCATCGACCGTGCCATAAAAAGCCTCCGTGCTTTTTTGCAGGTTGTAGGAGCCCAGTGAGGCCGGATGATCTTCGGGCAGAACACCACGCCCCTGCACCGACGTGACCACCGCCCATCCCATATTCACCAGGCGGCGTACCGCCGCGCCAGCGCCGCGCGCCCCGCCGCCGAGCCACAGCAGGGGTCGACGCTTGTCCCTGAGCTGCGCCGCCAGTTCGGCCAGGGCCTGTGGCTGCGGCTCCAACGGCGCCACCGAAAGCGGCGACAGGTCATCGGGCAAGGGCAGCAACATGGCCTGTACATCGATCGGAATTTCGATGCTGACCGGACCGCAGGGCGGCGTTTGTGCCAGCCGCACTGCCTCGCGCAGCGTGGCCAGGGCCGACTGCGGATTGCGGATGCGAAAGGCCTGCTTGCCCACCGCCTTGAGCATGGCCAGCTGCGCCGGGTGCTCGTGGATAAAGCCCAGATCTCGGTCGATGAACTCGGACTCAATCTGCCCCGTCAGATGCAGCAGGGGCGTACCCGCAGTCATTGCCTCCACCATCGCACCAGCGGCGTTGCCGCAACCGGTGCCGGTACTGGTGACACAAACCCCCAGCACTCCGCTGATGCGCGCTGCAGCATCGGCCATATTGCAGGCACCGGCCTCACCACGCGCTGACACAAAACGAATCTGCCCCAGCCGGTGAAAGGCGTCCAGAATGGGCATGTTGTGAATGGAAATCACGCCGAAGGCCGTTCGTACGCCACAGGCCTGAAGGAATCGGACGACCAACTCGCCCACGGTGATCTGCGTTGCTGTCATGCGGCTTTCTGCTTGTTGATCGCCGGCCAGGCGGCAGGTTCCGGAAGATGGCTCAGACGCCGGCTCATCTGGGAGGCTGCGGCGCGCACCTGCTCGACCAGGGTGGTCAGCGTGGCGGTTTCAATACGCTCGGCGGGCACCGAAATGCTAATGGCCGCCGTCACCCGCCCCTGGGCATCGAGCACGGGCGCGGCCACCGATGAAATACCTGTCTCATAGCCCCCCATGCTGACCGCATAGCCGCGCTTGCGGTCCTGGGCCATCAGGTCATGCAAGGCAGACACCGTGGTTGGCGTCTTGTCGGTATAGGCGACCAGCTGGACGCCCCGATACAAGGCAGTCAGGTCCTCAAGCGACAGGTCGGACAGCAGGATACGCCCGAGCACCGTGGCGTGGGCGGGCAGTCGCGCACCCACCTGTATGGAGTGAAACAGGGCATTGGGGCCGGCCACCTTGGCCACAAACACCACCTCGCGCGCGTCGCGCACCACCAGATGCGCCGAATGTCCGGTGGTCTGCCGCAACTGTTCAATGACAGGACGTCCCAGCTCGGTCAACTCCATCGAGGCCAGTACCTCAAAGCCCAACCTGAGCACGCCCAGGCCCAGACGATAGCTCACCCCATCGGGGCAGCGCTCCAGAAAGCCGCCCTGCTCCAAGGTGCAGAGCATGCGAAACACCGAAGCCCTCGGCAGACCCAGCCGACGCGAAAGTTCAGCGCCGCTCAATTCCCGCTCCTCGCGGTTAAATTGCGTCAGCAATTGCAAGCCCCGCGCCAGAGCCGGCACGTGATAGCGGTCTTCCGAGGTCTGCGGGGCGGGCTTGTTCATCGGGTCTTCACCCCAGCGCGATGAAGAATCAGGTCCATCACCGCCTGGGCCGCCTCAATCGCACAAGCATGGCCGACCGGGCCCAGCGAGAGCCGACTGACGCCGGCAGCAGCAGCGACCTCGTCGCAAGCAGCCGGCGGTGTGATGGTGTCGGCTTCGCCGCTGGCCACCTCGAGCTGCACCTTGCGCTCGCGCAAAATGCGCAGGTCTTGCGATAAAACAGCCCAGGCCAACAAGTGCACCGCCTGGGTATATCCGGCCGGATGGATAGACGCCATCTGAAGTCGAACCTGTTCAACCCATTGCGGCTGCGCCTGATCCGAGAGCATGGCAGCAGCCCGCGCCCTGGCCAGGCCCTCCGGCCCGAGCTGCGCCAACTGTCCAAGCCGGGTGGTCAAGACGCGCTCGCGCTCGACCGCCGCAGCCTCACCGTACCCACGCGCTGGTGCAAGCATCAACAGACGCTGGACCCGCGAGCTGTGCTGCACAGCGGCACGCGCGGCCATGATGGCGCCCAGGGAATGGCCCACCAGCACCACCGGGCCACGCACCTGTAGCGCATCGAGCCAAGCCCACAAGCGCTGCGCATAGGCATCGGCCTCGGGCTGCGGATCAGCCACCGGGTCGCTGTGGCCGTAGCCCGGCGCGTCCCAGGCCAGCAAACGCAGGTCCGGGCATGCTTGCGCCGCATCCAGCTGCGCCTGCCAACTGCCTGAGGCCGAGCCAATACCGTGCAACAGCACATGCACCACCCCACCGGTGCCCGCCTGCCGGTAACTGATACGCCCCAAGGAGGTCTGAACCTGCTGCAGGGCTGAAGTGCCCGCTATTGGATCTGCCGGGGCCATGGACTTCAGCGCTTGATCTTAGCCAGTGGCGAATCGGGGGGGTACACCGGCGTGATCGGCTTGGGCGTGCCGAGCATCACGCACATCAGTGCGTCTTCATCACCGGTGTTGTGCTCTTCGCGGTAAACCCCAGGCGGTACCGAAATCAGGTCGCGCTCGCCCAGGGTGGCCTCCCAGCGCTGACCGTCCTTCTCGCAGATCACCTTCATCTGACCCCGGATGACGAAGAAGATTTCTTCCACGTCATAGTGAATGTGCGAGGGGCCGATATTGCCCGCCGGAATCACCATGGTGGAGAAGGTGAAGTGCGCCGATGGCACGGTATTGGAATCGCTGGCCACACCGGTGCCGCCGGTGCCTACATAGCGCATCTGCGCGCGTCGATAGCGCGGATCAAAATCAGCCTGGAATTTCAGCGCATCCCAGTCGTAGCGGCGCGTCGATTTGCGGGCCACACGGCTTTCCATCCAGTCGGCAAAGGCCTGACCGGGCTTTTGCAGCATGCTGGCCTGAATGTCTTTTTCCGGCGGGATCTGCGCATTGAGCAAACCGTTTTCATTGAAGTGCGGCTGATTGGCTGCCGCCAATACCTTGCGGGCATGTTCATCCATCACAACTCTCCTCTCAATTCATGACAAAACCGCCATTGACTGGCAGCAGCTGACCCGTGATGAAACCACTGCCCTGGGTGAGCAGGAACAGCGCGGCCGCATTCACATCGGCCGGCACCTGCGGACGGGCAATCGCACGGCCCTGCAAATAGTGGGCATGACGCTCCTGCGGCACATATTCGGTGGCCTCAACCAGCGTCAAGCCAGGCGCGATCGCATTGACCGTGATGGCATCGGGTCCAAGCTCGCGGGCCAGCGCATGGGTCATCGCAATCACGGCCCCCTTGCTCGCCACATAAGCCATCAGCCGAGGCGCGCCCCAAATCGCCGTGTCAGAGGCCAGGTTCACCACCCGCCCCCGACCACTGGCCTTGAGGTGAGAATGCGCGGCGCGAGTGACCAGCCAGCTGCCGCGCACATTGATTTGCATCACCCGGTCCCAGGTGTCGATCGAAATCTCATCGAAATACTTGCCGCCCGAGTTGGTCACTGCTGCGTTGTTGATCAGCCCGTCCAGGCCGCCCAGCTGCTCGGCCGCCTGCGCCACCCCGGCCTCGATCGCTGCCGGATCGGCCAGATCCATGGGCACATAACAGGCCTTGGGACCGAGTTCTCGGGCCAACGCCTGCCCCCGGTCGTGCAGCACATCGCTGATGGCCACCTGCGCACCGGCCGCCACAAGAGCGCGCGCGAAACTCTCACCCAGGCCGCGGGCTGATCCGGTGACCAGCACCTTGTGTCCATCCAATCGAATTTCAGAACTCATGGTGACAGTGCCTCAAGGACCGGACCGATCGGCCGTGGACAGGTAGTGCAGGACACGCGCCTCGGCCAACACCACCGCGTAGTAAGCCAGGATGCCAATGACCGTCAGTGCGCCAATCACGCCGAACACGCCGGCCGTGTTGCCCTGCCCTTCCAGGAACACCAGCAGATAGCCCAGGCCCATATTGCCGCCGACCAATTCGCCCACCACCACGCCAATGACGGCCAGCGTGCTGGCAATGCGCAGGCCAGAGAACAGAGGCGGCAGGGTGGTTGGAAACTCGACCATGCGAAACACCTGCCAGCGGGTGGCGGAAAACGATCGCGCCAGATTGATCAGATCCCCGTCCATAGTTCGCATGGCTGACAGCACATTGATCAGCACCGGGAAGAACACGATCAGGATCGCCACCAGAATCTTGGGATAGATCGTGTAGCCCAGCCACATCACAAAGAGCGGCGCAAACGCCACCTTGGGCGCGATCTGCAGGGCTAGCAAGTAAGGCGAGAGCACCGCCTCCACCCGCGGCGACATGCCCAGCGCATAACCGATCACGGCCCCCATGAGAGACCCCAGCACAAACCCCACCACCACCTCAAAAGCGGTGATGCCTGCGTGCCACAGCAAACGTTCGGCTTCCCACAGACGCAGGAACTCAGACCCCACCTTGCTCGGCGGCGGCAGCACGAAGGCGGGCACCCCAAACCAGACGGGCAAAAGCTCCCAGGCCAGCCCAAAGACCAGCAAGACCGCCAGACTCCAGGCGTAGGTGACCAGCTTGTCGGTGTTCACGCAGGGCTCGGACGGTTACTTGCCCACAAACTGGTTGGTGTAGAGCTCCTTGACCGGCACCTCCTTGGGCACCACGCCATTGC
>CAZATV010000097.1:0-9739 GCA_964488145.1 uncultured Polaromonas sp.
CCCCGGCGTGACAGGCCGGTATTCTAACCAACTGAACTACCACTCCTGGTAGCAATAGCTAAGTAGCTATTGTAATGCCGAATTGCTTTGCAGCAAATTTGGCGACCCCACGGGGATTCGAACCCCGGTACTCACCGTGAAAGGGTGATGTCCTAGGCCTCTAGACGATAGGGTCAAAACCTGTGGACTTTCGACTGGTGGAGGTAAGCGGGATCGAACCGCTGACCTCTTGCATGCCATGCAAGCGCTCTCCCAGCTGAGCTATACCCCCTTCGCAAAACCGCCTTGCTTGCAAACCGGCCCCGCAACTGTCGAGCCGCGCATTATAGCCAGAAAACTGAAGCACTCGACCCACTCAAGGAGCGAGAGGGCTTTTGAGCCGCTGCAGCACCAGGCTGCGATCCATCAATTGAAGGACCGCATCGAGCGAAGGCGTCTGGGCGACCCCGAGCAAAGCCACCCGGACCGGCATGGCCAACTGCGGCATCTTCAACTGGGCGCCCTTGATCACCTCGGCCACCGCGGCCGCAATATCCGCACGCGTCCACGGCACCTGCTCCAGCACCTGCGCCAGTCGGTGCAGCACCGGCAAAATGGCTTCGGTCAGATACTGGGCCCGATCCTCCACACTGGCCTTGCCTCCACGCACGATCAGGGCCATCCAGTCCGCCAGTTCAACCAGGGTGCTGCACCGGTCCTTGAACAGGGCGCAGGCCGCCGCAGCACGCTCGGGCGACATCTGCAGGTCCCGCTCGTCCAGGAAGGGCTTGAGGCCTTCAAGCAGTTCGGCATCGGGCGATGACTTGATGTGCTGTGCATTGACCCAGCGCAGCTTGGTCTCATCGAACTGCGCCGCACTTCGGCCCAGGTGATCAAGATCGAACCATTGCAGAAACTGCGCCCGGCTGAAGATTTCGTCGTCGCCGTGGCTCCAGCCCAGGCGCGCCAAGTAATTGACCATCGCATCGGGCAGGTAGCCCTCTCGGGCGTATGCGGTGACCGCCTTGGCACCGTTGCGCTTGCTCATCTTCTCGCCCTGTGCGTTGAGCACCGTCGGCAGATGCGCGTACACCGGCGGCTCATGCCCCAGGGCCCGAAAAATGTTGATTTGACGCGGGGTGTTGTTCACATGGTCGTCCCCACGAATCACATGGGTGATGGCCATGTCGATATCGTCCACCACGACGCAAAAGTTGTAAGTGGGCGTACCGTCGGGCCGAGCGATCACCAGATCGTCCAGTTCCTCGTTGCTGATCGCAATGGGTCCCTTGACCTTGTCATCCCAAACCACATCACCCGCCAAGGGATTCTTAAAACGCAGGACCGGCTGCACGCCCTCGGGCACGGGCGGCAGCACCTTGCCCGGCTCGGGCCGCCAGGTGCCGTCATACCGCGGCTTGAGCTTGGCAGCCATCTGCCGCTGCCGCAGGGCATCGAGGGCCTCGACGCTCATGTAACAGGGATAGACCAGATCGCGAGCACGCAGCTCAGCGAGAACCTGTTTGTAGCGCTCCATGCGTTGCATCTGGTAGTACGGACCCTCGTCATAGTCCAGCCCTAGCCAGCGCATGCTCTCGATGATGGTGTCCACCGCCGCCTGGGTCGAGCGCTCCAGATCAGTGTCCTCAATGCGCAGGATGAAATCACCCCCCTGGGCGCGGGCAAAGGCCCAGGGATAGAGGGCCGAACGGATATTGCCCAGATGAATGAAGCCGGTGGGCGAAGGCGCGAAGCGGGTACGCACGCGTTGGGTCATGGCAGCAAGCACTCAAAGAAGAGATCGGGAAGGCCGATACCGCAGCGCAGGCCGGCCAGTCAGTTCATGAAAGGGTGGACAGACCCCGCAGCAAGTCGGCCTGGATGTCATCCAGGTGTTCAAGACCGACCGCAATACGAATGAGGCCTTGCGTGATACCGGCCGCCTGCCGCTGAGCCTCGGTCAGCCGTCCGTGCGAGGTGCTGGCCGGATGCGCCACCAGGGTTTTGGTGTCCCCCAGATTGGTCGACAGGGACAACACACGCAACTGATCGAGCACATGGAAGGCCCGCGCGCGATCCTGCTCTGGGCTTTGTCCCCCGACATCGAAGGAAATCACCGCCCCGCCCACACCGGACTGCTGCCGCATGGCCAACGCATGCTGCGGATGCTCGACCAAGCCTGGATGATGCACACGCCCCACCCGGGGCTGCTGCCGGAGCCAGTGCGCCAATTCAAGGGCCTGCGCACTCTGTGCTCGGATACGCAGGCCCAGCGTTTCCAGGCCCTTGAGCACCACCCAGGCGTTGAAGGGCGAAAGGGTCATCCCCGCGCTGCGCAGCACCGGCATGAACTTTTCCGCAATCAGGTCACTGCGGGCACACAGGGCACCGGCCAGCACCCGACCCTGTCCGTCCAGATACTTGGTGCCCGAGTGCATCACGATGTCCGCCCCAAGCCGCACAGGCTGCTGCAAGACCGGGGTCGCAAAGCAGTTATCCACCGCCAGCAGTGCCCCCGCACTGTGTGCGATGTCGGCCAGGGCTGCGATGTCGCAAACCTCGGTTAGCGGATTGGTGGGCGTCTCAGCAAACAGCAAGCGGGTACCGGGCCGCAAGGCCGCTCGCCACTCGTCGATATCGGTCTGCGAGACAAAGGTCGAGGACACGCCAAACTTGCCAAATTCACCGGCAATCAGCTTGATGGTCGAACCGAAGACCGATCGCGAGCAGATGACATGGTCGCCCGACTTGAGCAGGCCCATGCACAGCATCAGGATGGCCGCCATGCCGCTGGAAGTGGCAATGGCACCCTCCGTGCCTTCCATGGCCGCCAGACGCTTTTCAAAACTGGCCACGGTGGGATTGCCATAACGGGCGTAGGTGAAACCTTCCTCGTCGCCCGCAAAGCGGTCGGCGGCAGCCTGGGCCGAGGGCTGCACATAGCCGCTGGTCAGAAAAAGTGCCTCTGAATTCTCGCCATACGGGCTGCGCTCGAGCGCGGCTCGGACGGCCAGGGTATCGGCGTGCAGCTGGTCATTCATGCGGGGCTCTTTCATGGCGGTTCTCAGGCCGCCTGGGCATTGGGCAAAGCCAGCCGGGAGTGATCAGCTTCTGATTCATCATCGCCCCCGCTGCGGTTCTGGTTCATGCGGGCAATCGATTCAGCCGTCACATCCCCGGTGATGTAGATCCCGTCAAAGCACGAGGCATCAAAGCCGTCCAACCGGGGATTGAGCGCACCGATGGCCCGCTTCATGCCTTCGACATCCTGGTAAATGAGCGCATCGCAGCCGATGAGTTCACGCACCTGCTCGACCGTGCGCTCATGGGCCACCAGTTCATCAGGGGTCGGCATGTCGATGCCGTAGACATTGGGGTGGCGCACCGGCGGGGCCGCGCTGGCCAGATAGCCCTTACGGGCACCGGCGTCGCGCGCCATCTGCACGATCTCGCGGCTGGTGGTGCCACGAACGATCGAATCGTCGACCAGCAGCACATTGCGACCCTTGAATTCACTGCCGATCACATTGAGCTTCTGTCGCACCGACTTCTTGCGCACGCCCTGCCCGGGCATGATGAAGGTTCGACCCACATAGCGGTTCTTGACAAAGCCTTCCCGGTAAGGGAGGCCCAAAAGATGAGCCAGCTGCGTGGCGCTGGGTCGGCTGGACTCCGGGATCGGGATCACCACATCAATGTCCTGTGGCGGCACGGTCGAGATCACGCGCTTGGCCAGGGTCTCGCCCAAATTCAGCCGCGCCTGGTAGACCGAAATGCCATCGAGCATGGAATCGGGTCGCGCCAAATAAACATACTCAAAAATACAAGGCATCAGACGCGGTTGCTCGGCGCACTGCTGCGCGTGCAAGCGACCCTCTAGGTCAATGAAGACGGCCTCGCCGGGCTTGAGATCGCGCTCAAACTGATGGCCAGTACCTTCCAGGGCCACCGACTCACTGGCCACAACGAGGGTCCGGCCCTGACGCCCCAGACACAGCGGCCGGATGCCAAAAGGATCCCTGAAAGCCAGCAGGCCATGGCCGGCGATCAGCGCCACCACCGCATAAGACCCCTTCAGACGCTTGTGCATGCCTTGCACCGCCGCAAACACATCTTCGGGCTTGAGCGGCAAACCGCGGGTGGTTTTCTCCAGCTCGTGGGCCAGCACATTGAGCAAGACTTCCGAATCGCTCTCGGTGTTGATATGCCGATGATCGACTGAAAACAACTCGGCTTTGAGCGATGCCGCGTTGGTCAGATTGCCGTTGTGCACCAGCACCAGGCCGAAGGGTGCGTTTACATAAAAAGGCTGGGCTTCTTCCTCGCTGGCAGCGTTGCCCGCCGTCGGGTAGCGCACTTGCCCCAAGCCAATGTTGCCGGGCAGCGCTCGCATATTGCGGGTGCGAAAAACATCGCGCACCATACCCTTGGCTTTATGCATGAAGAATTTCTGCCCTCTATGGGTGACGATGCCCGCCGCATCCTGGCCCCGATGCTGAAGCAAAAGCAGACCATCGTAGATCAGCTGATTGACAGGGGCGTCACTGACGACGCCAAAAATACCGCACATATCCGGTCGTCCTTTAGGCGAGAAAACGCGAAAGCGTTCCGGGAAGCGCCGGCTTGAGTCCGGCCAGAACCACAGCCAATAACGGGGCGATTTGCGACTGGACCCAAGCAGCCGAAGTTTTCAAGGGTGTCAGATCAATGACCACCGCCACAGCCAGCAAAATCACCAAGCCCCGCAGGGCCCCGAAGGCCGCACCCAACAGGCGGTCTACCGGTCGAAGCCCCACCACCGAAATAAGTTTGCGCGAAAGCGATGCCAGCAAGCCAGCGGCCATCACGCACACCAGGAAGGTCAGCACAAAGCCCACCGCATAACGCACCGGGTCTGAGAGCCCCTGAAGAGGCAACTGCGAGGCCACAAAGACTGCCAGCCACTGGGCCGCAAAGAAGGCCGACACCCAACCCACCAGAGACAGCACTTCAAACACCAGACCTCGCCACAGACCGACCAGCAGCGACAGGAGCACGATGCCGATCAGGATCCAGTCCACGCTGGTCATGGCTTGCTCAAAGCGTCCGGATCGAGGCCGGCAGGTCCAGCGATCTGACCTTGGCAGCGACCTTCTCGGCCTCTTCACGGGTCGCAAACGGCCCCACGCGTACGCGGGTGCGCTGGCCTTCCTTGGTATCCACCACCTGGGTGTAGGTCTTCAAGCCGGCCTTTTCGAGCTTCTGTCGAGCCTCACGGGCCTTGGCCGGGTCGGCAAACGCACCAACCTGTACCACCACTCGCAAGGTACCCGAAGCGGTCGCTGGCTCGGACTTGCCCTCCAGCAGGTTCTGGGCTCGGCTGGCCTCAGCGCGGGCGGCCGGCGCTGGCGCTGGCACAACCGGCACGGCGGGAGGCCCCGGGGATGCGGTAGGCGGGCTCGCTGCAGCGCCGCCGGCCTTGGGAACAATCTCCTCGCGCTCCTGCAGGCTTGCCGGGGCCGGGACCGCAGACTGCGGGCTGGACTTAGTCGGCTCGGCCGACGCCGCAGGCTCCGAGGCGGCGGGGGCCGCCGCGGCCGTCGGCACCGCCGGTGCCGGCGAGACGATGGGCGAGCCGGGCTTGACCACGCTGCGCGAGGGAATCTCGATAGCAATATCAACCGGCACCGGTCGGGGCTGGCTGTCGAAAATCAGGGGGAATCCCACCACCGCGATCAGAACCAGAATGGAGGCACCGATCAATCGCTGCCGGGCGCGCTTGCGCACCACCTCCACACTTTCGGTATGGGTCGATGCGGCAGACGGCTTGGCGCTCTGGGTCCGGTTTCGGCGAAAACTGAAAAACGGCATGGTCGAGCAGCGAAGTCCGTGCGGTAAAAGAATTCAGCAGACTGTCATTCGGCCAGATGCTGAGCCGACAAACGCGGCACTCCACCTTCAAGGACACCGCCTACGGTGAAGAAGGAGCCGAAGACCACGATTCTATCAGCGGGGTCCGCCTCGGCGAGGGCCCGCTCCAGCGCCTGACGAGGTCCGGCATGGGCGCTACAAACCGCGGGGCTACCTGGCAAAGCCACCTGCCAATGCGCCTGCAATTGATTTGCCGAGGCCGCTCTGGGAGTGGGCAGATCACAAAAGTACCAGCGATCCACCAAAGGCCCGATACGCGCCAGCATGGCCGGCAGGTCCTTGTCAGCCATGGCCCCCAGCACCGCATGGGTTCGAGGATAAAAACCCATGGCGTCCAAGTTCTCGCTGAGTGCGGCCACTGCATGCGGGTTGTGGGCCACATCGAGCACCAGCACCGGCTGACCCGGGACAATCTGAAAACGCCCCGGCCACTCGACCAGCGCCAGGCCGTTGCGCACCGACTGAGCCGTTACCGGCAACCGATCCCAGAGCGCGGCCAGAGCAGCCAGCGCACCCGAGGCATTGAGCAACTGATTGGCCCCGCGCAGCGCTGGATAGGCCAGACCCGAATAGCGCTTGCCGCGGCCACTCCAGTTCCACTGCTGCTTGTCACCGGCGAACTGAAAGTCGGGACCGATCTGCCAGAGATCGGCGTCGAGCAAGCGCGCCGCCTTCAGCACGCTCTGGGGTGGCGACGGATCGCTGACGATCACCGGTTTGCCAGCGCGAATGATGCCCGCTTTCTCGCGGCCAATGGATTCACGGTCCGGCCCCAGGAATTCCATATGGTCCAGATCGATGCTGGTGATGATGGCGCAATCGGTGTCGATCAGATTGACCGCATCAAGGCGCCCGCCCATGCCCACTTCAAGAATGACCACATCCAGCTCGGTGTGCGACATCGCCGAGAGAATGGCCAGCGTGGTGAACTCAAAATAAGTCAGCGACACCTCGCCGCGCACATCCTGCGGGCGACCCGGCAGGTCGCGCAAATCGCTGCCGCGGCGCGCACGCTCAACCGCCTGAAAATGGGTCAGCAGCACCTCCGTGCGAATCGATTGCCCGCGCAGGCGACAGCGCTCCTCAAAATGCACCAGATGGGGCGAGGTGTAGAGCCCAACCCGATAGCCCGACTGCATCAGGATGGACTCGAGCATGGCGCAGGTCGAGCCCTTGCCATTGGTGCCAGCCACGGTAATGACCGGGCAATCAAACTTGAGCTTCATGCGATGCGCCACGGCCCGCACCCGTTCCAGGCCCATCTCGATGCCTTTGGGGTGCAGCCGCTCGCAATACGCCAGCCATTCGTCCAGAGTGTGTGGCATTTCCATGGGCCGATTGTCTCGCAGCCAACGCAACACAGGCGAGCCTGTCAAAATTCAAGGCATGCTCCAGATTTACGGAATCACCCACTGCGACACGGTCAAGCGCGCGAGGGACTGGCTCGACCAGGCCCAAATCGCCTACCGCTTCCACGACTTCAAGAAATCAGGCGTCAGCGCAGACCAACTGCAGGAATGGGCGCAGGCGGTGGGTTGGCAGCGACTGCTCAACCGTCAGGGCACCACCTGGCGAAAGCTCGACCCGGCGGTGCAGGCCAGCGTGACCGACGCGGCAAGTGCATGCCACCTCATGCAAAAGCACCCCAGCCTGATCAAAAGACCGGTTGTGCAGTGGCCCGACGCCTTGAGCGTGGGCTTTGACGCCGAATCTTTCAAGCAGAAGCTCCAGACCGGTTGAGCTCCCCGACCATGCGCGCCTGACCGGCCGTTGCTTGGGCAGCGGATCCAGGGGTTTACCCAGGCTTTACCTGGGTTTGTGAACCAAATCGACCGGTCGGACGTTAAATTGGCATCATTGCGCTCGGTCGCGACCTTTCCAGACCGTCTGTTCTAAAAAGAAGGAGATCAACATGAAATCCATCACCCTCTCGACAGTCATCGCAGCCCTGGCAAGCACCAGCGCCCCGGCTATCGCGCAGGAAGTTCAGGCCCGGGTCTTATCCAGCACCGCGGTGCTGCAGCAAGTGGCCGTGCCGCGCCAAGTCTGCACCACCCAGCCCGTAGTGCAGTCGTCGCAACCCTCGGGAGCCGGTGCCGCCATGGGTGCCATCGCCGGGGGCGCCGTTGGCAATGCCATCGGTGACGGCTCGGGACGGGCCATCGCCACCATGATCGGCATCGTCGGCGGCGCGGTCCTGGGCAACAAGGTTGAGGGAACCCGAGAGGAGGTGCGCAACGTTCAGCAATGCACCACCCAGACCATTTACGAAAACCGTGTCCTCCATTACGACGTGGTCTATGAGTACGACGGCAAACGCTACAGCGTGAAGATGCCCAACGATCCAGGCCAGTTCGTTCGTCTGCAGCTCAGTCCGGTCGGTACCATCCCCGCCCCTCCCTCCAGTTCCGGCACCATCACCTACAGCCCCATTTCCAGTGCACCGGTCACCACCATCGTACCGGTGGTCCAGCACGCCCCGATCTACTGGTCTGCTCCCCCGGTGTATCTACACCCGTCGAGCAGCGCAGCCTTTACCGTGTATCCCGCAGTCCGCAGCGCACCCCAGGTCCCGGTCGATATTTCCATTCGCTGGCACGGCTACCACGGCAAGCACCGTCGCCACTGGCACTGAAGTCTCCTCAGGCCCCTGCGAGCCGGGGATACATCTACACCGGTGGGCCTGACCTAAAATTGCGCGCTGTCCCTCAAGCCCTGAGGGTGCCCAACCCCCCGGTTCGACCATGAGCACTGCGCAATTAAACAACGTCAGCATCCAAACCCAGGCCAACGTCTATTTCGAGGGCAAGTGCATCAGCCACAGCCTGACCCTGGCCGATGGAACCAAGAAATCCGTCGGGGTCATCCTGCCTGCCACCCTGACCTTCAAGACGGCCGCGCCCGAAATCATGGAATGCGTCGGGGGCAGTTGCGAATACCGTCTGGCCGGCAGCGATCAGTGGCAGCGCTCCTCGGTTGGCGAGCGTTTCAGCATTGCGGCCCATTCCAGCTTTGACATCCGGGTGACCGAGGCCTACCACTACATCTGCCACTTTGGCTGAGCCCCCTCCCGCAACCCGGCTCCTGGTCGGCCCGATACGGGGACCGCAGGCCGGCCACCTGAGCCCAGAGCCTTGAACCTCAGGGGCTCGCAGCCCCTCAACCGATACCCAGCGCACACCATGAGCACCATCTTGCAACACCTGCCCAAAGGGCAAAAAGTCGGCATCGCCTTCTCGGGCGGCCTCGATACCTCGGCGGCCCTGCTGTGGATGAAGAAAAAGGGCGCCCTGCCCTATGCCTACACCGCGAATCTGGGGCAGCCGGATGAGTCGGATTATGAGGAGATTCCCCGCAAGGCCCTGGCCTATGGCGCCGAAAAAGCCCGCCTGGTTGACTGCCGGACCCAATTGGCCCATGAGGGCATCGCGGCCATCCAGAGCGGGGCCTTCCATATCTCGACCGGTGGCATCACTTATTTCAACACCACGCCGCTGGGCCGCGCCGTCACCGGCACCATGCTGGTGGCTGCGATGAAAGAGGACGATGTCCACATCTGGGGCGACGGTTCAACCTTCAAGGGCAACGACATCGAACGCTTCTACCGCTATGGCCTTCTGACCAACCCGAGCCTGAAGATCTACAAAACCTGGCCCGTCCAGACCTTCGGCGACGAACTCGGTGGTCGCAAGGAAATGAGTCAATTTCTCATCGACAACGGCTTTGACTACAAGATGTCGGTGGAAAAAGCCTACAGCACCGACTCCAACATGCTTGGGGCCACCCACGAGGCCAAAGACCTGGAGCATCTGAGCAGCGGCATCCGCATCGTCAATCCCATCATGGGCGT
>CAZATV010000098.1:0-8992 GCA_964488145.1 uncultured Polaromonas sp.
CCACGACAGCTCAGGACTTCTTGGGTTCATGTCCCCAAAACCTTGCTTGGCCCGTATGCGCCTAACTCGTCGGAGCGCCGCCCCCGGCGCGATGCGGCACATGTAGGAGCGCCGCCCCCGGCGCGATACGGCGCAGGTTCGACCACAGTGACCGATTCAAGTCTCCGCTCCGCGAGCAGTCCGCCACGCCGCCGGCGTCTGCCCCGTCCATCCCTTGAAGGCACGGATAAAGCTCTTCTCGCTGCGAAATCCCACGCTGGCTGCGATCTGCTTGATGGCTTGCCGGCTGCGTTCGAGCAATTCCCGTGCGCGTTCCTGACGCACCTCGTCCTTGAGCGCTTGCAGCCTCGTACCTTCTTCGCGCAGGGCCCGGTGCAGCGTTCGAACCGACAGCCCCAGCACACGTGCCAGGGCGGCCGCATTGTGCGAAGCCTGCGGCTGACTCAGCAGCGCCTGCCGAACCTGCCGCAGCAGCAACCGGTCGCGGCGATAGGGCAGAACCTGCAAGGGCAGCGCCCGCTGCAGCATCTGGCGCAGCGCTTTTTCGTCGCGGCGGATCGGCAGGTTCAGGTAGCTCGGATCGAACCACAGCCGCGCCTGCGCTGGCTCCCGGTCGTGAGCCTCAAAGCGGATGGGCCCCGGGAAAATCAGAGGGTAGATCTCGGCATGATGGGGAGCCGGGTAGGGAAAGTCACTGCGCCGCAGGGCCAGGCGCGAGTCGATCAGCCAGCAGGCCACCCCATGGAGATTGCGCAGCAGCGAGACCATGCAGAATTCGCGTAGGTCGCCCAGCGGTTCAATTTCGCGGAGCACCATGCAGGCGCCTTCGGGTTCGATGTGCAAAGCCAGGTTGTCGCAGATCAGCCCATGGTGCCGGCACCAGCGCTTGAGGGCCACGCCCAGTGTCGGGGCGCTCAGGCTGGCTCGGATCAGCATGCCGTAGCTGCCCCAGGGCAGCGGCCTTCGGCTCCAGCCCAGCGATTCGTCGTCGAGTTCCTTCATCGCGTGGCCTGAAATGCGCTCCATTTGTTCGGCGCTGATACGCGCCTGCGGATTCCTCACGGTCGATGGCCTGATTTGTGCGGCCTCCAAAGCGCCCGAGGGGTCCAGGCCACGCGCGGCATAGGCCTGCAAAATCGGACGGACCCAAGCCATCGGTGTCCTGGGGAGCGTCTGCTGTTTCGGGGCAGGAGGACGGGAGGAAGGCGGGCGCATCCCGCCAGTGTGCCTCAGGTTAGCCGGGCTGCCGTTTTTGGGCCTTATTTGGCACGATTTATCACCTAATTGTCAGCCGGAACGAGCGCCCGTCGCTTATTCTTGTCGCCCACACCAGCGCTGGTGCGAAGCTTCTCGGTTCGCCGCAGTCTTGCTGGCCAGGAGTCTTGTTTCATGCCCGTCCTTCCGACCCGACTGAACCCCCGATCTGCCGACTTTCAGGCCCATGCGGCGCAGATGCAGGCCGCCGTCGAAGACCTGCATCGGCAGGTGGCCAAGGCAGCCGCCGGAGGGGGCGATGCGGCCCGCGCCCGGCATGTGGCCCGCGGCAAGCTGCTGCCTCGCGAGCGGGTGCAGATGTTGCTCGACCCGGGTACACCGTTCCTTGAATTAGCGCCTCTGGCAGCGCACGCCATGTACAACGGCGACGCGCCCTGCGCTGGCGTGATCGTCGGCATCGGCCGCGTCAGTGGCGTCGATTGCATGATTGTTTGCAACGATGCAACCGTCAAGGGTGGCACCTATTACCCGATGACGGTCAAGAAGCATCTGCGGGCCCAGGAGGTGGCGCAGCAGAATCACTTGCCCTGTATCTACCTGGTCGATTCAGGCGGGGCCAATCTGCCCAATCAGGACGAGGTCTTTCCTGACCGTGACCACTTTGGTCGCATCTTCTACAACCAAGCCAATATGAGTGCCCAGGGCATTGCGCAGATTGCGGTGGTCATGGGCTCATGCACCGCCGGTGGCGCCTATGTCCCGGCCATGAGCGATGAGACCATCATTGTCAAGAATCAGGGCACCATCTTTCTGGGTGGGCCACCTTTGGTCAAGGCGGCCATAGGCGAGGTGGTCAGTGCGGAGGATCTGGGCGGCGGTGATGTGCACACCCGACTGTCGGGCGTGGCCGATCACTTGGCTGAAAATGACGCCCATGCGCTGGCCCTGGCGCGTCAGGCGGTGGCTACGCTCAATCGGGTCAAATCACCGCAGGTGCAGCTGCAAAAGCCGGCTCCCCCTCTGTACGATCCCAAGGAACTCTATGGCGTGATTCCCACGGACACCCGCAAGCCCTATGACGTGCGCGAGGTGATCGCCCGCATTGTCGATGGCAGCCAATGGCATGAATTCAAGGCTCGCTTTGGCAGTACTTTGGTGTGTGGCTTTGCCCACATTGAGGGTATGCCGGTGGGCATCATTGCCAACAATGGCGTGCTGTTTTCGGAGTCGGCGCAGAAAGGTGCGCACTTCATCGAACTGTGCTGTCAGCGCAAAATTCCTCTGGTGTTTTTGCAGAACATCACGGGCTTTATGGTGGGTCGCAAGTACGAGAACGAGGGCATCGCCCGTCATGGCGCCAAGATGGTCACTGCGGTGGCTACTGCCAATGTTCCGAAGTTCACCGTCATCATTGGCGGCAGTTATGGCGCCGGCAATTACGGCATGTGCGGTCGTGCCTATTCGCCGCGGTTTCTGTGGATGTGGCCCAATGCGCGGATCTGCGTCATGGGTGGCGAGCAGGCTGCCGGCGTGCTCGCCGCGGTCAAGCGCGATGCGCTCGAGGCCAAGGGCGGCCGCTTGAGCGCTGAAGAGGAGGCGGCAATCAAGCAGCCTATCCTTGATCAGTTTGCGCATCAGTCCCACCCCTACTATTCAAGTGCCCGGCTGTGGGACGACGGCGTGATCGATCCGGCCGATACCCGTCGTGTCCTGGCCTTGGGTTTGTCGGCTTCGCTCCATGCGCCGATGAGTGAACCCAAGTTTGGTGTTTTCCGGATGTGATGGGCATGAAGCGCGGGTGGCTTTGCTGGTTTGGAGGGCTGATGCTCCTTGTGGCTGGGCTGGCTCAGGCCCAGGAACAGGTGGCGCCGGATCCCGCCCTCAACGAAAGCGTGGAGATGGTGAGCACGCCGGGTTTGCTGGGGGTGCGTCTGGAGACGACTTTTTTCAAGCCCGATGGCACAGGTCCTTTCCCAGTCGTGGTCATCAACCACGGCAAACAATTGGGAAACGTCTATTTCCAGGGGCGTTACCGACCCCTACACGCGGTTCGGTACTTCATGCAGCGCGGCTATGCGGTGGTTGTCCCGATGCGAAGCGGCTTTTCCAAATCAGGGGGGAGCTATATCGGCGGTGGCTGCAACGTCGAGAGCAACGGGCGGATCCAGGCCCGTGATGTCCAGTTCGTGCTGGACCATGTGCTTCGCCAGCCCTGGGCCGACCCCCAGCGCATTCTTATGGTGGGTCAGTCGCACGGGGGCTGGACCAGCCTGGCCTTTGGCACGCTGCAATACCCTGGCCTGCGCGGCCTGGTCAACTTTGCGGGGGGCTTGCGCCAGGAGACCTGCGCGGCCTGGGAAGCCAACTTGGCGCGGGCCGCCGCCGCGTATGCCCGGCAAACCTCCTTGCCATCCGTCTGGTTTTATGGGGACAACGACAGTTACTTCAGCCCCGAGGTGTTTCGGCCCATGCATGCGCAATATGTCGCGGCCGGCGGACAGGCCCAGTTGGTGGCGTTTGGTCGATTTGGCTCGGATGCACACTCGCTCTTTGCTTCCGGGGCGGGACGCCGGATTTGGGAGCCGGTGGTGACAGAGTTTCTGAAGCGTCTTGACCTGCCGCATGAGGTGATTGCGTCCTACGAGAAGTATGGTGTCCCGCAGGCGATGGCGGCACCCCAGCCCACCCATTACGCCCCCTTGGCCGATGTAGCCCGATTGCCCCATGTCAGAGACGGTGGGCGCAGCGCATATGCCAGCTTTCTGGAGCGGCCCTCGCCCCGTGCCTTTGCCATCGCACCTTCCGGGGCGTGGGGCTGGGCCAACGGCGGGGAGGATCCCCTGAAGCGGGCGCTTGATCACTGCAACCGACGCGGTGCGGGAACTTGCCGCCTGTATGCGGTGGATGAAGATGTGGTCTGGCCGGTCAGCGATTGAGGAGCTTGCATGTCATTGGATTCACGCACGATCTACGACACGCCCGAACACGCCCTGCTGCGAGAGCAGGTGGCGCGTTTTTTGGCCCGTGAAGTGGAGCCCTACGGTCAGGTCTGGGAAGAGCAGGGCAGGGTGCCGCGCGAGGTGCTACAGCGCATGGGCCGCGCCGGCCTCCTGGGCCTGATGTACGACAGCCAGTACGGCGGTGGTCAGGCCGACGCCCTGACCAACCTGGTGTTTGCCGAGGCCCTGTCGCAGTCCACCTTTGCCGGTTTCATCATCACCGTTCTGGTGCACACCGACATGGCCAGCCCGCACCTGCACCACGCGGGTACGCCCGAGCAGAAGGCGCGCTACATGCCGCGCATTACCGCCGGCGATTGCATCACGGCCGTGGCCATCACCGAGCCGGGCGCCGGATCGGATGTGGCCGGTATACGCACGCAGGCGCGGCGCGAAGGTGATGAGTGGGTCATCCAAGGCACCAAGATGTTCATTACCAACGGGGTGCATGCCGATGTGTACTTCGTTGCGGCCAAGACCGGCCCCGGCAAACGCGATATGTCCATCTTCATCGTCGAGAAGGGCGCCCCTGGTTTTAGCGTGGGCCGCGCCCTCAAGAAGACGGGCTGGCTGTCGTCCGACACCGCGGAACTGGTGTTCGATAACGTTCGCGTTCCTGCCGCTAGCCTCTTGGGCCAGGAGCACAAGGGCTTCTATTCGGTGATGCAGAATTTTCAGACCGAGCGCATCGCCCTGGGTGCGATGGCCGTCGGTCACTGCCAGCAGGCCCTGCGTCTGACCCTGGACCATGTGCGGCAGCGCCAGGCTTTCGGCGCCACCCTCTGGGACCAGCAGACCATAAGGCAGCGACTGTCCATGCTCGATGCCAAGACCCGGGCTGCGCGTCAATTCATGTACCACTGTGCCTGGTCGGTCACGCAAGGCCATGACATCGTGCAGGAGGTGTCCATGCTCAAGGCCCTGACCGGTGAGTTGGTCAATGAAGTGGTGCAGACCTGCCAGCAATTCCATGGGGGTATGGGCTTCATTCGAGAGACGGCCGTCGAGAGGCTCTGGCGCGATGCCCGGGTGCTGGCCATCGGCGGCGGTGCCACCGAGGTCATGCTGGAGGAAGTGGCCAAGCGCTACTGAGGCGCCGCCTGGTTCAAGTATCTGAAGGGTGATTCATGTCTGATGTGATCGAAGTCTTGCGACCGAACCCGCAGGTGGCCGAGGTCTGGCTCAACCGTCCTGAGGTCCGCAACGCCTTCAACGACACGGTCATTGCCGACCTCACCCACGTCTTTTCCGGCCTTGCTGGGGACAGTGAGCTGCGCGTGGTCTTGCTGGCCGCGCGGGGCAAGGCCTTCTGCGCCGGCGCTGATTTGAACTGGATGCGGACCATGGCCGAATACAGCTGGGATCAGAACCGCCAGGATGCGCAGCAATTGGCCGATATGCTCTGGACGCTCGACCAATGCCCCGTGCCGGTGATTGGCCGTATTCAGGGTGACTGCTACGCCGGCGGTATGGGGCTGGCCAGTATCTGTGATGTAGTGGTCGCATCGAGCGCGGCCACCTTTTGTCTGTCTGAAGCCCGCTTGGGTTTATTGCCGGCCACCATCAGTCCCTATGTGGTGCGCGCCCTGGGCGCGCAGGCGTCGCGCCGCTACTTCGTCACTGCCGAGCGGTTGACCGCCGCGCAGGCCCACGGTCTGGGGCTGGTGCATGAGGTTTGCGAGCCCGAGGTGCTGGATGCTCGCGTGGCCGAACTGATCCGCACGGTGGTGGCCAATGGTCCGGCAGCGGTGCGGGCCTGCAAGCAGTTGGTGCGTGATGTGTCGGATCAGCCCATCACCGACAGCCTGCGCTCTGAAACCGCCAGGCGCATTGCCGACCTGCGCGCCAGCCCCGAGGGGCGCGAGGGCGTGCAGTCGTTTCTGAACAAGCGTGCGCCGAACTGGCTGGTCTGAAAGGAAAGAATGTTCAAGAAAATCCTGATCGCCAATCGCGGCGAAATTGCTTGCCGGGTGGCG
This sequence comes from uncultured Polaromonas sp., assembly GCA_964488145.1. Taxonomy (GTDB): domain Bacteria; phylum Pseudomonadota; class Gammaproteobacteria; order Burkholderiales; family Burkholderiaceae_C; genus Polaromonas. The sequence continues at coordinate 6,191 of CAZATV010000098.1, forward strand.
GCGACTGCGCGGCGTCTGAGTATCCAGACGGTGGCGGTGTACTCCGATGCCGATGCCCAGGCCAAGCATGTGGCGGCCTGCGACGAGGCGGTGTACATCGGCGCCAGCCCGCCACGCGAGAGCTATCTGCAGTGGCAACGCATCATCGATGCGGCGCGAGCGACCGGGGCGCAGGCCATACATCCAGGTTACGGCTTTCTCAGTGAGAACGAGGAATTTGCGCGGGCCTGCCTGGATGCCGGACTGGTTTTCATCGGTCCGCCACCCGCGGCGATACAGGCCATGGGCCTGAAGGCTGAGTCTAAACAGCTGATGGAAAAAGCCGGTGTGCCCCTGGTGCCGGGCTACCACGGCGCCAACCAGGACGCGGCCGTGCTGCAGGCCGAGGCCGACCGCATCGGCTACCCAGTGCTGATCAAGGCCAGCGCTGGCGGCGGCGGCAAAGGCATGCGGGCCGTGGACAAGGCCGAAGACTTTGCCGAGGCGCTGGCCAGTTGCAAACGCGAGGCGGTCAGCAGCTTCGGGGATGACGCGGTGCTGATCGAGAAATATGTCCAGCGTCCCCGACACATCGAGGTTCAGGTGTTTGCGGACACCCACGGTCACTGCATCTATCTGCATGAGCGCGACTGCTCGGTGCAGCGGCGACATCAAAAGGTGCTGGAGGAAGCACCCGCGCCTGGCATGACCGAGCATCTGCGCAAGCGCATGGGTGAGGCAGCGGTGTCAGCGGCCCAGGCGGTGGGCTATGTAGGCGCGGGTACGGTGGAGTTCATCGTGGAGCAGGCCGGCTACGACCAGCCTGAATCCATGCGCTTCTTTTTCATGGAGATGAACACCCGGCTGCAGGTGGAGCACCCGGTGACTGAGGCCATCACCGGGCTCGATCTGGTGGAATGGCAGCTGCGCGTGGCCAGCGGCGAGCCGCTGCCGCTAACTCAAGAGCAGGTTCCGCTGCGCGGCCACGCTATCGAGGCGCGCATCTGTGCTGAGAATCCCGACAAGCAGTTTCTGCCGGCCACAGGTACCTTGCAGGTCTATGTCAAACCCGCAGGTACGGCCTTTGCCCTGGGTCAGGTGCGTATCGACGATGGTGTGCGGCCGGGCGATGCCATCAGCCCCTTTTACGACTCGATGATTGCCAAGCTCATCGTCCACGGCGAGTCGCGCGCGCAGGCGCTGGCGCGCCTCGATGCTGCTCTGGCCGATCTGCACATCGTCGGGCCGGCGACCAATGTGCAGTTTCTGCGCCATGTTCTGGCCACCCCTTCGTTCTCGCAGGCCAGGCTCGATACCGCGCTGATCCAGCGCGAAGCGGACCGCCTCTTCCACCAGGACACGGTCCCCGTCCCAGTGGCGGTGGCGGCGGCGGTGGTGCATTTGCTGGAGGCTGAACAGGCTTTGGCGGGAGATGATCCCTTCAGCGCGCGCGATGGCTGGCGTTCGCACGGTCTGACGCACAGGCGGTTTGACTTTAGGTGGCAGGACCAGAGTCTGTACGCCACGCTCATCTACGGCCGCCAGGGCTTGCAACTGAGCCTGGGCCAGGACGATCCGCAGCCCCTGTCCTGGCAGGCGCGCGAGGCCGCGCTGGTCTGGCGCTGGGGTGCACAGGCCGGCAGCGCGCGGGTGTACTGGCAGGGCGAGGTGGCGCATGTCTTCACGCCCCAGGGCGCCACCCGTATTCATCGGATCGATGCGCTGGATCAGGCTGGACAGGAGGCCCAGGAAGGCGGGCGACTGAGCGCGCCCATGCCGGGCAAGATCGTGAGCTTTTTGGTCAAGGTGGGCGAGCGCGTCAGCAAGGGGCAGGCCCTGGCTCTGATGGAGGCGATGAAGATGGAGCACACCATCGCAGCACCGGCCGACGGCCAGGTGCAGGAACTCTTGTACGCGCCGGGCGACCAGGTGGCCGAAGGGGCCGAACTGCTGCGTCTGAGCGCCTGATGCGTATCGTCTTTCACGACCTCACGGTTGAGCCCGAGCCCTGGCTGGCTGAACTGCGGCGTGCCTTTCCGAAGGCCACGGTGCAGTTGTGGCAGCCCGGCGTGCCCCCGGCCGATTACGCGCTGGTGTGGGCACCTCCCCAGCAGTTGCTCGACGAGCAGCCGCGGCTCAAAGCCCTCTTCAATATCGCCGCCGGGGTTGATGCCCTGCTCAAGCTCAAGCTGCCTGCCGGTGTGCCGGTCTTTCGTCTTGACGATGCCGGCATGGCGGTGCAGATGGCCGAATATGTGTGCCAGGCAGTGATCCGTTTCTACCGCGAACTCGATGCGGTCGAGGCGGACAGCCGGGCCGGTCGCTGGCATCAGCGACCGAACCGCCCGCGCGAGGATTTTTCGGTCGGTGTGATGGGTCTGGGCGTGCTCGGACGGCGGGTCATGGCGGCCTTGCGAGCTTTCGACTATCCGCTGCGCGGCTGGAGCCGCACGCCCCATCATCTGGAGGGGGTACAGACCTTTTCGGGTACCGCTCAATGGTTTGAGTTTCTCAGGGGCAGCCGGGTGTTGGTCAATCTGCTGCCCCTGACCCCCGAGACTGAAAACATCCTCGATCGAAAGGCCCTGATGAGCCTGCCGGCCGGTGCCTATCTCATCAATGTGGCCCGTGGCCGCCATCTGGTCGATGAGGACCTGCTGGCCGCTCTTGACTGCGGCCATCTCTGCGGCGCCCTGCTGGATGTGTTCCGGCAGGAACCGTTACCGCCCGAGCATCTGTTTTGGGCCCATCCACGCATCACATTGACCCCGCACACCTCGGCCCGCACTTTGAGGCGCGAAAGTCTGGCCCAGATCATCGGCA
>CAZATV010000099.1:0-8888 GCA_964488145.1 uncultured Polaromonas sp.
CCGGCCTTGGCGGCGATCACATGCATCAGCGGCCCCCCTTGCAGCCCGGGGAAGATGGCGCTGTTGATCGCCTTCTCGTGCGCTGCTTTCATCAGGATGATGCCGCCCCTGGGCCCGCGCAGGCTCTTGTGGGTGGTGGAGGTCACCACATCGGCATGGGGCACCGGGTTGGGATAGACGTCCGCAGCAATCAGGCCGGCATAGTGCGCCATGTCCACTAAGAAAATGGCGCCCACCGCCTGGGCTACCCGGGCAAACCGTGCCCAATCGATCTGCAGGCTGTAGGCTGATGCGCCCGCGATGATCAGGCGTGGGCGCGTTTCGTGAGCCTTGCGCTCCATCGCGTCGTAGTCGATTTCCTCTTGGGCGTTAAGACCGTAGGACACCACGTTGAACCACTTGCCCGACATGTTCAGCGGCATGCCGTGGGTCAGGTGCCCGCCTTCGGCCAGGCTCATACCCATGATGGTGTCGCCCGGCTTGAGAAAGGCCAGAAAGACCGCCTCGTTGGCCGAGGCACCGCAGTGCGGCTGCACATTGGCGGCATCGGCACCAAACAGCTGTTTGACCCGGTCGATGGCCAACTGTTCGGCCACGTCGACGTTCTCGCAACCCCCGTAGTAGCGCTTGCCGGGGTAGCCCTCGGCGTATTTGTTGGTCAACTGCGAGCCTTGCGCAGCCATGACTGCGGGCGAGGCGTAGTTCTCGCTGGCGATCAGCTCAATGTGATGTTCCTGGCGGGCATTTTCCGCCTCGATGGCGGCCCACAGTTCGGGGTCGGTCTGCGCGACCAGATGATTTCGGTTGTACATGGCAGTCCTGTAAGACGTGATCCCTGCAGAGGTGGCAAGGGCTGCCCAGGCGAACGGCTCATTGGCCGGGACCCCGTCGCCGGCCACGCACGCTTCCCCGTGGTTTTCCACGTCAGCCTCGGCCGTGGGGCCGCAAGGCCTATCGCCAGTCGCGTGCGAGGCGCAGTGTATCCCAGCGGCCGTGCCGGGGCCCTCAGGACTTCTGGCCGACCGGTGGGGCAGGCGCTGGGCCTGCGGTAGGTCGCGAAACTGGTGCGGCCCAGGCCGACTGGCCGCTGGTCGGCACCGTCAGTCCTTCGGCCACCTGATGGAGCCTGGCCTGTTCGGCCAGCACTTTGTTGGCATAGCCATTGTCTTCGTCCAGGTTGGCCGCGCCCACATAGAACTTGAGTCCGCCCTCGAGCGAGCCGGCCCGCTCGATACACGCCAGCAGCACCCTCACCCCGACCCGCATATTGGACAGCGGATCGAAGGCAGCCAGTCTGCCGCCAAAGGGCGAATATTTCTGATGGTGCACGCTGGTCATCACTTGCATCAGCCCTTGCGCTCCCATCGGACTCTGGGCAAACGGGTTGAAACCCGACTCCACTGCCATGATGGCCAGGATCAAGGTCGGTTCCAGCTGAACCTTGGGCCCGATCTCATGGGCTGCTGCCACCAGGGCGGCGATCGGTTCTGGTGCCACCCCATATTTGCGGCTGAGCCAGTAGGTCAGGTCGGCCTGCGGTTTGGGCAGATCGGACGGATTGAGGGCGGTAGCCCTCTGCGCTGCATCCGGTTCGGCCAGGGTCAGGTTGGCTTCCTGCCGCTCCACCAGTAGCGCCATCAGCTCGATTTCGGCCATTTGCCTTAGATCGGGCCGCGCGGTCAGTGCAATGACCACAAAGGCCACGGCCAAGCCCAGCATGGCAAAGCTGTTGTGGGTGATTTCGAAAAACCCCTGGGCAATATCGCGTCCCACGTTGCCCAAGCTGCGCCTCGTACGCTGCCATGGGGACCATTCTTGAGAGTGCACTTGAGTCTTCATGGTGTCCTTTCTGAGCCGGCAGATTCTCGCCAGGCAGGCCAGACGGAGCCGGAAGATGGGGGCCGGTATCCGTGCGCAAATGGCGCCGGCTCTGCGATCCCAATCCATGCCCTAGGGTTCTCCCTAGGTTTTGTGCTGGGCGCGATTCTAGGGGTATTCCGAATACCCCAGCATCCCTTTAGGGAGAGTCCCCCATTTTTTGAATCGTGAAACAGGCGATCGTTTGGTGTGTGGCCCATCGTCGAGCTTCAGACTGCGTCGGATGGTGCAATTGCGGTCAAAATACTGCCTTCCCTGTTCCTTCACGCGCAAGTCGCGCCGGCCTGGGCCTAAATCTGTCTATCCGATCAGACGCCGGTCCGGCGGCTTGTTTATTCCTTATGGTTCATCCCGATCCCGTTTCAGATTCATCTGTGTCCCCCAGGGCTGCTGACCTGTCAGCCCTGGATACTTTGACGGGCGGAGCCTTGAGTGCACCCACATCGGGAGAGCGGGCCGCGCGCATACGTCAGTGGCTCGTCTCTGACCCGCCGCACGAGCAACTGACCGAGGTGTTCAGGGAACTGTCGAACCGGGACAAGGGGGCCGCGCGGCCAGTGCGTGAACGTCTGGACGAGTTGCGCAGGCTTCGCAGTCAGGACGCCTTGGCCTCGGATTGGGCCGACCGCGCCCGCAGCCTGCTCGAGCTGACCCGACTCAATCTGGCCGATGCACTGGCATGGCAAAGAGATGCCGCCAAGGCGGGGGCACCCCTTTCGCGTGAGCCTCTGGCCAGCCTGCGGCAGCAATTGAGCGATCGGGTCAAGGCGATTGAGGATCTGCAGCATCGATCGCAGGTACAACGTGAGGCCGCCGTTTTATTGGTTCAGCGCATCGAATTGCTGTCGACCAAACCGTGGCGGGATGCCCAGGCACTCCAGTCCGGCCTCGGGGACGATGTGGCCCAGTGGCAGGTTCAGGCTGACCTGTTGAGCGCCGATCCGGCATGGTCCAGCGTCGATCCCCGGTTTCCGCCCCAGATCGAGGCCGCGCGACAGCAATTGCAAATGGTGTGGCAGGCTTTCGATGCCGCCTTGCTGCAGACCCTGGCCGCAGCTGAAGATGCCGCCTTGCCTTTGCCGGCTGTGCCGGTTTGGGCCGATCAATTGCGTGCGGCGCGCGAGCAGGCGAGCGTGGCGGCCGGTGACAAGCCGTCCAGGCCCAAGGTCGATCCGGCCGTGCTGGCGCGTCAGCGAGCCGAGGCGGCCGCTGCCGTGCAGCAGGCGCTTGAGGCGCTGACCCGTGAACTTGGTGAGGGCCATGGCAAGGCGGCCCCCAAGGCAGCGGCTGATCTGCGGCAGACCCTCAAGGAGCACGGCAGGCACATCGATGCAGCCCTCGAAGCCCAGGTGCATGCCGCGCTCACCAGCGCCGGCGAGCTCGAGGGTTGGCAGCGCTGGCGTGCCGACCAAATTCGTGAGGAGCTGCTGGCCAAAGCTCAGGCTTTGGTGGCGCAGCCCCTGGGCGGTCGCAAGCAGCAGGAGGCTTTGCGCCAGTTGCGCGAGCAGTGGAAGACCAGTGATCAAGGCGGTGTACCCAACCATGGTCTGTGGAGAAAGTTCGACGAAGCTTGCAACCAGGCCTACCAGGTGGTGGAAGAATGGCTCAAGCAGGTGCGTGAGCAGCAGGAAGCTAACAAGGCGCAGCGACAGGCTCTGATGGATGAGCTCAGAGCCTGGACCGAGGCGCACCGGGCTGACGAAGATTGGAAGCTGCATCTGCGTGCCCTGCAGTCCTTCGAGCAGCGGTGGAGAGAAGCCGGACACCTGAGCGAAAAACTCTTTGCCCAATGGCAGGCCCAGTGGAAGCAACTGATCGATCAGGCGCAGTCGCCGCTGCAGGCCGCGCGGCAGCTCAGCGTGAGTCTGCGGCGGTCCCTGATTGATGAGGCCCAGCAGCTGGCGGCCGAGCAGCCCCTGCGGATCGATGCGGTTCGCGCCTTGCAGCAGCGCTGGCAACAGGAATCACAGCGTGTGCCCCTGGACCGGCGGCAAGAGCAAAAGCTCTGGGATGCCTTTCGCAAGCCCATCGACGAGGCCTTCGCCCGCAAGACCACCGAGAGGGAAAAGGCGGCCCAGGCCCTGGGCGAGCATGACCGTCGTGTCATGGCGGCCGCGCAGGCCCTTGAGAAGGCCAATTCATCGGGTGACGTCCAGCAAATCCAGGCGGCTGTCCGTGCCCTGGAGGTCGCCCTCCGCGCGCCGGTTGATACGCCGCAGGCCAGCGCGATCCGCAAACCCGGTGAGGGCGTCGGTACCGCGCCCGAAGGGTCTTCTACCGATACAACGACACCGCAGCCTGAGCCGGACTCTGCACAGACGGCTGCTGAACCATCTGCCGAGGCACCGGATCAGACCCCGGCCAAGCCATCGCCAGTGCAGGCCCCTCGTCCGGTGATTGCGGTGCGGGGCGACGACAGGCCGGGCGCGCGCAAGCCGGAGCCCGTTCATTCGGCGCGAGCTGACCGGGGTCAGCGGCGTGACGGACCGCGTGATCGCGGTTCCATGCGTACCCCGCGCGAGGGTGGGCGGTTCGATGCGTCCCAGTCTCGGTTCCCGGATCGCGGCCATTTTGAAGATCGCGGACCGCGTTTGGGCGGTGCGGCCTTTCGGGCCCAGCGCGAAGCCCTGGAACACGCTCAACAGGCGCTGCGTAAGCTTGCTGCCCAGGCGCACGGCGAAGTGCTCACCCAGATCATGAATGCCTGGCAGGCTCGTGATGCCTCGCAAGTTCCCCCAGCTCAGGCCTTGGGCAAAGCCCTCAATGCTGCGGCCCGCCAGCGCTGGACCCAGGCTTTGGAATCGGCCCCCGCTCTGGATGAGGAAGCTGCCGGTCAGGCCATGCTGCGCTTGGAAATAGCGGCAGACCTGCCGACACCGGCCGAGCACCTGTCAGCACGACGCATGCTGCAGTTGCAGATGCTCACCCAGCGACACGCTGCAGCCCCCGCACAGACCTGGTCCGAGGATGTGGCCAAGATGCTGTCTTCTCCTCACCAACCAACCCAGGCCCGCCGACTGCAGGCCGCGCTGAAGGTTCTGCTGCGGCAGTAGGGCGGGGTCTTGTGAATCACTCTGCATAGGACCCGACGCGGAAGAATTCGTCGAACAGCCCGAGCAATGGAGGCCACTCCATTGCAAAGCGTTCACGGTTGACAAAGTAAGCCTCGGAAGCCACCGCAAAAAATTCCGCTGGAGCCGTGGCGGCGTATCGGTCCAACCAGGGCCTCGGGCCGCCGAACCGGTCGGCCAGGGACAGCGCTTCAATCAATTGCGCGTAGGCCGCCTGCATCTCCTGCGCCCAGCGTCGGGCCAGGTCACGCGATGGCAAGGGCGGGCACCCGTCGGCCACACCGTCTCGCATGTCGAGCTTGTGCACGAACTCGTGGATGACCACGTTGTAGCCCTCTGCGGGTGACCCCTCCTGCACATCTTCCCAACTCAGGGTGACCGGACCCTCGGGCATGGCCTCGCCGCTGAGCTCTTCCTCGTAGCTGTGCACCACGCCGGCCTCGTCCTGCAGCTGGCGCGGAGCCAGCATGGCCGAGGGGTGGACCACGATACCCCGGAAATCGTCATACCAGTGCAGACCCAGCCCGAGAACCGGCAGGCAGGCCTGGGCGGCAATCGACAGCGCCATCTCGTCGGTGATCTGCAGGCCGTGCGCGCCGCTAAATTCTTTGCTGCGCAAAAACTTCATGCTCATCTGTCGCAGCTTCAGGAGCTGCTGCGGACTGCGTGCGGCCAGGAAGGGATGCTTGTGCAAGGTGGCTTCCCACAAGTCCTGTGGGATAGCCTCGGGCTTGGTCGCCCATCGGGACCACACGCGCTGCCACCAGGGCACGGGATTCACGGCCAGGCCCGCCTCAAAGCAGCTCGATGCGCTGCAATTGAACCGGCCGCCCTTGGGTCAGGCTCAGGCGCAGAACCTGGGCCCGCGGCGGCTTGTCTTGCGCATCCCAATCGCTGAGCACCTCGCGGGCAAGACCCGCGCCCAGTTCATGGCGAGCGGGCCTGTGGGTGTGCCCGTGAATCAGGGTGCTCGCCCCCGCCCGCTGCAGGTTGCTCACGGCCGCTGGGGCATCGACCTCCGCGTAACCATCACCGCGCGCCGATCGCAGGGCCTGCTGTTGCTGACTGTGTTGCCGCATCTGCCGAGCCAGCGCCTGTCGCTCGTCCAGGGGGCGAGCCAGAAATTGCGCCTGCCAGGCTTGGCTGCGCACCTGCCGGCGAAACTCCAGATAGGGCTTGTCGTCCAGGCAGAGCGCGTCACCGTGCGCGAGCAGCCAGGGCTGTCCGTGGATGAGCAGTCTGCAGGGGTCGGCCAGCGCGGTGGCGTGGCATCGCTGCATCAGCCGGGCCCCCATCAGGAAATCCCGGTTGCCGTGCATCAGAAACAGAGCCAGCCGACGGCCGGCCTGCGCCAGCGTTTGCGTGCACTGGGCGGCAAAGCCTTCGGGCTCTTGATCGAGCACGTCATCGCCCACCCACACCTCGAAAAGGTCGCCCAAAATGAACAGGGCATCGGCCGGCGTACCGGTGATGTAGTCGGCCCACAGCGTATGCGTCTGGGGTGAGCCGGGCTCCAAATGAATATCGGAAATGAAGTCCAGCGTGCGCCAGTGTTCAGGCGCCACCAGCTCGCTCAGGCCGGCCTCCATGTCTGTGGGTTGCTCAGGCCAGCACCTGCACCTTCTCGATCACCACATCCTCTTCAGGAACGTCGTCGTGCAGACCGCGCCGGCCGGTGGGCAGGGCGGCAATCCGGTCAATGATGTCCTTGCCTTCGACCACCTTGCCGAAGACCGCATAGCCCCAACCTTGGGCCGTGGGTGAGGAGTGGTTTAGAAAGTCGTTGTCTGCCACATTGATGAAGAACTGTGCGGTGGCCGAATGCGGGGCGCTGGTGCGGGCCATGGCCAGCGTGTAGCAGTCGTTGGTCAGCCCGTTGTTGGCTTCGTTTTCAATGGCCGCATCGGTGGGCTTTTGCTTCATGCCGGGGCCAAAGCCTCCACCCTGGATCATGAAGCCAGCAATGACCCTATGAAATACCGTCTGGTTGTAGTGGCCTTTTTCGACATAGCTCAGAAAGTTGGCCACGGTCTTGGGCGCCTTGTCGGCGTCAAGCTCCACGGTGATCGTGCCAAAAGAGGCGATTTGCAATTGGACCTTGGGGTTGCTCATGGTGATGTCAGGGCAGTTCGGTTGCAGACAGGATGACCACAGGGGTGCGCGGGACATCGCTGGGGAAGGGGCCACCGGCTCCGGTGGGGCGAGACTTGATCTTGTTGATGACTTCCATGCCGGCAGTGACCTTCCCAAAGGCCACGTAGCCAAAACTTCTGGCGTTCGGGTCAAGGAAGCCATTGTCCTTGACGTTGATGAAGAACTGTGCGGTGGCCGAATGGGGGTCGTTGGTGCGCGCCATCGCCAGGGTCCCCACAGTGTTCAGGGGGCCGCCGCGCGCAAGCGATTCGCGCCCCTCATGGGCGATCGGTGCGCGGGTGGGCTTTTGCTGGTAGCGGGTGTCGAAGCCACCCCCCTGAATCATGAAGCCATCAATGACGCGGTGAAAGACTGTACCGTCGTAGTGCTTGTCTTTGACGTACTGCAAGAAGTTCTCGACGGTTCTCGGGGCTTTGTCGGCGTAGAGCTCAACCGTGAACTCCCCCTCGCTGGTGACAAATCGCACCTTGGGCGTGGCCTGTGCGAGCGCGACGGAGCCCATCAGTGCGTATGCCGTCAGGGCGCAGGCCAGCAAAAGACGGAAAAAGTGGCGCAGGTGCATAGTTGGGTCCTGTGTTGGTGGATTCAGGGACGACGATCGGGATTGAACATCTGCCTGAGTCGATCCAGTTTCAGCCGAATGGAAGCGCGGCCCGGTTCGATCTGCAGCGCTCGCGCATAGGAGACAGCCGCCAGTTGTGCCAGGACATCGCCCAGGTTTTCGTGGGCGGTGGCATAGGCTGGGTCGTTGCGCAGGGCCGCTTCGAGCTGCAGGCGGGCCTGATCGAACTGTTGTCGCTCGGCCAACAGCACAGCCAGATTGTTGTAAGGCTCGGGCAATTCAGGATATTCGCGGGTCAGCAGCAGGAAAACCTCTTCGGCCTCTTGCTTACGCCCGCTCTCAGACAGGGCCACCCCTTTGAGAAAACGCATCTGTGGATCGCGTGGCTTTTCAGCCAAGTAGGCGTTGGCCTGGGCTAGAGCTTTTTCAAGTTGACCGCTGCTGGTCAGACGGTTGACCTCGGTGTAGGCATCGGCCATGGCATGCCCACAGACGGCCGCCAGCATCAGGGCCGGTAGCAGCCGGCGCAACAGGCGGCGCCATAGCGCATCAGTCGTGACAAGCGGAGGGATAAAGTTCATGACCAGGGCGTTCGGGGGGCGGGACCGACCGCCGGACAGGCGGGAGGGCGCCCATGCTGTCCTAGGGGTCGACCCGTAGTCGGCAGGTGCAAGCCACCAAAAGTGTAGCGCAGCGGTATAGTTGTCGCCATTCGGGGACTGCTTTGAGTTCAGTCGCCTCGCAGTCCTGCCCTCAATCCGCATTTTTCATGAGCTTGCGCATCTACAACACGCTCTCGCGTGCCGTGGAGGATTTTTCCCCGCTGCAGCCCGGTCACGTCCGCATGTATGTGTGCGGCATGACCATTTATGACCTCTGTCATATCGGTCATGCGCGGATGATGATGGCCTTCGATGTGGTGCAGCGCTGGCTCAAGGCCAGCGGCTTGCGCGTCACTTATGTGCGAAACATCACGGACATTGATGACAAGATCATCAAGCGTGCGATTGAGCGCGGCATCACCATCGGCCAGTTGACTGCAGAGATGACGCAGGCCATGCATCAGGATATTGCCGCGCTGGGTATCGAGCCACCTTCGGTCGAGCCGCGTGCCACCGAGTATGTTCCCCAGATGCTCGATCTGATTGGCCGCCTGCAAGCCAAGGGGCTGGCCTATCAGGCCGACAACGGCGATGTGAATTTTGCGGTGCGCAAGTTCCCCG
>CAZATV010000100.1:0-4029 GCA_964488145.1 uncultured Polaromonas sp.
GATCGCGTACATCAAGGACAAACTGCCGGGCAGCTTCGTGATCGCCGGCAATGTGGCCACCCCTGAGGCGGTGATCGACCTGGAAAACTGGGGCGCCGATGCCACCAAGGTCGGCGTCGGCCCCGGTAAGGTCTGTATCACCAAGCTCAAGACCGGCTTTGGCACAGGGGGCTGGCAGCTCTTGGCTTTGAAGTGGTGCGCCCGGGTGGCGACCAAGCCCATCATTGCCGATGGCGGCATCCGCAGCCATGGCGATATCGCCAAGAGCGTTCGCTTTGGCGCCTCCATGGTGATGATCGGATCCCTCTTTGCCGGCCATGAAGAGTCGCCAGGGAAAACGGTTGAAGTGAACGGCGAACTGTTCAAGGAATACTACGGCTCGGCCTCTGACTTCAACAAGGGCGAATACAAGCACGTGGAAGGCAAGCGCATCCTCGAACCTATCAAGGGCAAGCTGGCCGACACCCTGACCGAGATGGAGCAGGACATCCAGAGTTCCATCAGTTATGCCGGAGGCAAGAAGCTCATGGATATCCGCAAGGTCAACTATGTCATTCTGGGTGGCGACAACGCGGGCGAACATCTGCTGATGTAAGGCCGCGGCGCTGCGGCGATGGAGCTGCCGATCAGGCGATGCGCTTGCCCTCGATCAACGCCCTTGCCAACTGATGAAGGCGCGAGCCGCTTTGACAGAGCGACTCGACCACGCTGAAATGATTGAGGCCAGGGATTGCCTCGCAGACCGGTACCACCGACGGGCCCCAGGCCTGCTGAATCAATTGTGTCTGCCGTACGAACTCCGAACTCTCCTGGGCACCGGCCACCGCATAGAGCGTCCCCTCCGGGGCCGGCAGTCGCGCGGGACTGGCCCGTGCCACGTCCTCCGACGTCAATCGCAAATCGACTTGAAGAAATGGCGTACGCGAGAGGGGGTCGAGATCATGCACGCCCGAGATCGACAGGGCGCTGCGGACCAGTTGTCGGGGTAGACGCGGATCGAATGAGGGCCAGAGGCAGCGCAGCATCATCGCCGAGAGATGACCGCCGGCCGAATGCCCGATAACGACGATGCGCGATGGGTCCCCGTGATAGGCCTCGATGTGATGCCAAACCCAGGCCAGGGCCCTGACCATCTGCAGCGTGATCTGAGGAATGCTGACAGCCGGGCAGAGGTCGTAGCCGGGCACGACCACTGTGGCCCCCATGGCGTGGAGCGCCGGCGCCACAAAGGAGTGATCGCTCTTGTCCAGGGCCCGCCAGTAGCCGCCGTGGATGAAGACCGCCACCGCGGCGCCGGGGCGCTCGGCCGGGAAGACATCGAGCCGCTCCCGGCCACTGAGCCCATAGCGCAGGTCCAGCGCACAGGGCATCTGCACCCGCGCCAAGGCCGAGTCGCGCATCCAGCGCTCGGCATGCTCGGGGAAAGCCGGCACCAAAGCGCGGTTGTTGTACATCCTCTCCAGCCAGGCCGGATCGTGCAGCGACATAAGACCTCCTTCAACGGTTGACCCAAGGTCGATGTTGGCACAAGGCAATCTAAGGGTATTCACTAGGTTGTCCATCCAACTCTAGACGTATTCTGTATACAGAACTCAAGCCGAGCCCCATGAGCGTTCTGATCCAAATCGAGAACACGCCTGATCTGGTCGATCAGGTCTGGCATGTCCTGCTCGACGCCATCTGCGACGGCTCCCTGGCCCCGGGCGCTCGCATCATGCAGGAGGATATTGCCGCGCAATTGGCCGTCTCGCGACAGCCCGTGCTGCAGGCCCTGCGACTGCTCAAGAAAGACGGCTTCGTCCAGGATGCGCCGGGACGCGGGGTGCAGGTCACGCCGCTGGACGCCCAGCAACTGCATCACATCTACCAGGTCCGAGCAGCCCTGGACGCGCTGGCGGCGCGACTGGCAGCTCAGGCTCGCTACACGCTGCCCGAGGGCATCCTTGAGGAGGGGCGGCAAGCCCTCGCCCGAGGACAGATCAAGCCCATGATCGAGGCCGACGAACGATTCCACAGCGCCATCTACCAAGCCTCAGGTAACCTGCTGATCGCACAAAGCGCCAAACTGCATTGGGCTCACATCCGCCGGGCCATGGGAGCGGTGCTACAAGTCTCGAGCATGCGCGCCTCGGTGTGGGATGAGCATGAAACCATCGCCCGCGCCATTGCGGCTGGTCAGGCCGAGCGGGCCGAAGCCCTGATGCGACAGCACGCGGAACAGGCTGCTCGAAACCTCGGACGCCTGCTCTCCAAAGCGCTGGGGCCGCCCCCGCTTTCCCGACCCAAATCGCAACGTCCTACCGGAGACTCCTCATGAAACTGACTGCCGAACAACTGGCCCACTTCGATCGCGAAGGCTATCTCTTCTTCCCAGGCCTGTTCTCCCCGGAAGAGACCCGGACGCTGACCGAGGCCGTGCCTGATTTGTACAGCCGGCGCGAGGCCTACAACGTTAGGGAAAAAAGCGGCAATGCGGTACGCACCAACTTTGCCGCGCATCTGTACAGCGAACCGTTTGCCAAGCTGGCCCGACATCCGCGCATGGTGGAGCCGGTGCAGGACATCTTTGGCGAAAAGCTTTACATGCACCAGTTCAAGATCAACGGCAAGATGGCCTTCGAGGGTGATGTCTGGCAATGGCACCAGGACTACGGCACCTGGCTCAACGATGACATGATGCCCACCGAGCGGGCGATGAACGTGGCCATCTTCCTGGACGACGTCAACGAATTCAATGGGCCCTTGATGTTCATTCCGGGCAGCCACAAGAAAGGTGTGATCGACGCCAAGCACGACCTGACCACCACCAGCTATCCGTTGTGGACCGTCAGCAACGAGCTGATCTCGCAGCTGGTCGAGCGCGCCGGCGGCAAGCGAGGCGGCATCGTCAGCCCCACCGGGCCGGCCGGCTCCATGATCCTGTTTCACAGCTGCCTGGTACATGCTTCGACCAGTAATCTCTCCCCCTGGAACCGGGTCAGTGTCTACCTGAGCCTGTGCGCCGTGTCCAATCACATCCGGCGCTTTAAAAGGCCTGAATACATCGCCCACCGCGACTTCACGCCGATCGACTGTCTGCCCGATGATTGCCTGCTCAAACCCTACCCCGTCGACCTGCCCTGGAAAAACGGCATGCCCGGAAGCGCCCTGGTGACCTCAGCCGAACCGATCGCCACCACCAAGCAGGCCGCCTGATGAACCTCCATGCCAAACTCCAGCAGCGCGCAGCCAACGGCCAGCCCGTGCGCATTGGCCTGATCGGCGCCGGCAAATTTGGCTCCATGTATCTGGCCCAGGTGCCACGCACCCCGGGGGTGCATCTGGTGGCCATTGCCGACTTGTCGCCTGAGGCAGCCCGCGTCAACCTGGCTCGCGTCGGTTGGAAGAGCGAGCAGACGCAGGCCAGCAGCATCGATCAGGCCCTCAAGACCGGGCAAACATGGATCACCGAGAACTGGCAAGCCATCGTCGACCATCCCCAGATCGATGTGGTGGTCGAATGCACCGGCCACCCAATTGCCGCTGTAGCGCATTGCCTGCGCGCTTTCGATCAGGGCAAGCATGTGGTCAATGTGACGGTAGAGGCTGATGCCTTCTGCGGCCCCCTGCTGGCGCGCAAGGCGGCCCAGGCCGGCGTGGTGTACTCCATGGCTTTTGGCGATCAGCCCGCGCTCATCTGCGATCTGGTCGACTGGGCGCGAACCTGTGGCTTTCCGGTGGTGGCCGCCGGTCGCGGTCACAAGTGGCTGCCACATTTTTGCGAATCAACGCCCGAGACGGTCTGGGGCTACTACGGCTTGAGCCCCGAGCAGGCTCGGCGCGGCGGACTCAATCCGAAGATGTTCAACAGCTTCCTCGACGGCTCCAAGCCATCGATTGAATCGACTGCCGTGTCCAACGCCACCGGCCTGGCTGTGCCGAGCAACGGACTGCTCTATCCCCCGGCCAGTGTTGAAGACATCCCATTTGTCACCCGACCCCGCGACGAAGGCGGCGTGCTTGAGCGCAAAGGCATGGTCGAGGTGATCT
>CAZATV010000100.1:4039-8779 GCA_964488145.1 uncultured Polaromonas sp.
CCCTGGAGGCCGATGGCCGCCACATCCCCTATGACATCCACATGGGGGTCTGGGTGACGGTTTAAGCGCAGACCGAATCCATCAAGAACTGCTTTGAAGAATACAACGCCCACACCGATCCCAGCGGCCGCTATTTCACGCTCTACAAGCGATGGCACCTCATCGGACTGGAGGTGGGCGTCTCGGTGGCCAGCGTGGCCTTGCGGCAAGAGCCAACCGGGGTGGCCACAGGCTGGAACGCCGATGTGGTGGCCACCGCCAAGCGGGACCTGCAACCCGGCGAGATGCTCGACGGCGAGGGCGGCTACACCGTCTGGGGCAAACTGCTGCCGGCGCAGACCTCGATGCAGATGGGCGGACTTCCCCTGGGGCTGGCCCATCAAGTCAAGATCGTCCGTCCGGTCAAGAAAGGGCAAAGCCTGAGCTGGGCCGATGTGGCGATGGACGCCGGTACCGACGCTTACAAGATTCGCCGTGAGATGGAAGCCCTGTTTGCCACCCCCCTGGCCCGAGCAGCGTGAGCGAAACGGCGTCCCTTCGCGCCGCAGGCGGCGCTCCCGCCTGCCTTGCCCTGTCTGCGCAGCACTGAACCGCTCGTTGCTGCGCGGCAGCCGCGCCCTCACAGGGTTTGGTGGGAGCCGCGCCCTCACAGGGTTAGGTGGCAGCCACGCCCTCACAGGGTTAGGTAGGAGCCGCGCCCTCGCGGCGATCAAGCGCCTGTGCATCGCCGCGTCTGATCGGCCCCCTGCCGAGGGCGGCGCTCCCACGAAACCTCTTACAAAGAATTTCGTCTTGCACAAGGACGATCGTCGCAGACCCGAATGGCAGCCGGAAATGTCCGACGCCCTGCGCGCAACATCGCCGACGATTTAGACTCTCTTGCTCGACCCACCCAAGGAGCTCGCATCGTGCGCATTGCGACCTATCAATTTCAAGGCAGGCGCTATGTCGGCCGGGTATCGCCCGATGGGCAATCCGTGAATGCATTTGAACTGGCCCACCTGGCCGAGCGTGGTGCGCTCTCACTGATCGAACAAGCCGACTGGCGCGCCATACCGGTTCAGCCCCAGTCCGTACCCATCAGGCAGGTGAGGCTGGAGGCGCCCATTCCGAGACCCCGGCGTAACCTCTTCTGCGTCGGACGCAACTACCACGAACACGCCAAGGAGCTGCGTGACTCCGTCTTCAAAAACAACAACGCCAATGTGGCCGCCTGGCCCATCGTCTTCACCAAAGTGCCCGAGTGCGTGATCGGGCCCCATGACGAGGTCAAACTGCCCCAGGGCATCACCGAGCAGGTGGACTATGAATCCGAATTGGCCGTGGTGATTGGCCGGGCAGGCAAGAACATCGTGCGTCAGGATGCCCTGAGCCACATCTTTGGCTACACCATCGTCAACGATGTGACGGCCCGCGATGTGCAGATGCGTCACCAGCAGTGGGACTTGGGCAAATCCTTCGACACCTTCTGCCCCATGGGGCCCTGGATCGTGACCGCTGATGAACT
This sequence comes from uncultured Polaromonas sp., assembly GCA_964488145.1. Classification (GTDB taxonomy): domain Bacteria; phylum Pseudomonadota; class Gammaproteobacteria; order Burkholderiales; family Burkholderiaceae_C; genus Polaromonas. The sequence goes on from CAZATV010000100.1 coordinate 5,547, forward strand.
GGACGGCACCCAGACCCGGGTGCGCGGCTGGGTCAACGGTCAGCTCCGGCAGGACGGCCACACCCGGGATCTGATCTTCGACATACCCACTCTGATCGAGACCTGCTCGCGTGGCATCACCCTCTACCCCGGCGACATCATCGCCACCGGCACTCCAGCCGGTGTGGGCATGGGTCTGAACCCGCCTCAGTACCTGAAAAGCGGTGACGTGGTACGGGTAGAAATCGAAGGCCTGGGTGCCATCGAAAATCGTTTCGTTTGAAGGCAGCGCCGAGCCTGGCAGCGCTGCGAACGCTGGGGCTCAGCGCTTGATGACGAAGCTTGAGAGCATCTGTTCGCTTTGCTTTTGCAGCTGCTCCTGCATCTGGGTGAACAGTGCCTTCGATTGCTCCACATAGGAGCCCATCACACCCTGCATGAGCGGCGACTGGCTCTTGATGAACTGAGCCCACAGATCGGGGTTGAGCCCCTTGGACTGTTCACTGAGCTTGGCCTGCAGCTCCATGAAGGTCTGGATATTCTTTTCCAGGTAATTGCCCATCACCCCCTGCATGGCGTTGCCATAGAAGCGGATGATGTTGGCCAGCAGGTCTTCGGTGAACATCGGCGCCCCGCCCGCCTCTTCCTCCAGAATGATTTGTAGCAAGATGCTGCGGGTCAGGTCTTCATGAGTCTTGGCATCTCGAACCACGAAGGCCGAACGTGTCATGACCAGCTGCTTGACGTCCGACAAGGTGATGTACGAGGAGCTGCTGGTGTCATAGAGCCGGCGGTTAGGATATTTCTTGATGGTCCGCGGCGCGGCAGTCGGCGCGTCAGTCGATGCCTTGGACGCGCGGGCACCCGCTTCAGATCGGGAGGCTGCGCTGCTGCGCCCCGCAGGACGCGCCGCAGCTGGAGAGGGGGCTCCATCTGGAGCGGGGGGCTTTTTGCCTGGCACGAACATCTTCCTGCTCAGCCGAAACGGACGGGCTGAGCGAACATTCTAGGTAGCGAAGATAGAAACCGGCAGCCGTGGTTTACCCTGTGCCGCCTACGGCGACCCGACTCACATCGCGGGTCTCAACGGCTGCGACTGGACTTGCGCTCAAGCGGTCGGCCCGGACCCTTGCGGGCCGGCGCAAAATCCGGCCGCGGAGCCACATCGGGCGAGCGGCCCTCGAACCGAGGATCGAAACCACGTGAACGACGCTGAGCGACAGGCTCCAGGTCCCTGGACCGTTTGGCCGGGACAGGCGATCGACCTTCGCGCTCCGGCGCGCCCTGCGAGGGCCAGCGATCGGCCGTACGTCCTGGTGTAGAACGCGGTAGCGCACGATCTGTGCCCCAGCCCCTGCCCTGACCTGCGCGGTCGCTCCGGCCTGAGCCGCCCGGACCACGCCGGTCGGCACGATTGGCAAAACCTTGAACCGGCTGCCGGGGCTCAAGACCCGCAATCACTGCCGGCTTAAAAGTTTGGTGGGTGTAATGCTCGATATCGGCAATGCGACGACGGTCACGACGTTCGGCAATCGTCACGGCTTGGCCACGACGCCCGGCCCGGCCGGTCCGTCCGATGCGATGCACATAGTCTTCGGCTTTCATCGGCAGACCGAAGTTGATCACATGCGTGATGGTCGGCACATCGAGACCGCGCGCTGCCACATCGGTGGCGACCAGGATTTGCACGCGGCCTTCTCTGAACGCACCCAGACGCCGGTTACGCAAGCCCTGACTCAAGGCACCGTGGAGGGCCACGGCATGAAAGCCGCCCTGCACCAGATCCTGGGCCAGCGCGTCGCACTCAATCTGGGTGGAGGCAAAAACCACCGCCTGATCCAGGCTGGCATCACGCAGCCAGTGATCGAGCAGCTGACGCTTGTGCTCGGCATGATCGGCCCAGTGCAGGGTCTGCTCGATCGATTGATGGCGCTCCTGGGGCGAATCAATCTGTATGCGCTCAGGCGAGCGCATCAGACGGGAGGCCAGTTGCATGATGCGCGGCGCAAAAGTGGCGCTGAACATCAAGGTCTGCTGACGTCGGGAAGTGATCTGATGCACCTCGGCCAGGTCATCGGCAAAACCCAGATCCAGCATCCGGTCTGCCTCATCGACGACCAGCATCTGCACTTCATCCAGCTTGATCTGCTGGCTGCGGTGCAGGTCCAGCAGACGCCCTGGGGTGGCGACCACCAAGTCGGCATTTTGAAGACGGGCAATCTGCAACTGGTAGGGCATGCCGCCCACCACATGAGCCACGCGCAGCCCCTTGCAGTGACGCACCAGATCGATGGCGTCGGCACTAACCTGCTGAGCCAGCTCGCGGGTCGGACATAAAACCAGGGCTCCCGGAACAGCGGGCTTGAAATGACGGGGATCGGTGGGATTCTTGCGCTTGGGCCGCTTGGGGGCCTCATCGCCGCGGGCCAAAGCCTCGGCACTCAGGCGCGCCCATCGGGCCTCTTCCTCATCGGCCAATTCCTGGCGACGCATCATCAACTTCTGCAGCACGGGCAACAAGAAGGCGGCCGTCTTACCGCTTCCGGTCTGGCTGGACACCATCAAATCGGATGAAACCGGACCGGTGGCCGCACAGGCGGCCAGTGCCCGCTCAATCGTGGCCTGTTGCACCGGGGTGGGCACCACAAAACCCAAGTCGGCAACAGCCTGCAGCAAAGGCGACGCCAGCCCAAGACGGGCAAAGGCATCGCTCTGGTTAAGCGGCGCCGGATGCGTATCGTCGGATATCAGCGGCTCGGAAACAACATGCGCGGGCTCCATGGCCTCGCGCGCCATCAAGGCGTCCATCATGATCATCTTTCTGCGGGCAAAACGACGAAGCCGTGAGCTTCGGCCGCCCTGGCCATCACACACCGAAGGTGTGCTGGGTGGTTGGAAAAAACATCAACCATCCAACGAAACGCTGAACTCTCGAACAGCGAGGCCGTCTGAGACGACCGGGGTGTGTGGCAGATGCTGGAGAAGAGTCACTATTTCTGACTCGACCCGGATTATCGCACAGCAAGGCGCTACTGGAGGCTACCACCCGGTATTGGGCGTGCCATGAGGCCGCGCCGGCAGGCATTAAGATCGGATTGTGAGTAAAGTCGAAGACGCATGAGCAAGCCTTCCCTCCCTCTCGCACCGCTAACGGCCATAAGCTTGAGTGCCGTGAGCTTTTACCTGCTCTTTGAGCTCAATGCCTGGCTCTTCCAGGCGCTCGACTACGCCCATGGCGTCAATTGGCTCTTCCT